>NZ_JBJGYR010000024.1:0-71031 GCF_054050095.1 Geodermatophilus sp. SYSU D01105
GGGGTCGCCGGAGCACCGGGCTCCGGCGACCCCGCGGCAGCGGTCAGGACTCGAAGGCGGCGTCGATGTACTGGTCGACGTTCTCGGCGGTGACGACCGGGGCGTCGAGCACGATCCGCTGCGGCACGCCCTGGGACGTGAGGTCGGACATGCTCTTGCCCTGCGCGATCAGCCGGGCGAGCGCGATGCCGTCGGCGGCCTGGGTGTGCGGGTAGATGACGGTCGCCTGGAGCACCGAGTCGCCGGACTGGATCTCGCGCATCGCGTTGGCCGAGCCGGCCCCGCCGACCATGACGAACTCGCTGCGGCCGGCGTTGGTGATGGCGGCCAGGACACCGACGCCCTGGTCGTCGTCGTGGTTCCAGATCGCGTCGATCTGCGGCGCCGCCTGCAGCAGGTTGGCCGCGGCCTCCTCGCCGCCCTCGACGGTGAAGTCCGCGGCCACGCGGTTGTCGACGTTGAGGCCGCACTCGGCCAGCGCGTCGGCGAAGCCCTGGCTGCGGTCCTGGGTCAGCGGCAGCGAGTCGATGCCGGCGATCTCGGCGACGACCGCGTCGGGCTGGTCACCCAACTGCTCGCAGACGTACTGGCCGGCCGAGACACCCATGCCGTAGTTGTCGCCGAGGACGGTGGCCCGGGCGGCGAACGGGCTGTTGAACTCGCGGTCGACGTTGATGACCGGGATGCCCGCCTCCATGGCCCGCAGCGCCACGGGGGTCAGCGCCGCGCCGTCGAAGGGCAGCAGCACGATGGCGTCGACGCCCTCGTTGATGAAGGTCTCGACCTGGCTGATCTGGGTGCTGACGTCGTTGGTGCCCTCGGCGATGCTGAGCTCGACGTCCTCGAAGCGGTCGGCCTCGGCCTGGGCGGCCTGGCTGATGCCGGCCATCCAGCCGTGGTCGGCGGCCGGCGCGGAGAAGCCGATGCGGACGGTCTCGCCGGCCTCGTCGTTGTCGCTCGCGGCGTTGTTGCCGCCCTCTGCCCCGGAGCTCTCCGGGGTGTTGCTGGTGCAGCCGGCCACGAGGGCGCCGGCGCTCATGAGTGCGACCGCGGTGTACGTCAGGCGGCGGAACGGACGCTGCCTCGCTGCAGACATGTTCTCTCCTCGATGTGCCTCCCTGGCTCGGAGTGCCAGGTCGTCTGTCACGTGGTGGTGCGCCCAGCGGGCCGGGGCCCGGCGGGGTGGTGCCGACCGGTGCGCGCGCGGCGCGCCGGTCAGGTCTGGGAGCGCTCCGCGCCGCCGGGGCGGGCGCCACCGGGTCCGCCGTCCCCGCTGGTGCCGCCGGACACCGCCCCCGCGGGCGAGCCCTGGACGGCCGGGCCGCCGGACGGCGGATGTCCGGCGGAGGGCCGGCGGAAGCTGAACCCGCCGGTGGCCAGCCGCTGCTGGAGCAGGACGGCGGCGACGATGATCACGCCGCGAGCCACGGCCTGCGCCGAGCTGGACAGGTTGTTCAGCGTGAAGACGTTGCCGAGCGTGGTGAAGATCAGCACGCCGAGGACGGTGCCGACGATCGTGCCGCGCCCGCCGATGAGCAGGGTGCCGCCGATGACCACCGCGGCGATCGCGTCCAGCTCGTAGAGCGTGCCGTGGGTGGAGCTGCCGGTCGTCGTCCGCGCCATGATCATCACCGCCGCGATGCCGCAGGTGATACCGGACAGGACGTAGAGCTTGACGGTGTGCCGCTGCACCCGGATGCCGGCCAGCCGCGCGGCCTCCGCGTTGCCGCCGACGGCGAAGGTGCGCCGGCCGAAGGTGGTGCGGTTGAGCAGCACCCACCCGGCGACGGCGACCAGCGCGAAGATGATCACCAGGGTCGGGATGCCGAGGACGCTGCCGGAGAAGAACGCGAGGAAGTCGCGGTCCTGGATGATCTGCGTCCGCCGGTTGGCGATGATCTCCGCCAGCCCGCGGGCCGCCGCGAGCATCGCGAGGGTGGCGATGAAGGCGGCCAGCTTGCCGTAGGCGATGACCAGGCCGTTGACCAGCCCGGCGACCGCACCGACCACGACCGCCGTGAAGACCATGACGATCCAGTGGAAGTCCTCGGCCATCTGCTGGGTGGCCAGCGTGGTGGCCCACACCGAGGCCAGGGCGACGAGGGCACCCACGGACAGGTCGATGCCGCCACCGATGATCACGAAGGTCATCCCGATGCTCACCACGCCGATGACCGCGGCCAGCCGCAGGATGGTCAGCAGGTTGTCGACGTCGGCGAACCGCTCACCGGCGGTGAGGACGCCGACGACGCACAGGATCGCCAGCGCCACGACCAGGCCGAGGTTCCGGCCGACCGGGCCGGACATGAAGCTCGCCGCCCCTCCCCCGCCGTTCCGGCCGCGCGCCGTCGGGTCCGCGGCCGCGCCGGCCGCTCCCCCCGTCGTCGCGGTGGTGCTCCCGCTCATGCCACGTCCCCTTCGTGCTGCATCGTTCCGGGAAGGGGGGCACCTCGGTGGCCGATCCCCTCCATGACCAGGTCGAGCACGCGGTGCTCGTCGAGCTCTGCGGCCGGCTGCTCGGCCACGACCGCCCCCTCGGCGACGACCAGGACCCGGTCGGCCAGCCCGAGGACCTCCGGGATCTCGCTGGAGACGACGACCACCGCGACACCGCGGTCGGCCAGCTCCCGGACCAGCGCGTAGATCTCCGACCGGGCGCCGACGTCCACGCCGCGGGTGGGCTCGTCGAGCAGCAGCACCCGGCAGTCGCGCAGCAGCCAGCGGGCCAGGACGACCTTCTGCTGGTTGCCGCCGGACAGCGTGCGGACCTCGCGGTCGACGTCGGCCGGCCGCACCTCCAGGGACTCCACCTGGCGGCGCGCGGCGTCCTTCTCCGCCGCACCCGAGAGGAAGCCCGCGCGGGCGAACCGGGCCAGGCTGGAGATGCTGATGTTGCGGTAGACCGACTCGCCGAGCAGCAGCGCCTGGCTCTTGCGCTCCTCGGGCGCGAGCCCCACGCCGGCCGCGACCGCTCCCCCGACGTCGCCGGGACGCAGCCGCCGGCCGGCGACCCGCACGGTGCCGCTGGTGGCGGTGCGGGCGCCGAAGACGGTCTCGAGGATCTCCGAGCGCCCGGAGCCGACCAGCCCGGCCAGGCCGACGATCTCGCCGGGGCGGACCCGGAAGGAGACGTCGTGGAAGGAGCCGCGCAGGCCCAGCCCCTCGACCTCGAGCAGCGGCGGCTCGTCGGTGTGCGGCTGCTCCTCCCGGGTGGGGAAGACGTACTCGATGGTGCGGCCGGTCATCAGGGTGATGACCTCGCGGGTCGGCGTCTCGCGGGCGGGCAGCCCGGTCGCGACCGTCCGGCCGTCCTTGAGCACGGTGATCCGGTCACCGATCTCGCGGATCTCCTCGAGCCGGTGGGAGATGTAGACGACGGCGACGTCGGAGGCCTGCAGGTCGCGGATCACCCGGAACAGCCGCTCGACCTCCTCGTTGTCGAGGACCGCCGACGGCTCGTCCATGATGATCAACCGGGCGTCCTGCGACAGGGCCCGGGCGATGCTCACCATCTGCTGCGCGGCGGCGGGGAGGGAGCCGACCTCGGCGGTGGGCCGGATCTCCGGGTGGCCGAGCCGGGTGAGCAGCGCGCTGGCGGCGCGGTTGCCCTCGGCGGGACGGGTGAGGCCGAACCGGGAGAACTCCCGGCCCAGGAAGATGTTGTCCGCGACGGTCAGCCCGGCCACCAGGTCGAGCTCCTGGTAGATCGTCGCGATGCCCAGCGACATCGCGGCCTGCGGGGTGGCCAGCGAGACCGACTGGCCCCGCCAGGAGATGCTGCCCGCGTCGGGCTGGTGCGCACCGGCGAGGACCTTGATCAGCGTGGACTTGCCGGCGCCGTTCTGGCCGAGCAGACAGTGCACCTCGCCCGCCCGGACGTCGAGGTCGACACCGTCGAGGGCCCGGACCCCCGGGAAGCTCTTGACGATGCCGCGCATCTCCAGCAGCGGCGCGGTCACGCCCGCCCTCCGGCGCGGAGGGCCGCGACGGGCTCGGGACGACCCCCGAGCTCCGGCAGGGACAGAGAGGACACCGCAGCACCACCCGGACTTTTGCTCATCGTTGACCATTAGTCGGACCAGGCGACAACTTATGTGTAGCGCCGATGTGTGGTCAAGGCCACGTGCGGCAGTTACCGAACCGCAACGTCCGGAGAGTCGGCGCGCGGGCGGGTCGCCCGGATCCGCGCCCTCCGGGCCACCGAGCGTCGCCGGGGACCCGCCCCGGCCGCGGGGTCAGCGGGTGACGGCCTGGTGGACGGAGTCCTCGTCGAGGAAGCCCTCGATCGCCATGAGTGCCGCGCCCACCCGGCCGGAGAGGTCGGGGGCCTCGCTGACGGTGATCTCCAGCGCCCGGGCGGCCAGCGGCATCGACCGGCGGTACACCGCCTCGCGGATGCCGGCCAGCAGCGGGACGCCGGCCCGGGCCACGCCCCCGGTCATGACGATGCGGTGGGGGTTGAAGAAGTTGACCAGCGCGGCGAGCACCGTGCCGATCGTCCGGCCGGCGTCGCGGACCAGCTCCAGGGCCACGCCGTCGCCCTGGGCCGCGCGCTCCACGACCTCGCGGATCGTGCTGACCGGCAGCCCGGCGGCCACGGCGTCGCGGAGCAGCGCGCCGCCCCCGGCGATCGCCTCGAGGCAGTTCTCCTGGCCACAGCGGCAGATGACCGTGCGCCCGTCGGGCTGGGCGACGTGGATGTGCCCGATGTCGCCGGCGCTGCCCTGCGCCCCGCGGTACACGCGGCCGTCGACGATGACGCCGCAGCCGATCCCGGTACCGACCTTCACGACGAGCACGTCCTGGACCGACCCGGCGACCCCCATCTCGCCGAGGGCCATGACGTTCACGTCGTTGTCGACGTAGACGGGGCAGTCGTAGCGGCCGAACGCGCTGGGGATCGGGTAGTCGTGCCAGCCGGGCATGATCGGCGGGTGGGACGGCCGCCCGCTGGAGTGCTCCACCGGCCCGGGGACGCCGACGCCCACGGCGCACACCTCGGCGGGGGTGAGCCCGGCCTCGGCGAGCACCTTCTGCGCGAGCCGGTCCACCTCGGCCAGCACCCGGCCGGGGCCCTCGGCGATGTCGATGGCGTGGCCCGCGGTCGCGAGGATCTGCGCGGAGAGGTCGGTGACGGCGACGTCGACGCTGGTGACGCCCAGGTCCACCGCCAGGACGCACCCGGCCCGGCTGTTGAACTGCAGCAGCGTCGGCGGGCGCCCCCCGGTGCTCCACCCGCGCCCGCCCTCCTCGAGGAGGTTCGCGGCGATGAGCTGGTCGACCCGCGCGCTGACGGTGTTGCGCGACGCCCCGGTGAGCGCCACCAGCTCGGCACGGCTCCGCGCGCGGCCCGTGCGCACGTGGTTGAGCAGCGCGCCGGCCGAGGCAGATGTGTGCGCCACGGCGTCATGGTGACACGGCCGTGCCACCAGCCCGCTCATCCCCGATGCCGCCCGGGCACCTCCCGGGGCCGCCGCACTCCCGGAGGGCGGCCGCCACGACGTCGGCGACCGCGCGGGGGTGGGTCTGCACGGTCATGTGCGCCGCACCGGGCACCTCGACCAGCCGGCCGCGCGGCGCGGCGGCCGCCACGACGGTCGCCCAGTCGTCGGGGCACAGCCGGTCGCGGGTGCCGCGGACGACGGTCACCGGCACCCGGACCCCGCGCAGGCGGACGTCGATCCGGTCGGGTGCGGCAACCCGCCACAGCCGGGCCATCGCCCACGGGCCGGTGGACCACCACTGGGCGAGGACCAGCGGCACCTGGGCCCACGGCTCGCGCAGCGCCGTCCGGAGCCACCGCCGGACCAGCACCGGGGCCGACCGCAGCCGCGGGTCGGTGGTGGGCCCGAGCAGCACGAGCCCGGCCACCCGCGGGTCGGCCGCGGCGGCGGCCACCACCTGGCAGCTCTGCGAGTGCCCGACGAGCAGGACCGGCCCGGGCCCGAGCCGGTCGCGCAGCCGCCGGGCCAGCTCGTCGAGGGGCGGGACCGGCGCGGCGCGGCCCATGCCGGGCAGGACGACGACGTCGCCGGGGACCAGCCGGCGCAGCCGGGCGGAGGACCGGGCGTCCAGGCCCAGCCCGGGGACCAGCACCGGCCGGACTGCGGGGGAGGTCACCCCGAACGGTCTACCGGCCCGCTGCGTGAGGCGCCGCTCCACGGGTAGGGCCAGACTGTGGCCTGCATCCCTCGAGGCCGCGCACGGCCTCGAGACGTCGGGATGGGAGACTCATTCGTCATGACGACATCACCTGCGACCGCACCCGTCGGCACTCCCCCGTCCGGCCGTCCCAGGGTCGTCATCATCGGGTCGGGGTTCGGTGGCCTGTTCGCCGCGCAGCGGCTGCGCAAGGCCCCGGTCGACATCACGCTGATCGGCAAGACCAGCCACCACCTGTTCCAGCCGCTGCTCTACCAGGTGGCCACCGGGATCCTCAGCGAGGGCGAGATCGCCCCGCCGACCCGCGAGATCCTGCGCGGCCAGAAGAATGCCCGGGTGGTCCTCGGCGAGGTCACCGACATCGACCTGGCCAACCGCACCGTCACCTCGACCATCCTCGGCCGGCGGACGGTGCACCCCTACGACGAGCTCATCGTCGCCGCCGGTGCCGGGCAGTCCTACTTCGGCAACGACCAGTTCGCCGAGTTCGCCCCTGGCATGAAGAGCATCGACGACGCCCTGGAGCTGCGCGGCCGGATCTTCGGCGCCTTCGAGCTGGCCGAGCTGGCCACCGACCCCGCCGAGGTCGACCGGTTGCTCACCTTCGTCGTCGTCGGCGCGGGCCCCACCGGCGTGGAGATGGCCGGGCAGATCGCCGAGCTGGCCCACCGCACCCTGCACCGCGACTTCCGCCGCATCGACCCGACCAAGGCGCGGGTCATCCTGCTCGACGCCGCACCCGCCGTCCTGCCCTCGTTCGGGGAGAAGCTCGGCGACCGCGCCCGCCGCCAGCTCAACCGGATCGGCGTGGAGGTGCAGCTGGGCGCGATGGTGACCAACGTCGACGCCGACGGCATCGAGGTCAAGGACGCCGACGGGCAGACCCGGCGCATCCAGGCCGCCACCAAGATCTGGGCCGCCGGCGTCCAGGCCTCCGGGCTCGGCCGCCAACTCGGCGAGCAGTCCGGCGCCGAGGTCGACCGGGCCGGCCGGGTCGCCGTCCAGCCCGACCTCACCCTGCCCGGCCACCCCGAGGTGCACGTGGTCGGCGACATGATGAGCCTCGACCGGCTGCCCGGCGTCGCGCAGGTCGCCATCCAGGGTGGCCGGTACGCCGCCGACGCGATCCTGCGACGCCTCGAGGGCCGTCAGCCCGCCGGCCCGTTCCGCTACAAGGACAAGGGCTCCATGGCGACCATCTCCCGGTTCTCCGCGGTCGCCGACATCTCGAAGTTCAAGTTCCAGGGCTTCATCGCCTGGGTGCTGTGGCTGGTCGTGCACCTGATGTACATCGTCGGGTTCAAGAACCGGCTCACCACGATGCTGCACTGGGTGGTCAGCTTCCTCGGCCGCGGCCGCGCCGAGCGGGTCGCCACCCAGCAGCAGGTCTACGGCCGGCTGGCGCTGGAGCACCTGGGCCCGGCCTTCACGGTGTCCAAGACCGGCGGCCCCAAGGACGACGCCGCGCCCGCCGAGGACGTCACCGAGCGCAGGTCCGCCTGAGAGGGCCCCGTCCTCCCCACCCCTCGCAGGCTCGGGGCGGGACCCGGGACGGGGCCGGGGTCAGCGCGTGCCGTCCAGCCAGTGGTCGAGCGCGGCGGTCACCAGGTCGGGGGTCACCACGTGGCCGCCGGCGAACTCCTCGTACGTGACGTCGTAGCCTGCCGCGGCGAGCTGCCGGGACACCCGCCGGCCGCACCGGTCGACGGGCAGCACGCGGTCGGCGGTGCCGTGGGAGATCCAGATGCGCGGCCGCCCCTCGAACCCGGGAGCGGCGACGAAGCCGGGCGAGAAGGCCAGGACGGCGTCGAGGAGGTCGCCGTTGGCCAGCCCGAGGGACAGCGCGTAGGACGCACCGTCGGAGAACCCGCCGACGGCGACCCGGCTCACCGGGTGCGCGGCGAAGGCCCGTTCGAGGGCGGCGTCGAGCACGGCGACGTCCCGGCCCAGGCCCCCGGTGACGAGATCCCACGTCCGGTCCACCGACGTGGTCGCGACGACGAGCACGCCCCGGGCCGCGGCGAGGTCCCCGACCGCCGCCAGGCTCTGCGCCGCGGTGCCACCCGCGCCGTGGCAGAAGACCAGCAGCGGCCGCGCGACGGGCGGGCCGTCGGGCACCACCAGCAGCGCGTCGTGCCGCCCGCCCAGGTCCAGCGCGACCACCCCGGCCGGCGACGACGACCCGGGGAGCGAGGCCGACGGCCGGCTCTGCAGCCGCCCGTCCGCGGCCGGGCGCGGGGCCCCCGACATCAGACGTCGTGCGCCGGCGGCGGCACGTGCTCGTCGGCGCGCTCGAGGTGCAGGGGCTGCAGCGGCCGGGTGGCGTCCAGGTACAGGAACGCGTCGTAGCGCTCCCCCAGCACCGTGGGCACGTAGTTGCCCCAGCGCTCCCGCTCGGGCCGGTAGACCACCCCGATCGCCCGGTGGTCGAGCCGGCGGTCCAGCCAGGCCGCCCGCGGCCCCGGGGGGACGACGAACAGCGCATCGTGTCCGACCTCGGCGTGCAGCAGCGCCTCCAGGCTCCCGGGCCGCGCCTCGGGGACGGGCAGCCGCTGCATCTGCGCCCCCCACTCCGACCCGGCGACCACCCCGCCCGCGTAGCCGCCGAAACCCACGAGGACGACGTCCTCGGCACCGTGCCGCTCACGCAGCAGCTGGCCGACGTTGACCATCCCGGCACCGGCCATGTCGGTGGCCCGCGCGTCCCCGACGTGCGTGTTGTGCTCCCAGACGACGGCCTTGTCCCCGGCATGGGTCAGCAGCCGGTCGAGGGTGTCGGCCATGTGCACGTCGCGGACGTTCCACGACTGGGCCGAGCCCCCCACCATCGCGCGGTAGTAGCGCTCGGCGCCGACGACCACGGCGGCGTTCTGCTCGGCGGAGAAGCGGGCGTCCGGGTCGTCGGCGAACCTCTCCTCGCCGCGCTCCTGGCACAGGTGGTGCAGCAGGTCGACGACGGCCTGCTCGCACGTGGTCGGTGCGAGGCGGCTGGCGAAGGCGTACTCGGCGCCGTCCTCGCCGAAGGGCTCGAAGCAGCGCAGCGCGCGCACGGCGGTGTCCACGTGCTCGGGCTCGTGCTCGCGCAGCCAGGCGACGAGCTCGTGCATCGAGTCCCAGAGGCTGTAGACGTCCAGGCCGTGGAAGCCCACCCGCGCGTCGGCCGGCCGCCCGGCGTTGACCTCGCGCAGCCAGCGGCAGAAGGCGACGACGTCGTCGTTGGCCCACATCCACGTCGGCCAGCGGGAGAACGCGTCCAGGGCGTCGTACGGGTCGGCGTCGGCGTCCGGGCGCAGCGTCACGCTGCGGTGGACCCGGTGGCAGTCGGGCCAGTCGCCCTCGACGGCCACGAAGTCGAAGCCGCGCTCGGTGACCAGCCGGCGGGTCAGCGCCGCCCGCCAGGCGTAGTACTCGTGCGTGCCGTGGCTGGCCTCGCCGATCGCCACGATGCGGGCGTCCCCGACCCGCTCCAGCAGCGGGTCGAGGTCGCCCTCGTCCCGCAGCGGGAGGGCGAGGTCACGGACGCCCGCGGTCACGGCGCTACTCCGCGCTGCCGGGCTCGGCCATCTGCCGGTGCGCCTTGCTCTTGAGCCGGTCGGGGATGACGGCGTTGGCGGCGCCCTGCACCTTGGTCATGAACGACCCGGCGACGACCTTGTCCTCGCCCTTCATCAGCGCCTCGAACCCCTGCTCCGCCACCTGGGCCGGGTCGTCCTTCTTCCCGGCGCCGATCCTGGTGTCCTGCATCTCGGCGCGGTCGAAGAACTCGGTGTCGGTGGGCCCGGGCATCAGCGAGGTGACGGTGACCCCGGTGTCCTCGAGCTCCTCCACCAGCGCCTCGGCGAAGGACTGCACGAACGACTTCGACGCGTTGTAGACCGCCTGGAACGACCCGGGCATCGTCGAGGCGATCGACGAGGTGAACAGCACCCGGCCCTCGTTGCGGGCCACCATGTCCCGCAGTACCAGCTTGGCCAGCCGCACCGTCGAGGTGACGTTCAGGTCGATGATCTCGAGTTCCGCCTCGAGCTCGTTCTCGACGAACGGGCCACCGTGCCCGACGCCGGCGTTGAGCGCGGCGGCGGCCAGCGGGCGCCCGGTGGCCTGGACGGCGGCCCAGACCGCCTCGACGCCGGCGGCGGTGCGCAGGTCGGCCTGGACGGCCTGCACGGTGGTGCCGGCGGCGCGCAGCTGCTCGGCGGCGGGGGTCAGCTCCGCGTCCTCGGCGTTGACGACGAGGTCGAAGCCGGCGCCGGCGAACTGGCGGGCGAGTTCGAGGCCGATCCCGCTGGAGGCACCGGTGACGAGGGCGAGCGGTCGGGGTCCGGTCATGGGTGCCCCCTACCCGGACCGTCGACGGCCACGCGTCAGCCGTCGCCGACCGCGCCGTCCCTGACCAGCTCCGCGGCCACGGCGCGCAGGTCACCGGTCGCCTGCCAGGTCCGCCGCTGCCGGGCCGCCGACGTCCCCCGCCGCTGCAGCCGGAGCAGCAGCCGCGCGACCTCGTCCTCCTCGTCGTGCCCCCGGAGGTCGTCGGCGAGCTCGGCGAGCAGCCGGTCGACGGCGGCCCGCGCCCGCACCGGCTCGCCGCGGACCGGGTCGTAGAGCTCCCCGCCGAGGCCGTCCTTCGCCGCTCGCCAGCGGGCCGCGCGGAGCAGCTCGGGTCGCACCTCGGGCACCGGCTCGCCGCGCTCGGCCCGGCCGGCGAGCACGCGCACGAGCGAGCGGGCGAGGGCGGCGTGCAGGACGACGTCGTCGAGCGCGGTGCACACGTCGGCGAGCCGGAACTCGACCGTGGGGTAGCGGGCCGAGGGGCGCAGGTCCCAGTACAGGTGCCGGGCGTCGCCGATGACGTCCCCCCGCACCAGGGCGTCGACGACGGCCCGGTACCGCTCCGCGCTGCCCAGGTGCTCGGGCGGACCGGCGTTGGGCCAGCGCGACCACCACGGCGTCCGGAAGCTCTCGTAGCCGGTGTCGGCACCGTCGTGGAACGGCGAGCTGCCGGTCATGGCCAGCAGCACCGGCAGGTACGGCCGCGCGCGGTCCATCACGGCCACGGCGGTCTCCAGGTCCGGGACGCCGACGTGCACGTGGCAGCCGCAGATGTCCTGCTGCCGGGCGAGCACCGCCCAGCGGGCCACCATCTCGTCGTACCGCCGGTCGGGCGTGAGCGGCTGGTCGCGCCAGGAGCCGAACGGGTGCGTGGAGGCGGCCAGCACCGCCAGCCCGGCGCGTGCCGCCGCGGCCGCGGCCTCGGTCCGCGTGGTGACCAGCTGGGCGCGCAGCTCGGCGAGGGTCGTGCACACGCCGGTCGCCGTCTCCAGCTGGGTCGTCGCGATCTCGGCGTGGACGTGGGCTCCCGCCGTGCCGGCGAGGGCCGCGGCGGCGACCTCGGGTGCCGGGGCGAGCGCGAGGGTGCCGGGGTCGACGAGGTGGAACTCCTCCTCGACGCCGACGGTGGCGCCGGCCGCCGGCGACGGCGGGGAGCCCGTCACGGCTCGGCGAACCACGCGAAGCCCAGGCCGGGGACCACCAGCCGCCCGTCCCGGACCTCGAGCGGGCCGTCGCTGCCGTGCACCAGGGGGAAGGTGCCGAAGCCGGTGACCGTGTCGGCGTCGACCTCCTGCGCCTCGGGGCTGACGTTGGCCAGCCCGACGAACGTGCCGCTGCGCGGGTGGCGCCGCGACCACGCCAGGACCGCGTCGCTGCCGGCGTCCAGCAGGACCGACTCGACGCCGCCGCGCAGCGCCAGGATCGAGCGGCGCGCCTCCCCCAGCCGCCGGATGCGCGCGAAGACCCGGCCCTCGAGCGTGGTGGGGTCCTCGCGGCGGGCGGCGGCGGCCCAGTCCATCGGCGGCCGGTGCATCCAGCGGTTGTCCGGCGCGCGCTCGGGGTCGGCGAGGTAGCCGGTGTCGTTGCGCAGCGCGAGCTCGTCGCCCATGTACAGCAGCGGGATGCCGCCGAAGCCGTAGACGACCGAGTACAGCAGCACCAGCCGCCGGATCCCGGCCTCGAGGGCGGCCTCGTCCCCGTCGGCCAGCGCCTGCTCGATGCCGCACAGCGAGGCCGCCGAGCCGGAGACGCGCGCGTCACCGGTGGCCTCGTTCTCCTGGAACAGCGCCCCGCGGGCGAAGGAGCCCGGGAAGCGGCCGGCGTAGAAGTCGTTGAGGAAGCGCCGGTGGGCGAACCCGTCCGCGCCGACGGCCGCGGCGTCCTCGTCGGTCACCGCCCAGCCGATGTCGTCGTGGCCGCGGACGTAGGTGACCCATGTGGCGCTCGGCGGGATCGGCCGCATCCGGCCCAGCGCCGCCCGGGCCAGCCGGACGTCGCGGGTGGCCAGGCTGCTCCACAGCAGGACCATGAGCGAGTTGTGGTAGGCCAGCTCGCACTCGGGGCGGAAGCGGTCGTGCCCGCCGAGGTAGGGCACCAGGTCGTCGGGCGACACGATCGCCTCGGCCTTGAAGACGACGCCGGGTGCGGCCAGCCGGGTGAGCGCGTGCAGCAGCTGGAGCAGGGAGTGCCCCTCGGGCAGGTTCTGGCAGGAGGTGCCCAGCCGCTTCCACATGAACGGGACGGCGTCCATGCGGAAGACGTCGACGCCGCGGTTGGCCAGCCAGGTGATCTCGCCGAGCATCGCCAGGGTGACCTCGGGGTTGGCGTAGTCGAGGTCCCACTGGTAGGGCCAGAACGTCGTCCACACCCAGCCGCCGGCACCGTCGAGGGCCTCGGGCACCCAGCTGAACGAGCCCGGCGCCCGGTCGGGGAACACCTCCGGGATGGTGGCGTCGTAGGCGTCGGGCAGCGTGCGGTCGGGGAAGACCGTGTAGAAGCCGGCGCGGGCGGGGTCGCCGGCCAGCCAGCCCTGCGCCCACGGGTGCTCGCGGGCGGTGTGGTTGAGCACGAGGTCGATGCACAGGCTCATGTCCCGCTCGTGCAGCGCCGCGGCGACCCGCTCGAGGTCGGCCATCGTGCCCAGCCGCGGGTCGACCGCGCGGTAGTCGGCCACCGCGTAGCCGCCGTCGTTCTCGCCGGGGCGCGGCCGCAGCAGCGGCATGAGGTGCAGGTAGGTGGTGCCCAGCTCGGCGAGGTGGTCGAGGTGGTCGGGCAGCCGGTCGAGGGTGCCGCAGAAGCGGTCGACGTAGCAGACGTAGCCCTGCACGCGGGCACGCTGGAACCACGCCGGGTCGATCTCGCGGCGGCGGTCGATGCGGCGCAGTTCCTCGGGCCGTTGCGCCGCGGCGGCCAGGACGACCTGCAGCGCCCGCTGGAACAACTCGTCGGCGGCGTCCCCGTACAGCTCCGCGAGCGGCTCGTGGACGTCGAAGAGCGCGAGGTCGGCCCGGGCCAGGAAGGCGTCGCCCTCGGCCTCCCCCAGCGCGGCGACCGCCTCCTTCGCCACCCGCGGGCGCAGCGCCGCCCAGGACCGTGCCGCCGCTGCCCTGCGCTCGGCCGCCGAGACCGTCATCGGGCCAGTATCGGGGCGCTGTTCGCCCACGGCATGACGCCCGCCACACGCGCTCCCGGAGGAGTTCACTGGTGGCTGTAATCGGGTAATCAGGAGGTGCGCCATGAGCCTGGCCCCGGGCCCGGACACCGAACCGGCGCTGGACGCCTACTCCCGCGTCGTCACCGCCGTGGCTGCCGAGCTGACCCCGCACGTCGCCGCGCTGCAGGTCAGCACGGGCGACGGGCGTGGCGGCGCCGGGTCGGCGGTCGTCGTCCCCGGCGAGGGACTGCTGCTGACCAACGCCCACGTCGTCGGCCGGGCCCGTCGCGGCCGGGCCGTCTTCAGCGACGGCAGCGAGGCCGACGTCGACGTCGTCGGTGCCGATCCGCTGTCGGACCTCGCCGTGGTCCGCGCGCGCTCGGCGACACCACCGCCGGCCGAGCTCGGGGACGCCGCCGGGCTGCGGGTGGGGCAGCTGGTCGTCGCGGTCGGCAACCCGCTGGGCCTGGCCGGCTCGGTGACCGCCGGGGTGGTCAGCGGCCTGGGCCGGTCCCTGCCCACGCGCGACGGCCGGACGGCGCGGGTGGTGGAGGACGTGATCCAGACCGACGCGGCTCTCAACCCGGGCAACTCCGGCGGGGCGCTGGCCGACTCCTCCGGCCGGGTCGTGGGCGTCAACACCGCCGTCGCCGGATGGGGACTGGGGCTGGCGGTGCCGATCAACGACACGACCCGGCGGATCGTCGCCGCGCTGACCCGCGACGGCCGCGTGCGCCGCGCCTACCTGGGGCTGGTCAGCACCCCGGCGCCCCTGCCCGCGCCGCTGGCCGAGCGCACCGGCCGCCGGCGGGGGCTGCGGATCGTCGACGTCGTCCCGGGCTCGCCGGCCGACCGGGCCGGGCTCAAGGCCGGGGACCTGGTGCTGGAGGCCGGCCGGCGGCCGGTCGCGGAGGCGCAGAGCCTGCAGCGGCTGCTGTTCGACGAGGCGATCGGCCGGTCACTGCCGGTGACGGTGTTCCGGCGGGGCGCGATGGTCGACGTCATCACGGTGCCCACGGAGCTCACCGGCGGGTGACCGTCCCCCTCCCCCGTTCGGGGGCCTGCGGTCACGCAGCGCTCCAGGACGTCACCGGTCCGGTCGATGCTGGGCGGGACGAACGGGGGACACGTGGACGGGGATCGGCCGACAGGGGTCGCGCTGCTCGCGTTGCTGTACGCGGTCAGCGGCGCCCTGTGCGTCGTGGGGGCGCTGCACCCGATGTCGCCCGACACCCCCGTGGGACTGACCTGGGTGCTGGCCGCGGTCGGCCTCGTCGGCGGTGCGCTGCTGTGGTGGCGCCGGGCCCGGCTGGGCGCGGGCTGGGTGCACGCCGCGGTCGGGCTGGTGTCGGCGCTGGTCGCCGTCCTGGCGTGGCGGTCGGTGACCGCGGTCGGCATCGTCGGCCTGGGCCCGTGCATGGTCGCGGTGGGGTTGTTCTGCGCCCACTACCTCAGCGCGCGCGCCGCCCGCCTGCACGTCGCCGCCCTGGTCGCGGCGACCACCGCCGGGGCGGTCGCCGCGGCGCCGTCGGGCTTCGCCGTGCCGTGGCTGACCATGGTGGTGACGGTCGTGGTCGTCGCCGAGGCGCAGGTGCGCATCGCCGGGCAGCTGCGCCGGGCGGCCGGCACCGACCCGCTCACCGGCCTGGCCAACCGGCGCGCCTGGGAGGCCGACGCCGCCCGCAGCCTCGCCCATGCGCAGCGCACCGGGGAGCCGCTCACGGTGGCGGTCATCGACCTCGACGGCTTCAAGGCCGTCAACGACGAGGAGGGGCACGGTGCGGGCGACGCCCTCCTGCAGGCTCTCGCCCGGTCCTGGAGCACGGAGCTGCGGATGGCCGACCTGCTCGGCCGCCAGGGCGGGGACGAGTTCGTGCTCTGCCTGCCCAACACCGACGCCGGCGACGCCGGCGAGCTGCTGACCCGGCTGCGGGCCAGCCACCCGGCGTCGTGGTCGGCCGGGACCGCCACCGCCCGGCCCGGTGACGGCCTGTCCGACCTCGTGGCGCGCGCCGACGTCGAGCTGTACCGGGACAAGCGCCGCAACCGCCGGGCCGCCTGAGCGAGGGCCCGGGGACGGGGCCGTCCGGCCCTGTCCCGGCCCTCCGCCCGGGCGGAGGGTGGGCGGAGGGTCTGCCCGGGAGGTCGGCATGGCGGGGATCGTGGTCTGCGGCGGAGGCACCATCGGCCTGTCCACCGCGCTGATGCTGGCCGACGACGGGCACGACGTGACCGTCGTCGAGGTCGACCCCCTGGAGCCGCCGGACACCCCGGTCGACGCCTGGGACGGCTGGCGCCGTGCCGGCGTGGCCCAGTTCCGGCAGCCGCACACGCTCTTCCCGCGCTTCCGGCTGGTCGCCGAGCAGGAGCTGCCGGGGCTGGTCGACCGGCTGTCCGCCGCCGGGTGCGCCTGGGGCGACTACACGTCGGCCCTCCCCCCGACGATCGAGGACCGCGCACCGCGGCCCGGCGACGACCGGCTGCGGTTCGTGACCGGCCGCCGTCCGGTCGCCGAGGCCGTCGTCGCCACGATGGCGGCCGAGCACCCCCGGGTCACGGTGCGCCGCGGAGTGCGGGTCGCCGGCCTCGTGACCGGCCCGGCGCCGCTGCCCGGCGTCCCGCACGTCACCGGCCTGCGCACCGACGACGGGACCGTGCTGCCCGCCGACCTGGTGGTCGACGCGACCGGCCGCCGGACGCGGGGCAGCGACTGGCTCACCGAGCTGGGCGCCCGGCCCCCGCACGTGGAGCGCGACACCAGCGGTTTCGTCTACTACACGCGGTACTACACCGGCCCGGAGCAGCCGCGACGGGTCGGCCCGCAGCTGACCCCGATCGGCAGCATCACGCTGATCACGCTGATCTCCGACAACGACACCTGGTCGGTCACCGTGTTCGGACCGACCCGCGACACGCCGCTCAAGGCGCTGCGCGACCCGGCGGCCTTCACCCGCGTGGTGGCGGCCTGCCCCCGCCAGGCGCACTGGCTGGACGGCGAACCGATCACCGACGTGCTCGCCATGGCCGGCGTGCTCGACTGCTACCGGCGGCTGGTCGTCGACGGGGAGCCGGTGGTGACCGGCTACGTCCCGGTGGGCGACGCGTGGGCCTGCACCAACCCCTCGGCCGGCCGCGGCCTGTCGGTCGGCATGGTGCACGCCCAGCTGCTGCGGGCCACAGCGCGCGAGCACCTGGGCGACCCCGCGGCGTTCGTGCGGGCCTTCGACGAGGGCACCGAGCGGGAGGTGGCGCCGTTCTTCCGCAACCAGGTCGCCGCCGACCACGCCCGGTTGGCCGAGATGGACGCCCTCCGCGAGGGCCGGGAACCGCCACCCCCCAACCCGGTCCAGGCCCGGCTGCTGGCCGCCGCGATGCACGACCCGGAGGCCTACCGGGCGCTGCTCGAGACGATCACGTGCCTGGCCCTGCCCCAGGAGGTGCTGGCCCGGCCGGGGATGCGGGAACGGCTGGAGGCGTACGCCGACCAGCCGGTGCCGGCCGCGCCCGGCCCCGACCGGCGGCAACTGGTGGACCTGCTCGCCGGGTGACGGACCCCCTGCCCCGCCGAGGGCCACCCGTCAGGGGCGGCGCCAGTCGTCGGAGTCGAGGTGGGAGCCCGCCATCGGGCCCATCTGCAGCATGCCGCCGTCCACCGGCCAGGACGCGCCGGTGACGTAGGCGGCCGCCGGCGAGGCGAGGAAGGCCACGACCGCGGCGACCTCACGGGCGTCCCCGGGACGGCGCAGCGGGACGCCGGGCCGCTCGTGCCCGGGCGCGGTCGGGTCCTCGTCCTCCTGCCCGGTCATCGGCGTGGCGATCTCACCGGGCGCCACGGCGTTCACGGTGATCCCGTGCTCGGCCAGCTCGATCGCGGCCACCCGGGTGAGCAGCCCCAGGCCGCCCTTGGCCGCGCAGTAGGCGGCCGCGCCGACCCGCGGCTGGTGCTCGTGGACGCTGGTGATGTTGACGATCCGCCCGCCGCGGCCGGCGGCGACCATGCGCCGCGCGGCCTTCTGCAGGCACAGGAACGCACCGTCGAGGTCGGTGGCGAGCACCTCCCGCCAGGTGGCGAAGTCGGTGTCGAGGATCGTGCTCATGTGGCCGGTGCCGGCGTCGTTGACCAGCACGTCGACGCCGCCCAGCGCCTCGGCCAGGTCGTCCACCACGTCCGCGGCCTCCGGCAACCGGGTCAGGTCCAGCTGCCGGACCTCGGCCCGCCGACCGAGCCCGCGGACCTCCTCGGCGGTGGACTCGGCCCCGTCACGGTCGCGGTGCCAGGTGATCCCGACGTCGCAGCCGGACTCCGCGAGGGCGACGGCGGTCGCCTTGCCGATGCCGGAGTCCGAGCCGGTGACGAGGGCGATGCGGGGCGGGGCGGTCTGGGTCATGGCCCGACGCTAGGGCCGGCCGGACTCCCCCGCAGGTCCGTCGGGGGTCGCACGGAGTGTGCTCAGGCGGCGGCGTCGAGGCGTTCGTCGAGCAGCGCGTCGACCGCGGCCGCGGCCTCGGCCACCCGCCGGTCGTTCTCCCCCGACGGGCAGTGGTCCCAGGCGCTGCGGGCCACGCCCAGGGCGATGTAGGCGACGGCGATCTCCAGGTCCAGCGTGGCGATGCTGGTGACGATGCGGGTCATCGTGACCTCCGCGGGTGCGTGTCGTGTCTCTCGATGACCCGCACGCTAGGCCGGGGGTACGACGTTTCCCGGGGCCGCGATGGGCACGCGGCCCCGTCCAGAGGCTCACCGCCGGCCCCGTCCCGGGTCCCGCCCTGAGCCGGCGGAGGGTGGGGAGGACGGGGTCCTCCCACGGTCCGCCTCTGGACGGGGTCCTCTCAGGGGTCCTCCCTCACGCGGTGCGGCTCTCCCGGTCGTAGTTGCGGCCCAGGAACGCCGGGACCCGCGCCCAGCGGAAGGCGAAGACCATCACCAGCAGGGTGGCCACGTACGGGACGACCAGGAGCACCTGGCTGGGGATCCCCACGTCACCGACCTCGGCGCGGAGCGCGATCACGTCCATGGCCGCGAAGAACAGCGCCCCGGCGGCGATGAACTGCGGGCGCCAGCCGCCGAAGAAGGTCAGCGCGATCGCCAGCCACCCGCGGCCGCCGATGATCCCCTCGGTGAACGTCCCGGTGTAGACCATCGGCAGGTACGCCCCGGCCACGGCCATGAGGGCGCCCCCGGCCGTCGCCGTCCAGATGCGGGTCCGGGCCACGCCGATGCCGAGGCTGTCGGCCGCCTTCGGGTTCTCCCCCACCGCCCGCAGGTCCAGCCCCGCACGCGTCCGGTACAGGAACAGGTACAGGCCGACCGCGAGGAGCGCGGTCAGGTACACGAGGAGGTTGTGCGAGAACAGCACGGTGCCCAGCACCGGGATCCCGCTGAGCAGCGGGATCTCCAGCCGGGGCAGGGTCTCGATCAACGGTTGCGTCCCCGACTGCCCGACCACCACGCGGAACAGCAGGCCGGCCAGTCCGGTGGCGGCGAAGAACAGCGCCAGGCCGATCACGAACTGGTCCAGCCGCAGGGACGTCGTCGCCCAGCCCAGGACCAGCCCGAACAGGGCGCCCACCCCGGCCGCCGTCACGATGCCGACCGTGTTGCTGCCGACGCCGTAGCTGACCAGGAAGCCGACCGACGCGCCGAGGACCATGACGCCCTCCTGCGAGACGCTGAAGACGCCGGCCAGGCCGCCCAGCATGGTGCCGAGCGAGGCCAGCAGGTAGGGCACCGTCGCGATGACGGTGAGCTGGGCCAGGGTCTCGAACTCGCTCATGCCGCCGCCCTCCGCGCGAGCCGTCCGGCGATGACGTCGGAGAGGAGGAGGAAGATCAGGATCAGGGCCTCGATGATGAGGACCATCTCGGCCGGCACCCCGACGGTGCGCTGCATCGAGCTCGCCCCGACCTCGAGGATCGAGATGCCGAAGGCCACGACCGGCACCCACAGCGCGTTCCCGCGGGCGATCAGCCCGACGATGATGCCGAGCAGCAGGTAGTTGGCCTGCATGCCCTCGATGGCGCGGCCGTGGACGCCGGCCACCTCGATGGCGCCGGCCAGGCCGGCGAGCGCCCCGCCGACGACGAGGGCCACGACGGCGATCCGGCCCACCCGGATCCCGTTGATGGCCGCGGCGCGGGGGTTGGTCCCCGCGGCCCGCAGCTCGAAGCCGGCCGCCGTCCGCCGCGTGACGACGATGCTCGCCAGGCTCACCACGACGGCCAGCAGGATGCCGGCGTGCACGCCCGGAGGCCCCCCGAGGACCGGCAGCTCGGCGGACTCCCCCACCGGCTGGGTGGCCGCCACGCCGGCGGCCGGGTCGGCCCACACCTCGGTGGCGGCGTAGTCGAGCACCTGGAAGGAGACGAAGTTCAGCAGCACCGTGCTGAGGATCTCGTTCACCCCGAACCGGCCCATGAGCAGCGCGGCGATGCCGGCCCAGACCGCCCCGGCGAGCACCCCGGCCAGCAGCACCAGCGGCAGCAGCAGGACCGTCGGCAGGTCGCCGTACACGATCCCGACACCCGCCGCGGCCGTGCCGCCGACCAGCAGCTGTCCCTCGCCGCCGATGTTGAACCGGCCCACCGCCAGCGGGATGGTGAACGCCAGGGCGAGCAGGACGACGGTGACCCACTTGGTGAGGGTCTCGGTGAAGCCGAAGGTCGTCTTGAACGACGTCGACAGGATGCTGGTGAAGGCGCCGGACGCGTCGTAACCCAGGACCGCCATGACGATGCCGGAGACCGCGAAGGCCAGCACCAGGGCGAGCACGTAGGGCAGCAGGTCGCGCAGCAGCCGCACGCCGCCGTGCAGCGGGACGTCCGGCAGCTCGGTCTGCGTCGGTGCGGTCGGGGCACTCATGCGTCCTCCCGGACGCCGGCCATCAGCCGGCCCAGTGCGTAGGCGTCGAAGTCGCCGCGGAGCCGCTCGCCGACCACCTGGCCGGAGTAGAGCACCACCATCCGGTCGGCGAGCAGGCTCAGCTCGTCGAGGTCCTCGGAGATGAGCACGACGGCGCAGCCGCGGTCGCGCGCCTCCTCGACGCGGTCGTACACGAAGCGGGTGGACCGGATGTCCAGCCCGCGGGTGGGGTTCTGCAGCACCAGCACCGACGGCTGCCGCTCGAAGGCGCGGGCCAGCACCAGCCGCTGGATGTTGCCACCGGACAGGTTGGCGGCCGGCGCGTCCGGGCCCGGCGTCCGGATGGCGTAGCGCTCGATGGTCTGCCGGCTGTGCTCGCGCACGCGGCGCCAGTCGATGAGTCCGGCGCGGCGGAACTCGCCGCTGCGCTGCGAACCGAGCAGCAGGTTGTCGGTCACCGACGCCGCCCCGAGGATGCCGTCGCGGTGCCGGTCCTCGGGCACGTAGGCGATGCCGGCCTCGAGCCAGCGGCGCGTGGGCCGGCCGACCAGCTCCGCGTCGTCGACCCGCACGCTGCCCGTCCGCACCGGGCGGACCCCGGCCAGCGCCTCGGCGAGCTCGACCTGGCCGTTGCCGGCGACCCCGGCCACGCCGAGGACCTCACCCGCACGGACGGCGAGGTCGAGGCCCTCCAGCGCCGGCACGCCCTGGTCGTTGTCGACGCCCAGCCCGGACACGGCCAGCCGCACGGCCGTCTCCGCGACCACGTGCCCGGGGGTGTCCGGCACCGCGGCAGCCACCGGTGTCAGGCCCAGGGCGGCCGCCACCTCCGAGGACTGCTCGGTGGCCAGCTCGCCCACCATCAGGCCGGCGACCCCGGCGGCGTCGGTCTCCGCGCGGCGCACGGTGGTCAGCCGGCGACCGTCGCGCATGACCGAGATCCGGTCGCAGATGGCCAGCACCTCGCGCACCTTGTGCGAGATGAACACGACGCTGGTGCCCTCGGTGACGATCTCGCGCAGGGAGGTGAACAGCGCGTCGACCTCCTGCGGGGTGAGGTTGGTGGTGGGCTCGTCGAGGACGAGGATCCGCGCGCCGCGGTAGAGGACCTTGAGGATCTCCACCCGCTGCCGGGCCCCCACCGACAGCCGGTCGGTCCGGGCCCGCGGGTCGACGGCGAGGCCGAAGCGGTCGGAGAGCTCCGCGATCCGCCGGGCGGCCCGTCGCAGGCTCCCGGACCGACCGCTGGTGCCGACGACGACGTTCTCCACCACCGAGTACGCCGGCACCTGGAGGAGGTGCTGGTGGACCATGCCGATGCCCAGGCCGATGGCGTCGCGCGGCGACCGGATCGTCACCTCGCGGCCGTCGACCCGGATCGACCCGGAGTCGGGCCGGTAGAGCCCGTACAGGACGTTCATCAGGGTCGTCTTGCCGGCACCGTTGCCGCCGACGAGCCCGTGCACCTCACCGGCGGCGAGCTCGAAGTCGGCGTCCACCAGGGCCCTGACCGACCCGAACGACTTGCTCACGCCGGTCATCCGCAGGGGCACGCGGTCCGCGGGCGCGGGGAGCGCCTCCCCCGCCCGCGGCTGTCCCGACGCCGTCACTCGACCGGGGTGACGTCGCGCTCGACCTCGATCTCGCCGCTGGTCAGGCCGTCGATCACCTCGTTGACCTGGTCCACGACGGCCTGGTCGACGCCGGCCGGGGGCTGCAGGGAGATGCCCTGCTCGAAGCTCATCCCGAGGTAGCCGCCGGTCTCGCCGCCCTGCACCTGGCCGAGGATCTCGTCGAGCACCACGGAGAAGTCGTAGAGCACCGAGGTCAGGTAGTGGTCGGGGGCGAGGTCGGACTTGTCGGTGTACTTCGCGGTGATCCGGACCTCGCCCGGCGGCTCGGCCTTGACCGCCTCGAAGGCGCCGACCATGCCGAGGTTCAGCGAGCCCAGGACGACGTCGGCACCCCCCGCGATGAGCTGGCTGGTGAACTGCTGGCCGCGGGTCGGGTCGTTGAGGTCACCGGTCCACACGGGGGTCAGGGTGGCGGTCGACCCGACGTCCTCCAGCGCCTGCTCGACGGCGTGCACCTCGGAGTAGCTGAACGGCAGGGTGGCGCCGCCCAGGTAGGCGATCTGCTGGGACTGCGTGGTGGCCGCGGCCAGCACGCCCAGCGGGTAGAAGGCCAGGTGGAAGTTGCGGTCGAGCACCCAGACGTTGTCCGGGACGTCGGGGGGCTGGGTGTCCTGCTCGGCGATGAAGACGACGTCGGGCGCCTCCTCGGCGACGGCGACGGTCGCGTCGTAGAACTGGCTGCCGTGGGTCCAGATGACGCTGTAGCCGTCGGCGACGTACTCCCGCAGCACGCGCTGCGCGTCGGGCACCGCGACGCTCTCGGAGTAGGTCGTCTCGGCGCCGTACTGCTGTTCGGCGGCCTGCAGCGCCTCCAGGCCCAGGAAGGTGTAGTCCGCGTCCGTCGTGGTCCCCGAGAAGACGGCGGCGATGCGCGGCGCCTCCTGCCCGCCCCCGGCGCCGCCACCACCACCGCCGCCGTCGTCGCCTCCCCCGCAGGCGGTGACCGTCAGCAGCAGCGCAGAGCACATCGCGGCGGAGCGCAGGAGCACACGGGCGGAGCGCATGGACGGCACCATCCTCGGTCGCAGGGTCGGGTGAGCGAGCCTGTCAGCCGGGGGTTGTGGCACCCCTCACACGTGTCGCGTCCGAGACCGAATCGATACCGACCCCGGACCGGACGGCCCTGTCGAACCGGTCCGCCCAGTCGCGGAGCAGGTCGACGAACTCCGGCGGCGACACCACCGTGAACCCGGCGCCGAGGGAGCCGAGGGCCAGCGCCGGCCAGTCCAGCGAGTCTGTCTCCATCCGCACCCGGCAGCGGCCCGGTCCGCCCTCCTCGACGGTGGCCCACCGCCCGATGCGCTGCCGCACCCGCGCGGCCGGCGCCTCCACCACGGCCTCCACCGTCCGCGCCGAGGTGGGCGCCCCCATGCCGGCACGGACGAAGGCCACGGCGTCCTCGGCGGGCAGCCGCCGCGGCGCGAACCGCGCACCGGTGGGCCGCGGCCGGTCCAGCCGGTCGAGGCGGAAGCTGCGCCAGTCCCCGCGGGTCAGGTCGTACGCGACCAGGTACCAGCGGCGGCCCAGGGCCACCAGGCGGTGGGGGTCGACCTCGCGCTCGGTCACCGTCCCGTCGGCGGACGTGTAACCGAACGTGAGCCGCTCGGTGTCGCGGCAGGCCTGGGCGACGGCGGTGAGGGTCAGGGGCTCGACGACGTCCCGGGTACCGCCCCAGGGCGCGGGCTCGGTGACCGCCCGCAGCGCCTCCACCCGGCGGCGCAGCCGTGGCGGCATCACCTGCACCACCTTGGCCAGCGCGCGCACCGACGACTCCGCCGTCCCCACGACCGCGCTCTGCGCCGCCGCCTGAAGGCCGACGGCGAGCGCGACCGCCTCCTCGTCGTCCAGGACCAGTGGGGGCAGGGCCGCGCCCGGCGCGAGCTGGTAGCCGCCGTCCACGCCGCGCTGGGCCTCCACCGGGTAGCCGAGGTCGCGCAGCCGGTCGACGTCGCGGCGCAGCGTGCGGACGGAGACCCCGAGCCGGTCGGCGAGGTCGGCGCCGGCCCAGTACCGGCGCTGCTGCAGCAGGGACAGCAGGCGCAGGGTGCGCGCACCCGGATCGGTCATCTCCCGATCCTGCTGCAATTGAGGTCAGGATCTGGCATGTGGGGTCCGTAGCGTTGGTCCCGACGGAGCCGGAACCCACCAGGAGGACGACGATGACCAGCACGACGAGCACCGTGACCGGCGAGCGGGCGGACCTGCTGGAGGCCCTCGGCACGCACCGGTTCTTCCTCCGGTACACCGTGCAGGGGCTGACCGACGAGCAGGCCCGGCAGCGGACGACGGCCAGCGAGCTGACCCTCGGCGGGCTGGTCAAGCACGTGGCCCACACCGAGGCCACCTGGGCGGACTTCATCCTGCAGGGCCCTGGCGTCATGGCCGGCCCGGACGACCCCGAGCAGATGGCGAGGTGGGCCGAGGAGTTCCGGATGGGCCCGGACGAGACGCTCGAGGGGATCCTCGCCCACTACGAGGAGGTCGCCCGCCGCACCGACGAACTGGTGCGCACGCTGCCCGACCTCGACGTCTCGCACCCGCTGCCGGAGGCGCCGTGGTTCCCGCCGGGAGCGCGCCGGTCGGCCCGCCGGGTGTTCCTGCACATCGTGGCCGAGACCGCCCAGCACGCCGGGCACGCCGACATCCTGCGGGAGTCGCTCGACGGCCAGAAGACGATGGGCTGACCCCGGACGGTCAGCGCCCCCACCCGGTCAGCCCACGGACCGAGCGGGCGAGCCCCGTGGGCCTCGGTCGGGTCAGTCGCGCGCCTCCAGCTCGGCCACGTGGGCCAGCGCCCGGTCGCGGGCCGCCGCGGCCTCCCCGGCCTGGCGCTCGGCGGTGCGGCGGTGCCGCTCGGCCCGCCTGAGCTCCTCGGCGGTCTCGGCGGCCTCCCGTTCGGTGCGGGTGAGCTCGTCGGTCAGCTCCTCGACGCGGGCCTGCAGGTCTGCCCGCCGGGCGTCGAGGTCGTCGACCCGCCGCTGCTCCTCCTCGGCCGCGGCCCGGGACTCCGCGGCGACCGTGGCCGCCTCCTCCGCGGCGCGGCGGGCCTCCTCCAGCTCCCGCCGGCGGCGCTCCTCCTCAGCCCGTCGGGCCTCCTCCTCGCGCCGCCGGGCCTCCTCGCGCTGCCGCCGGCGCTCCGCGGCGTCGGCTCCCTGCCGCTCCGCCGGCTGCTCCGCACGGTCCGCGCGGGGTGCGGGCACCAGCCGGAGCGCCGGCCGGGCACCGGTCGTCCCCATCCCGCTGTAGGACATCGGCGTGGCCAGCCGCCCGGTCAGCAGCGCCTCCCCCGCCTCCGGGTCGGCCATCGCGGCGCGCAGCGTCTCCTCCACCTGGGCCTCGACCGAGCTGCTCACCCGGTGGTCCTGGTCGCGGGCGAGCGCCGCGGCCTGCCGGACGAGGGCGGCGAGCAGCTGGGCGCGCTGGCGGTTGAGCGCCTTGAGCTGGTCACCGGCGAGGTTCTCCTGCGCCTCGCGGAGCAGTCCGCCGAGCTCGACGAGCGACTCGATCTCCTCCCGGTGCGCCCGCACGAGCAGGTTGCAGACCCAGGCGGCCAGCGACGGCTTGGGGAGGGTCCCGATGTCCTTGGCCAGGGTCCGGTCCCCCTCGGCCCGGGCGTCGTCCTGGCGCTGCTTGCGCAGGGCGGTGAACTCCCCGGGCGGGACGGCGTAGAGCTCGTCGGCGACCTCGTCGAGTTCCACGGCGCCCCTGTCGTCGTCGGAGACCTGCCAACTCGGGGTGATCGGCGCGCGATCACCCCGAGTTCGTAGCACCCGGGAGCTCAGGAGGCGCAGCAGCGGCCGTCGCCGGCGACCGCGGACAGCTCGCGCTCCGTCCGGCCCTCCAGGTCGGGGCGGTGGTCGCCGGTCACCGTGTAGACCTCCCACGGTTCGCCGCCGGGGCCGGTCACCCAGACCTTGTCCTGGACGGCGTAGCAGCAGGCGGTCTGGTCCTCGACGCGCGGAGCCAGGCCGGCCGCGGCCAGCCGGGACGAGGCCGCGGTGACCTCCTCGGTGGTCGCCACCTCGACGCCGAGGTGGTCGGTGCGGGTGGGCTCGCCGGCGACGCCCTCCAGGAGGACCAGCTTGAGCGGCGGCTCGGCGATGGCGAAGTTCGCGTAGCCCGGACGGCGCTTGGCCGGGGCGGTGTCGAACAGCCGCGCGTAGAAGTCGACGGCGGCGTCGAGGTCGGCGACGCGGAGCGCGAGCTGGATGCGGGACACGGGGACCTCCTCGGTTCGGTGACATCGACGACCGTCGATGTCCCATGGGCGACCACCCTGGGGCAGCGCATCGATGATTGTCAATACGATGGACGTCGCTATGATGTGCACCGATGTCCCGACCGCAGGAGGCCCGATGAGCGACCCCGGCCCGGCGTGCTGCCCACCGCTGACCGGCACGGCGATGTCCGCCGAGCAGGCCGAGCGGGTGGTCCCGCTGCTCAAGGCGCTGGCCGACCCGGTGCGGCTGCGGCTGGTCAGCCTGATCGCCTCGAGCGCCTCGGGTGAGGCGTGCGTCTGCGACCTCAACGAGGCGTTCGACCTGACCCAGGCGACGATCAGCCACCACCTCAAGGTGCTGCACTCGGCCGGCCTGCTCGACCGGGAGAAGCGCGGCGTGTGGGTCTACTACGCCGTCCGCCGGGAGGCGCTGGCCGCCGTCGCCGGCCTGTTCGAACCCGCCGCGGTCCCCGCGTGAGCGACACCGTCGCCGAGGTCGCCGTGCGGGAGCCGGGGGCCCCGGTCCTGCAGCGGCTGTCCGTCCTCGACCGGTTCCTGCCGGTCTGGATCATCGCCGCGATGGCCGCCGGCCTGCTGCTGGGGCGCTGGGTCCCCGGGCTGGACGACGCCCTGTCGGCGGTGGAGGTCGGCAACGTCAGCCTGCCGATCGCCGTCGGGCTGGTCCTGATGATGTACCCGGTGCTGGCCAAGGTCCGGTACACCGAGCTCGACCGGGTCACCGGCGACCGGCGGCTGATGGTCGCCAGCCTGGTGCTCAACTGGCTGGTCGGGCCTGCGCTGATGTTCGCCCTGGCCTGGCTGCTCCTGCCCGACCTGCCCGAGTACCGCACCGGCCTGGTCATCGTCGGGCTGGCCCGCTGCATCGCGATGGTGCTGATCTGGAACGACCTGTCCTGCGGCGACCGGGAGGCCGCCGCGGTGCTCGTGGCCCTCAACTCCGTGTTCCAGGTCCTGGCCTTCGCCGTGCTCGGCTGGTTCTACCTTCAGGTGCTGCCCGGCTGGCTGGGCCTGCCGACCACCTCGGCGGAGTACAGCGTGTGGGCGATCGTGCTCAGTGTCCTGGTCTTCCTCGGCATCCCGCTGCTCGCCGGCTTCCTCACCCGCACGCTCGGCGAGCGCCGCAGGGGCCGGGACTGGTACGAGGGCCGCTTCCTGCCGCGCATCGGCCCGGTGGCCCTCTACGGCCTGCTGTTCACGATCGTCATGCTCTTCGCGCTGCAGGGCGAGGCGATCACCTCCCGGCCCTGGGACGTCGCCCGGATCGCGCTCCCACTGCTGGCCTACTTCGCCCTCGTGTTCGGCGGCTCGTTCCTGCTGGGCATGCGGCTGCGGCTGGGCTACGCCAGGACGGCGACGCTGGCCTTCACCGCGGCCGGCAACAACTTCGAGCTCGCCATCGCGGTGGCCATCGGCACCTTCGGCGTCACCTCCGGGCAGGCGCTGGCCGGGGTGGTCGGCCCGCTGATCGAGGTGCCGGTCCTGGTCGCGCTGGTCTACGTCGCCCTCTGGGCGGCCCGCCGCTTCCCCGCCGACGACCCCACCGTCCCCGCGACCGCCCGGAGCCCCCGATGACGCCGTCGGTGCTGTTCGTCTGCGTGCACAACGCCGGCCGCTCGCAGATGGCCGCCGGCTGGCTGCAGCACCTGGCCGGGGACGCGGTGGAGGTGCGCTCGGCCGGCTCGCTGCCCGCCGAGCAGGTCAACCCCGCCGCCGTCGCGGCCATGGCCGAGGTCTGCATCGACCTCACCGGCCGGCGGCCGGAGGTGCTCACCCCCGAGGCGGTCGAGGCCTCCGACGTCGTCATCACGATGGGCTGCGGCGACGCGTGCCCGGTGTTCCCGGGGAAGCGCTACCTGGACTGGCAGCTCGAGGACCCGGCGGGCAAGGGCGTCGACGCCGTCCGGCCGATCCGGGACGAGATCGAGGGCCGCGTGCGCGCCCTGCTGGCCGAGCTGCTGCCCAGCGCACCGTGACCACGTGGCGAGCTGTGCCCCGGTGTGACCGAGGAGGACGTCCCGGTGACCGGTGACGCGACCGAGGACGAGCGGCCTGCCGCAGCCGACCGCTCCCTCCCCCGCGGACCGGGCGGTTGCTCGCCGCCGCGTTCCTCGGCACGGTCAGCAACAACGCGGTCAACGTGCCGCTGCGCCAGATCACCGACGACTTCGCCGCCTCGGTGACCCCGGGCGTGCTGGTCGCTCCGCGTCGGTGCCCGCCCTGGCCGTGCTGCTCGCCGGGACCGTCGGCGCCGCTCGCCCCGACCGCGCCGGCCCGAGGGTGCAGGTAACCGGGATGCTCCGGCTCGGACGGAGGGAAGCCGCACGGGACCGATGAGTGCCGAGGCCGGCGCAGGTCTCCACCGGCGGGAAGCAGCCGAGCCGACGGAGCGAGCAGATGACACGGACCCGCATCCACAACCTCTCCATCTCGCTGGACGGATTCGCCACCGGTGAGGGCCAGGCACTCGAGACCCCCTTCGGCCACGCCGGCGAACGGCTGCACGCGTGGATGATCGCCACCCGCTTCGGCGCCCCGATCGTGGGACGCACGGGCGGCAGCGCCGGCGTCGACGACGCGATCGCCCAGCAGCACGAGCCGGGCATCGGCGCCGAGATCATGGGCGCGGGCAAGTTCGGCCCCCCGGGCTGGCAGGACGACGCCGAGTGGCAGGGGTGGTGGGGCCCGAACCCGCCGTTCCACACGCCGACCTTCGTGCTCACCCACCGGCCGCGGTCGCCGATCGAGATGGCCGGCGGGACGACGTTCCACTTCCTCGACGCCTCGCCGGCCGAGGCCCTCGACGTCGCGCGCGAGGCGGCAGCCGGCCGGGACGTGCGCATCGGCGGCGGCCCAACCGTCGCCCGCGACTTCATCGCGGCGGGGCTCGTCGACCACGTCCACCTGGTCCAGGTGCCGATCGTGCTCGGCCGCGGAGTGCGGCTGTGGGACGGCCTCGAGGCTCTCGAGGCGGACTACGACATCGAGGCGGTCTCGACACCCAGCGGCGTCACCCACCTCACGTTCACGAGGTCGTGACGGCGCGGGTCATCCTGCCTGCCCGAGGCCCGCACCCGCGCCTCACCGGGCCGCTGGACCCCGCCTGGGCGGGTGCCGACCGCGTGGCCGGCCGAGGGCTCACTGCTGTCCCGAGCCCTGGGCGGGGACCTCCTGGAAGGCACGGACCTCGATCCGGGCGCCGAGCGCCTCGGACGCCTTCGCGGCCCAGGCGACGGCGGCCTCCCGGTCCGGTGCCTCGACCACCCAGAAGCCGCCCAGGTACTCCGGCGCCTGCGTGTACGGCCCGTCGGCGAGGGCGAGGTCGTCGCCTGTGTGGTCGACGGTGACCGCGCTGGAGGGTGGGTGGAGTCCACCCGCGAAGACCAGAGCGCCCGACTCCGCCAGCTCCTCGAGGAAGGCACGAGCCACTGCCAGCGTGGCCTCCAGCTCGGCGGGGTCCATCGACGCCATGGTGGGCTCCTCGGCCGAGTCGTGCGGCATGGACAGCAGGTACTGCGTCACGGTGGTCCTCCGAGGTCGTCGTGGCGGCCCGAGTGGCCGCGTCCACGAGCGAGTGACCCCGTGCGCCGCCGGATCTCATCGGTCGGGGCCGGTCGGTGGCAGCAACAGCCCTCGGTTCCGGAACGGGCCGCCCCGCCGACCGATGAGACGCCACTCCTGCGCAGGTCACAGCGTCGAGGCCCACCGAAGAGGCTGACGCGCTCGTGCCGGAGGAGACGCATGGCCAAGCTCATCTACTCGATGATCACCTCCCTGGACGGCTACGCCGAGGCAGCCGAGGGCGACCTCGGCACCGGGGCCGAGGACCCGGAGGTGCACTCCTTCATCGGCGACGTCTTCCGCCCCGTCGGCACGTACCTCTACGGCCGACGCATGTACGAGACGATGGTCTTCTGGGAGACCGCGCACACCCTGCCCGACGTGCCGCCGCACATCCTGCAGTACGCCCGCGACTGGCAGGCCGCGGAGAAGATCGTGTACTCCACGACGCTGGAGTCGGTGTCGAGCGAGAAGACCCGGATCGAGCGGACCTTCGACCCGGAGGCGGTGCGCGAGCTCAAGGCCGAGGCCGATTCCGATCTCACCGTCGACGGCCCGACCCTCGCCGCCCAGGCGATCGCAGCCGGCCTGGTGGACGAGTACCACCTCTTCATCACGACGAGCGTGGTCGGTGGCGGCAAGCGGTTCTTCCCCGACGGCGTGCGCCTCGAACTCGAGCTCGTCGAGGAGCGCACCTTCGACAGCGGACTGATCTACGCGCGCTACCGGACCCGCTGAGCCGCACCGGGCTCCTGCGCGCCCTGCTGCCTCCGAGACGTTCCCGCGGGAACGCCGTCAAGCCGAGCGCCTCGCGCGTTCCCGCGGGAACGTCCTCACCCGGCGCGCACTCCGACACCGGTCGCGCCAGCCGGAGGGCCAGACGCAGAGCTCGTTGCCGTCGGGGTCGGCCAGCACCGCCCAGTCGACCTCGCCCTGGCCGATGTCGACCAGCCCGGGACGCCGGCCCAGGAGTGCGCCGGACGCGGCGGGTCGTTCGCGTCGAAGGTGAGCGCGACGAGCCGAGCAGACACCCCGCCCCCGATCGTCGATCCGAGAACTCCCGGCCGCACACGGCGACGGCCCCGTCCACGAGGGGAGCGACGCCAGGGCGCTCGGAGACCGCGACGCAACGCGGTGGGTCAGCCACGACGCCCGCTCACGAGGAGGGCCGTGGGGCCCCTGGTGTCCGGATCCACTCCTGCAGCCGCGCGGCGTCCCGCGCGAGGCGACCGGTGGAGCCGGGCAGGAACGGGACCTCGGTCAGCTGGACGCGGTGGCGTGACCCGTCGCGGAGCACGAGCCACACCGCCCACCCTCCACCGAGGCGGCCGGCGGCCCGGTCGACCACCGCGTCGGCCAGCTCGTCCCGGCGGAAGGTGCGGGTCGTGAACTGGTTGCGCACCGTCAGCCGGCCGTCGGCGGTCCCGACGGCGCCCATCACGACCATGCGGGCGCCCAGGGCCACGCCGAACGCCGCGACCAGCCAGCCGACCGCCCCCTGCCCGTCGGACTGCGAGAACCAGATCCACAGCCACACCGGGAGGAACGCCCCGATCCACGCCCGCGCCCACAGCGGCGGGCGGAGGCGGAGCTCCGGGTCGGCGGTGGTCACGGCCTGATCGTGCAGGTCGACGCCGCAGGTGCGATCGCCTCACTCGTGCCGGCCCCTGTCGGGGACGCCATGATCACCCGGTGGAGTGCGACTGGGACGACTCGGTCTCGATGCGGCTCGCCTGCCTGGCCCTGGACAGGGGCCGGCTGACCGACGACCTCGTCACGCCGCTTGCAGTGCGGGGAGCGCTGCTGGTCGACCTCGCGCTGCGGGGCCGGGTGGCGGAGACGGCCGAGGCCGTGGAGATCGACCCCCTGCCCAGCGGGTTCGCTCCCGCGGACCGGCTCCTGGCCGGTGGCGGGAAGTCCCTGGCCGAGCTGCTCACCTCCGGGCCGGTAGACCGGACGCGGGCGGACGAGCAGGCCATGCGGTCCGGGCCCGGCCGCGAGTGGACGCCGACCGATGCCGCGCTCACCGCCATCGCCGGCGTCCTGGGCCTGCTGCCGACCGGGCGCACCCTGCCGACGGAACCGCTCCTGGCGGCCACCGGGCCGGCTCGGGGGATCGTGGAGCTGGTCGTCGAGGAGGTCGACCGGCGAGTGGTCCACGGTCGCGCGGTGCGCTGGGCGGACGCCTGACCCGCGGGACCGCCGCCCCGGCGACGTCCCGCGGGACGCGCGCCGGGCCCGGCCCGGGTCCGGCGCGCGGGGACGACGGGCTGCCGGCCGACGTCAGGAGCCGCGGAGCACGACGAGCTGCTGGGTCGCCCGGGTCATCGCGACGTAGCGGTCCACCGCGCCCTGGACGCCGGTGCCGAACGCCTCCGGCTCGACGAGGACGACCAGGTCGAACTCGAGCCCCTTGGCCAGCTGCGGCGTCAGCGACCGGACGCGGGCACTCCCCCGGAACGTGGGATCGCCGATGACACAGGCGGTCCCCTCGGCGTGCGCGGCGAGCCAGGCGTCGAGGATCGCGTGCAGACCCGACACGGGCGCGTGGACGACGGGGACGCCGGTGCTGCGGATGGAGGTCGGCACGTTGGCGTCCGGGACCACCGCCCGGATGACCGGCTCGGCCTCGGCCATCACCTCGGCCGGCGTCCGGTAGTTGATGCCCAGCGACGCCAGCTCGACCCGGTCCAGCCCGATCCGCTCGAGCCGTTCCCGCCACGACTCCGCGAACCCCGCTCGCGCCTGGGCGCGGTCCCCGACGATGGTGAGGCTGCGGGACGGGCACCGGGCCAGCAGCATCTGCCACTCCGCGTCGGTCAGTTCCTGGGCCTCGTCGACGACGACGTGCGCGAACGGGCCGGCGAGCCGGTCCGGTTCGGCGGTCGGCAGCGCGTCCTGGTCGACCAGGGCGTCCCGGAGGTCCTGGTGGCGGAGGCTGGTCATCAGCAGCAGCTCGGAGTCGTCGGCCTCGATCAGCTCGTCGATGACGTCGGCCATGCGCTCGCCCTCGACCGCGACGGCGGCGGCCCGCCGCTGCTGCCGTCGGGACGCCCCGGGGTCGCCGAGCCGCTGCCGGGCGGCGTCGAGCAGCGGCAGGTCCGACACCGTCCAGGCCCGGGGGTCGGCGCGCTGCAGCGCCCGGACGTCGTCGCGGCTCAACCACGGAGCGCACCGCCGGAGGTAGGCGGGCACCGACCACAGGTCCCCGACGAGGTCGGCTGCGTCGAGCACCGGCCAGGCGCGGTCGAAGGCGGTGCGCAGCTCCCGGTCCCGCAGCAGCGCGGCGCGCACCAGGTCGGCCGGGACGTCGTCCTCGTCGTGCCCGTCGACCAGGATCGCGAGCACCTCCTCCCACACCTCCTCGCGCGCCTCGTTGTGCGGGGTGCCCGAGTCCGCGGCCTCGAACGCCTCGGCCCAGTCCTCCGCGCTCAGCCGGACGTCGGCCCACGGGGTGGTGACCGTCATCCCCGTGGCGGGCGGCTCCTCGTAGAACCGGACCGCCGCCTCGATCGCCCCGACCAGGTCCGCGGACGACTTCAGGCGGGCCACCTCCGGGTCGGTCTCGACCCGCGCGGACCGCCCCTCGGGGACGAGGTCGCGCAGCGTGCAGGTCTGCACGCCCTCCTCGCCGAGGCTGGGCAGGACGTCAGCGACATGGGCCAGGTAGGGCTGGTGCGGACCGACGAACAGCACCCCGCCGCGGCGGTGCCCGAGGCGCGGGTCGGAGTGGAGCAGGTAGGCGGTGCGGTGCAGGGCCACGACGGTCTTGCCCGTGCCCGGGCCGCCGTCGACGACCAGGGCGCCGGCGGACCCGGCCCGGATGACGGCGTCCTGGTCGGCCTGGATGGTGCCGAGCACGTCCCGCATCCGCGGCGACCGGCTGCTGCCCAGGCTGGCGATGAAGGCGGACTGGTCGTCCAGCGCGGCGGCGTGCCCGTCGAGGCCGTCCGGGGTGAACACCTCGTCCCAGTAGTCGCTGATCCGGCCGCGGGTCCAGCGGTACCGGCGGCGGCTGGTCAGCCCCATGGGGTTGGCGTGGGTCGCCCCGAAGAACGGCTCGGCCGCGGGTGAGCGCCAGTCGACCAGCAGCCGCCGGCCCGCGCCGTCGGTGAGGCCGAGCCGCCCGACGTACACGGCTTCCCCGTCCGTGCCCACCATGCGACCCAGGCACAGGTCCAGGCCGAAGCGGCGCAGGGTGCGCAGGCGAGCGGTCAGCCGGTGGACCTCCAGGTCCCGGTCCAGCGCCTCCTGGCCGGTGCCGCCGGGCGTCCGGCGCTCGGCGTCGAGGCGGTCGGACAGGTCGGCGATCGTTCGCTCGAGGCCCTCCGCGAGAGCGGCGAAGTGCCGCTCGTCGCCGGCGGTCAGCGCCGGGTCGGCCTTGGCGGTGAGGCGGTCGGGGAGGTCGAAGGCGCTCGTGGTCAGAGGTGTCACGTCAGCAGGACTCCGCTCGGGGACGCACGACTCGGGACGGTGGTCTCGGCGCTCGGGACGGCGGCTCGGAGGGTGCGGCACCCCGCGTTCCCGCAGGTCCAGGCCGCGGCCGGGCGATTCTGCGGCACGGCCCGGGTCTTGCCGCAAGACCCGGGGTGCGCTGTAGTTTGGAAGTGGCGGGGAGGGTCCCCTCCCCCTCCCTCGTCTCGTCCGTCGGGACGGACGACCTCCTCGGTGATCGGCGCCGCACCGGTGCGTGTCCAGGCCGGCGGGTATGGGACCGGCATGGGAGTGCGCAACGCCGCGGTCGCGGCGGCAGGCCAGTGGACCGACCCCGACGACGGCATCCGCTACCCCGCCGGAGAGGTCCACGCGTGGGAGCGCGGGCGCAACGAGACCGTCTGCGGGCTGTCGCTGAGCAGGTCCCGGCTGGCCCGCTTCCCGCACGTCGGCTGGGCCGACGTCCAGCCGGAGTCGGGGCGGCACGCGGAGGAGGTGGCGGCCGTCTGCCGCCGCTGCCGGGCGGCGCTGGGCGCCCGCCGGGACGAGCGCGGCTGGACACGGACCAACCCGCGTCCCTGACCGGCAGGATGCCCGTCGTGACCTCGACCCGGGTCGCCCGGCACATCCGGGCACCGCGCGCGGCGGTCTACCGCGCCCTGCTGGACGTCGACGCCGTCGCCCGGTGGAAGGTGCCCCCGGGGATGACCGCGCAGGTGCACGAGTTCACCGGCGGGGAGGGCGGCACGTTCCGGATCTCGCTGACCTACGACGAGCCCGGGCCGGCCGGCAAGACGACCGCGCACACCGACACCTACCGCGGCCGGTTCGCCCGGCTGGTGCCCGACGAGCTGGTCGTGGAGGTCGACGAGTTCGAGTCCGACGACCCCGCCCTGCGTGGCGAGATGACGATCACGATCACCCTGGCCGACGCCGACGGCGGCACCGACCTGGTCGCGGTCCACGACGGGCTGCCCGACGTCGTCTCGGCCGCCGACAACGAGACCGGGTGGCGGCTGTCCCTGGACCGGCTGGCGGTGCTCGTCGAGGCCTGACCCCCGCGGTCAGGTCCCCGCGACCGGGCGCTCAGACGCCGAGCGCCACCCCGTCCTGCCGCGGGTCCGCACCGCCGGCCAGCGTGCCGCGGGACTGGTCCAGCGACACGACCAGTGCGCTGCCACCGGCACCCCACGCCCCGACCTCCTGGACGACGTGGCCCCGGTCGGCCAGCCCGGCGAGCACCTCGGCCCCGAGGCGGGTCTCGCACCGCAGGGTCTCCGGGGCGCCGAGGGCGTCGGCGTCGCTGCCCGGGTGCACGGTGAACCGCGGCGCGGTGACCGCCGCCTGCGGGTCCAGGCCACCGTCGACCAGGTGCGAGACCACCTGGGTGTTCCACTGCACCTGGCCGTCGCCGCCCGGGGTGTTGCCGGCGTGCCGGAGCCGGCCCGCGGCGTCGGTGAGCACCCAGGCGTTGAGCGTGTGCAGCGGCTTGCGGCGCGGGGCGAGGGCGTTCGGGTGGCCGGGCACGAGGTAGGCGCCGCGGCCGAGCCGGTCGTTCAGCGCGATCCCGGTGCCGGGGATCGACAGCCGGGCGCCGAAGGTGAACGCCAGCGACCAGATCGCGCTCACCGCTCGGCCATCGGCGTCCACGGCCACGCAGCTGGTGGTGTCCCCGGCCGTGTCCGCCCCGCCGGTGACCGCCGGCTCGGTGGACAGCCGGGCCCGGGCCGCGGCGAGGGCGTCGGGCGTGAGCAGCGCGCGCCAGGCCTCGCTGTCCGAGCCGCAGGAGTCGTGGCGGTCGCGGAAGGCGCGTCGCGCGGCCAGCGCCATGAGGTGGACGGCGTCGGCGCCCAGGGTGGGCAGGCCGGGCAGCCTCCCGTCGAGCAGTCCGGCCTGCTGCAGCACCATCCACCCCGGCGACGGCGGCGGCGTCTCGTGGAGCACGAGGTCGCCGTAGGGCGCGCTGATCGCCGGCTCGGCCGGGGCGTGCGCCCCCAGCGCCCACTCCTCCCCCGAGAACGGGGCCCCGCCGGCGCGCAGCACGGCGACCGCCTGCTCGGCCAGGCCGCCGCGGTAGAACGCCAGCGGGTCGCGGGCCAGCAGCTCGATGCTGTCGGCCAGCTCGGGCGCCGGCAGCCGGTCCCCGACGGCGGGCACCGCGCCGGTGGGCAGCAGCCAGCGTCGCAGCCCGGCGTCGACGGACAGGGCGCCGGCGTGCTCGGCGATGTCGGCGCGGTTCTTCACCGTGCACGGCAGCCCGGCGCGGGCCGCGGCGACCGCCGGGGCCCAGAGGTCGGCCAGGGACCGGGTGGCACCCGCGGCGTGCAGCGTGGCCAGCGCGGCCGGAGCACCCGGGGTGGCGACCGCTCGGGCACCGCCGAGCGGCAGCGCGGTCAGCCCCTCCTCGAGGTAGCCCTCCGCGGTGGCGCCGTCCGGGCCGTGGCCGCTGCCGTTCACCGTCCACACCCGGCCGTCGGGCTCGCGGACGACCGCGAAGGCGTCCCCGCCGATGCCGCACTGGCCGGGCAGCGCCAGCCACGCCATCGCGGTCATCGCCAGCACCGCGTCGACCGCCGTCCCGCGGTCGGCGAGCACCCGGGCGCCGACCTGGCTGACCACCGGGGAGCTGCTGGTGACCATCCCCCCGGCGGCCACCGTCGGCCCGCGGCCGGCCTCCTGTGCCGGCGTCCAGGCGCCCATTCAACCCACCGCCGGCGACGGGAGTCGCCGCGGACCGCGCCCGAGCTCGGGGATGCCGACCAGCACCTGCCCATCCTGCCCCTGGCACCGGGACGGTGGGGACGGTCTCTGTGGCGGGCGGCGCATCCTCCCCCGGCGCGCCGGGTACCCCGGGTCCCCCTGCGACGACGGAGGACGCGATGGCGACCCGGGCCGAACACTCTCTGCAGGTCGACGTGCCGGTGCGCACGGCCTACGACCAGTGGACGCAGTTCGAGGACTTCCCGCACTTCATGGGCGGCGTGACCGAGGTCCGCCAGCTCGACGACCGCCGGCTGCACTGGGTCGCCCAGATCGCGGGCGTCCGGCGGGAGTGGGAGGCCACCATCCTCGAGCAGGTGCCCGACACGACGATCGCCTGGGCGGCCACGAGCGGCGCCACCAACGCCGGCGCCGTCCGGTTCGAGCCCGCGGGTCCGGACTCGACGGTCGTGCACCTGACGCTGGAGTACGAGCCCGAGGGACTCGTCGAGCACGTCGGCGACGCGCTGGGCCTCGTCGAGCGTCAGGTGCGCGCCGACCTCGAGCGCTTCAAGGCCCTGGTCGAGGACGAGGCGTACCCGACCGGCGCCTGGCGGGGCTCGATCGACGCGGGCGCCGGCGTCGGGACGCCGGGCGTCGAGGCCGCCGCGACCTCCCGCGGCGACAGCGGGACGGCCGGGGTGTCGGGGACCGCGGTCGCGGCCGGCGCCGCCGCGGTGGCCGCCGGTGCCGCCGCCGTGGGTGCCGCGGTGGCGGCGAGCCGCTCCGGCGCGGACGACGAGCCCGAGGACAAGCCGGGACCGGTCCCCGTCCCGCCGTCCGAGCGGGCCGCCGCCACGGCGCCGGAGCCGGCCCCCGTCCCCTCCCCCGACTCGTCGCCGGCGGCGGTGGGCGTGCCGTCGGAGGTGCTCGACGAGGGGCCCGAGCCGATCGCGCAGCGCACCCTCGACCCCGGCGTCGGCCGCGACGAGGACGGCACCGCCGACCGCCCCCACTGAGCACCGGGCAGCGGCGCCCGGCCCCGGGCGATCAGGCGCTGACCTGCGCCCGATCCCGCGCCGCCGTCCCCTCCTCGCTCGCTGCGGTGCTCCGCCGGCTGTCGTCAGGCGCCGGCGGCGGTGCGCGGCCCCTGCCACAGGTCGATGCCGGCATCCACGGCGTGCTGGTCGATCGCGGCCAGCTCCTCGTCGCTGAAGTCCAGGCCCTGCAGCGCGCCGACGTTCTGCTCCAGCTGGCCCACGCTGCTGGCGCCGATGAGCACGGTGGTCACCCGCGGGTCGCGCAGAGCCCAGGCCAGCGCCATCTGGGCCAGGCCCTGCCCGCGCTGCCCGGCGATGTCGTTGAGCGCGCGGACGTGCGCGAGCGCCTCCTCGGTGAGCAGGTCGGTCGACAGCGACTTGTCCTGGCTGGCCCGCGAGCCCTCCGGGACGCCGTCCAGGTACTTCGTCGTGAGCATGCCCTGGGCCAGCGGGGAGAAGGCGATGCAGCCGGCGCCGACCTGCTCGAGGGTGTCGAGCAGCCCCTCGGTCTCGATCCAGCGGTTGAGCATCGAGTACGAGGGCTGGTGGATGAGCAGCGGCGTCCCGAGGTCGGCCAGGATCGCCGCGGCCCGCGCGGTGTCCTCCGGGCCGTAGCTGGAGATGCCCACGTACAGCGCCTTGCCCGCCTGGACGGCGCGGTGCAGCGCGCCCATCGTCTCCTCGAGCGGCGTGGTCGGGTCGGGCCGGTGTGAGTAGAAGATGTCGACGTACTCGAGGCCCATCCGGCGCAACGACTGGTCGAGGCTGGAGAGCACGTACTTCCGCGAGCCACCGCCCTGGCCGTAGGGCCCGGGCCACATGTCGTAGCCGGCCTTGCTGGAGATGACCAGCTCGTCGCGGTAGGGCGCGAGGTCGTCGGCGAGGTGCCGGCCGAAGTTGGTCTCCGCCGAGCCGTAGGGCGGGCCGTAGTTGTTGGCCAGGTCGAAGTGCGTGATGCCCAGGTCGAAGGCCCGGCGGAGGATCGCGCGCTGGCGGTCGAACGGGACGTCGTCCCCGAAGTTGTGCCAGAGGCCGAGGCTGATCGCGGGCAGGTCCAGGCCACTGCGGCCGGTGCGCCTGTAGGTCATGGAGTCGTAGCGGGCGTCGGACGCGCGGTAGGCCATGTCCGCAATCCAACCAGCGGTCGCGCTGCCCGGCTCAGTCGCGGCCGAGGGCGGCGAGGCGCTCGGCCCGGGCGGCGCGCAGCAGGCCGGCCACCCGCGGGTCCGCCAGCGTCTCGGGGCCGTGCACGCGGAGCTTGCGGAAGGACGCGCCGGTTCCGTCGAGCAGGCCGGCGGGGTCGAGCGCGGCGCCGTGGTTGAAGCCCAGGTTGAGCACCCGCCCGTAGACGGCGAGGTAGGCGTAGTGCTCGGTCCCCTTCCTGGGCCCGACGCCGTAGCCGACGGTCCCCTGGCGCGGCCAGACGACGCGGACGACGTCCGGGTCGGTGCGCCGGACCAGCTCGTCGGCGGCACGGACGAGGGCGGCCACCTCCGGGCCGACGGCGCCGAGCAGCGCGTCGAGGTCGTCGGACACGGTGCGCCCTCCTCTCTGGTGGGGCCGGTCGGCCCTGGCGCAGGCCCGGTCAGGGCCTAGGGTCGGGGACGACAGTCTCCGCCGCCGACCTCTCGGGAGATGACCGTGCTCCGCTTCCTCGGACTCCTGCTGGTCGTCTGGCTGGTGATCACCGTCATCGGCGCCGTCGTGAAGGGGCTGTTCTGGCTCGCGGTCGTCGGCCTGGTGTTCTTCGTGCTCACCGCCGCGTTCGGCTGGGGGAAGCAGAAGAACCGGCTCTGACCCGACCGGCCGACGAGCCGGGCCGTGGCGAAGGAGGCCACCACCACCCGGCTCGTCGGCTCGGGACCGGCAGGTCCCCTCCGGCGTCAGCGGCTGACGGCGTACTGTTCCGGCGCCCACGGCAGGGGCGCGCCCGCGTACTTGGCCGCACGGACGTCGCCGGAGCGGGCGTGCCCCTCGAACAGCTCGACCCGGCTGGCCCGGCCGCACAGCTCGCCCAGCGCCGCACTGGACTCGCGGTTGCGGACCTCCTGGTAGGTCACCGTCTTCAGGTACTTCCCCACCCACAGGCCACCGGTGTACCGGGCTGACCCCCGGGTGGGCAGGGTGTGGTTCGTCCCGATGACCTTGTCGCCGTAGGAGACACACGTGCCCTCGCCGAGGAACAGGGCACCGTAGTTGCGCATCTCCTCCAGTGCCCGGCGCGGCTCCGCGGTGAGCACCTGGACGTGCTCGGAGGCGAACTCGTCGGCGAGCGCGAAGGCCTCCTCGATGGTGTCGACGACGTGCACCTGACCGTGGTTCCGCCAGGCCGGCTCGGCGAAGTCCTTGGTGGGCATCTCCGGGAGGAGCCGCTCGACCTGCGCGATCGCCTGCCGGGCGACGTCCTCGCTCGTGGAGATGAGGATCGCCGGTGAGTCCGGCCCGTGCTCGGCCTGGCTCAACAGGTCGACGGCCACGACGAACGGGTCGGCGGAGTCGTCGGCGATGACCAGGATCTCGGTCGGCCCGGCGAACAGGTCGATGCCGACCTCGCCGAACAGCTGCCGCTTGGCCTCGGCGACGAAGGCGTTGCCCGGGCCGGCCAGCATGTCCACCTTCGGCACCGTCTCGGTCCCGAGGGCCATCGCGGCCACGGCCTGCACACCGCCGAGCAGGTAGATGTCGTCCGCGCCGGCCAGGTGCATGGCCGCGACCGTCGCGGCCGGGATCTCTCCCCGGATCGGCGGCGTGCACGCCGTCACGTGCTCGACGCCGGCGACCTTCGCGGTCAGCACGGTCATGTGGGCCGAGGCGACGAGCGGGTAGCGGCCGCCCGGGACGTAGGCGCCGGCCGCCGAGACCGGCAGGTGCTTCTGGCCGAGGAAGACCCCCGGCGCCGTCTCGACCTCGAACTCCTGCATCGAGTCGAGCTGGTGCTGAGCGAACGCACGCACGTTCCCCTGCACGGTGCGGATGTCCTCGATCACCTGCTGGGGAACGCCCGCGATGATCTCCTCGACCTGCTCCGGCGCCAGGCGGAAGCTCTCCGGCGCCCAGTGGTCGAACTTCTCCGAGTACTCGCGGACGGCCTGGTCACCGCGCTGCCGGATGTCCTCGATGACGCCGGCGACGGTCTCGCGCACCGCGGGGGCGGGCGCCAGGCCCCCCGCCGACCCGGTGGCGGCCTTGAGCACTGTGCTGGTCATGCGGTCCTCCTGTGGGGTGGTCCGGGGATGTGACGAGCGTGTCTGCATACGCATGCAGTGTCAAGGGCGCCCCGGCGGCCGGCCCCGGTACGCTCATCACCAGCACAGTCACTGGTCACAGGCGAGGAGCGCATGCCCGCAACGAGCTTCGACGTCGCTCGACTCGCCGGCGTGTCGCAGCCCACCGTGTCCAGAGCGCTACGCGGAGAACCCAGTGTGGCGCCGGAGACCCGGCGGCGCGTGGAGGAGGCGGCAGCCACGCTCGGTTACGTCACCAGCCACCTGGGCCGGGGGCTGGCCACCCGGCGGACCCGCCGCATCGGGGTCGTGGCCGCCGAGCTGACCAACCCCTTCTACCCGAACCTCGTCGGACCGCTGCAGCGGGAACTGGAGCAGGCGGGCTACCGCAGCGTCCTGTACGCCGAGCGCGGCGATGACGTGCTGACCGTCGACGAGCTGGCCGACGGGTCCCTGGACGGCGTGGTCCTCACGACGGTCTCCCTGGAGTCGACGCTGCCCCAGTCGCTCACCGACCGCGGCGTCCCGTTCGTGCTGCTCAACCGGGAGGTCGACGGTGTCGTCGCCGACGCGGCCGTCGTCGACAACGTCCGTGGGGCGACCATGATGGCGGACCTGCTCGTGGAGCTGGGACATGAACGGATCGGCGCCCTGCTCGGTCCCGAGTGGACGAGCACGGGGCGCGACCGGGAGCGCGGCTTCCGCAGGGCCCTCGCCGCGCGCGGCCGGGAGCTGCCCGAGCGCTCGACCGTGCACGGCCCCTTCGGGTTCGACGAGGGCCGGGAGGGGCTCATCGAACTCCTGGGCCGCGGCGGGCCGCGACCGACCGCGGTGTTCTGCGCCAACGACGTGCTGGCACTGGGCGCCTACGACGCCGCGGAGCGGACCGGCCTGCGCGTACCCGAGGACCTCACCATCGTGGGCTTCGACGACATCAGCCTCGCCTCGTGGGCGCGGTTCGACCTCACCACGGTCCGTTGCGACCTGCCCCGGCTGGCCGCGGTGGCTGCTGAGCTGTTGCTCAAGCGGATCGCCGTGCCCGGGGAGTACCACCAACGGGTCGTGCTGCCGGTCGAGGCCGTCCGGCGCGGTTCGCACGCGGCGCCGCCGTCCCGGGACGCGCCCCGCACCTGACCCATGCGGCAGGGACGCCCGTCCGGCCGCCCGCCGCTCCCCGTCGAGAGCCGGCGGATGGCGGTGACCCCCACCACAGGTCGGCCTTGACACCCGGACCCGGCCTGCCTACCGTCGTCTACACCCGCGATGCATACGCATGCAAACCTCGTGCGAGCACCACACCGGCCGGCCCAACCGCGCGTTCCGGCCGGTCCGCAGGCGAACACCCGTCTCGGGTCTCCGCCTCACTGCCGGCCGGTCCTCGCCGGCACCGGAGACCACCGGCCGACCTCAGAGGGAGTCACCGGCATGCACACCCCCACGGGCACGACGGAGTCCGTTCCGCAGTCGTCACGCCGCAGGGTGCTGACGTCGAGCGTGATCGGCAGCGTCATCGAGTGGTACGACTACACGATCTACGGCACTGCGGCCGCGCTCGTCTTCGGCTCGCAGTTCTTCCCGAACTTCGACCCGGCCACCGGTACGGTCGCCGCGTTCGGCACGTTCGCCGCGGGCTTCCTGGCCCGCCCGCTCGGCGGCCTGGTCGCCGGGCACTACGGCGACAAGCTCGGTCGCAAGGCCATGCTCGTCCTCACGCTGACCGTGATGGGCGTGGCCACAGCGCTCATCGGCCTGCTGCCCACCTACGCGCAGATCGGGATCTGGGCGCCGGCGCTGCTGATCCTGCTCCGACTCGTCCAGGGCTTCGCCGTCGGCGGGGAGTGGGGCGGCGCGGTGCTGATGGCGGTGGAGTACGCCCCCGACCGCAGGCGCGGGTTCTACGGTTCCATGCCCCAGACCGGCGTCCCGGCCGGCCTGGTGCTGGGCACGGGGGCGTTCGCGCTGTTCTCGCTGCTGCCGGACGACCAGTTCGACGCGTGGGGGTGGCGGGTGCCGTTCCTGCTGAGCGTGGTGCTGGCCGGGGTCGGCATGTACATCCGCTTCCGACTGGCCGAGACGCCGAACTTCAGCGAGGTCAAGGAGCACGGGAAGACCGACAAGAGCCCCCTGGTCGACGTGCTGCGCAGGCACCCGCGGGAGCTGGTCGTGGCGTTCTTCGCCCGGTTCGCCGAAGCGGGCAACTACTACATCTACACGGTGTTCATCATCGCCTTCCTGGTCGACTACGCGGGGGCCGACGAGTCGGCGGTCCTCGCCGCCGTCGTCATCGCCGCGGCCGCGGACGTGCTCGCCATCCCGTTCTGGGGCCGGCTGTCCGACCGGGTCGGCCGGCGTCCGGTGATGATCTGGGGCGGGCTCTTCCTCGCCGCATCGGCCTACCCGATGTTCCGGCTGGCCGAGACCGGCGACGCGGTCATGATCACGCTGGGGCTGACCGTCGTCCTCGTGGCCGGCCACGCCGCGGTGTACGGCCCGCTGGCTGCGTTCTACGCGGAGCTGTTCCGCCCGTCGCTGCGCTACAGCGGGGTCTCGATCGGCTACCAGGCGGGGTCCGTGCTGCTGGGCGGGTTCACCCCGCTGCTGGCGACATCCCTGGTGGTGTGGGCCGACGGGAGCGCGTGGCCGGTCGTCGCCCTGGTGGCGGGTACGTCGCTGATCGCGACCGTCACCTTCTTCCTGGCCCGCGAGTCCCATCGGCGGAGCCTGGCCGAGGAGTCCTACGACATCCCGGCGCCGGCCCGGGTCTGAGCTCGGCGCCCAGCCGACCCGACCGGCTGCACCCCATCCCGCCCGCCGGTGGTGAGGTCACGCGACCTCACCACCGGCGGGCCCTCGCGGCGCCGGCCCGGCACCGGGGTCCAGCGGCGGCCGGGCTGCCCACTGGGGGCGGTGACGGCCGGGGTCACCGGCGCAGGGCCACCGGGACGCCGGCCAGCTGGCGGGACACCCCGCGGGCGGTGGCGATGACCGCGGGCACGTAGCTGGGCGCCGAGGTGTCCTCCGGGGGGACGACGACCGACACGGCGGCCACGACGACCCCACCGCGGCCGACCACCGGCGCGGCGACGGCCAGCGCCGGCAGCGGCATCGTGCTGGTGGCCACGGCCACGCCGGACCGGCGCACCTCGGCGAGGATCCGGCGCAGCCGGCCGGGCTCGGTGACGGTGCGCGGCGTGAACCGCTCCAGCGGCCCGGCGAGGACGGCGTCCTGCTCCTCCTTGGGCGCCCACGCGAGCAGGACCAGACCCACACCGCTGGCGTGCAGCGGCAACCGGCCGCCGATGCGCGTCGCCGTCGGGATCGCCGACCGCGTGGCGAAGTGCTCCACGACGAGGGCCGCACCGGCGTCCCGCACGGCCAGCTGGACGTTCTGCTGGGTCGCCTCGTAGAGGTCCTCGAGGAACGGCCGTGCGGTGTCCCGCAGGGCGCTCGCGCGCGGCGCCGTCGCGGCGACCTCCCACAACCGCAGCCCGGCGCGGTACCGGCCGTCGGGCTGGCGCTCCAGGCCGCCCCAGGCCGCGAGCGTCTGCACCAGCCGGTGGGCCGTCGACAGCGGCATGCCGGTCTGCCGGCCGACCTCGGTGGCCGACAGCCCGGCGGGAGCGGCACCGATCGCGTCGAGCACCGCGCAGACCTTCGACGCGACGCTGCGCGACTCCTTGTCGGACACCCGACCTCCGTCGTTCTCCCGCGAGTTCTCTCGACTATAGGGAGGACTGTTGTCGGGGACACAGTGATCCGGGTCCCATGTCCTACAGCGGCCGGGGAGGTGGTCCCCGGCACGACGACCCCGGGTGCGGGCCCTCGCCCGCCCCGTCTCCCCCTTGCCGTCCGGAGTGTCCGGACCCTGTCCGCGGAGTTGACGTGTCCATCGACGTACTCGCTGTCGTCGTGCTGCTCGTGGTGTTCCTCGTCGGCACCGTCAGCACGGTCAACATCGGCGCCCTCGCGCTGGTCGGGGCCTTCGGCCTCGGCACGCTGGCGCTCGGGGAGGACCTCCCCACGATCCTCTCCGGGTTCCCCGCGAACCTGTTCATCCTGCTGTTCGGCATCACCTACCTGTTCTCCGTCGCCGCCGCGAACGGCACGACGGAGTGGCTGGTCATGTCGATGGCCCGCCTGGTGCGCGGCAACGCGCGCGTCGTGCCGCTGCTGCTGTTCGCCGTCACCGCCGCGGTCACCTCGGCCGGGGCCCCCGGTCAGGCGGCGGCCGGGATCATGGCGCCGATCGGCATCAGCCTCGCCCGCGAGTTCGGCATCCGCCCGCTGCTGGCCGGCCTGATGGTCGTCACCGGCGTCGGGGCGGGCACCTTCTCGCCGCTGTCGACCCTGGGGATCATCGCCAACGAGGCCGTGGCCAGCGAGGGCTTCGACGTCAGCCCGGTGACCCTGTGGCTGGGCACCCTGGCCTTCAACGTCGTCCTCGCGGTCGTGGTCTACCTCGTCATGGGCGGCCTGCGCGCCACCGGCGAGCGGCTGGACGACGCCGTCCGCGCGCCCGGGAGCCCGGCCGACGGCACCGGCAGCCCGCTGGAGTCCGCCCCCACGGCGGGGACGGGCGCCGGCGGGGCGGCGACCGCGGTCCGGACGGCGGCTCCCGCGCCGGTCCGCCCCCGGCTCGACGCCGCCCGGGTCACCACGCTGGTCGCGATCGCACTGGTCGCGGTGGGCTCGCTGGTGTTCGACCTGGACATCGGGATGCTGGCGATCGTCGCCGCCGTCGTGGTGCACACCGTGTTCCCGCGCAAGGAGAACACCGCCCACATCAGCTGGAACGTCATCCTGCTCGTCTGCGGGCTGGTCACGCTGATCGAGGTGCTCGACCGCGCCGGCACGATCACCCGGATCGGCGAGGGCGTCGCCGGCGTCGGCTCCCCGGTGGTCAGCGCGCTGCTGCTGTGCGGGGTGGCCGCGCTGGTGTCCGCCTTCGCGTCCAGCACCGGCGTGATCGGCGCGATCGTGCCGCTCGCGATCCCGCTGATGGCGCTGGGGCACCTGTCCCCCACGGCGCTGCTGATCGCCATCGCGCTGTCGGCGACGGTCGTCGACGCGAGCCCCTTCTCCTCCGTCGGCGCGCTGGTCGTGGCCAGCGCTCCCGAGGACCAGCAGCGCTCGGTGTCGCGGAAGCTGCTCACCTTCGGCCTGGCGATGATCGTCGTCGCGCCGCTGGCCGCCGTCCTGCTGTTCGTCCTGCCGGCCCAGCTGGGCTGACTCCCACTCACCCACGGAAGGAGTGCGACCCATGGCCGCGCCCGTGTTCACGATGGCCTGCCAGGCCTACGACCGCATGCAGCCGCTGCGCGACGGCACCGTCCGCGTCGGCGGCGCGGAGCTGAACTTCCTGGACCTGCCGGTCGAGGAGACGTTCTTCCGGATGCTCAAGTTCGGCGAGTTCGACATCGCCGAGCTGTCCCTGTCCAGCTACGTCATGACGCTGAGCAAGGGCGCGCCCTTCGTCGCGGTGCCGGTCTTCCCCTCCCGGGCCTTCCGGCACAGCGGGATCTACGTCCGCGAGGACTCCGACCTCAAGGACCCGGCCGAGCTCGCCGGCGCGACCGTCGGGGTGCCCGAGTACCAGATCACCGCCTCGGTGTGGATCCGCGGCACCCTCGCCGAGCACCACGGCCTGCCGGTGGAGTCGGTGCGCTACCGCACCGGCGGGCTCGACGAGCCGGGCCGGACGGAGAAGGTCCGGCTGGACCTGCCGCCGGGGGTCGAGGTGTCCCCGATCGGCCCGGCCGACACGCTGTCCCAGCTGCTCCTCGACGGGGAGCTCGACGCGGTCTACAGCGCCCGCAACCCGGGCCCGTTCAACACCCCGGGCGGCGGCGGGATCCGGCGGTTGTTCGCCGACCCCGCGGAGGTCGAGCGGCAGTACTCCGCCCGGACCGGCATCTTCCCGATCATGCACACGCTGGTGATCCGCCGGGAGGTCTACGAGCAGCACCGCTGGCTGGCCCGCGAGCTGGTCAAGGCCTGCGCGACGGCCAAGGACGTCGGCCTGGCCGGCATCGGCGAGACCGCCGCCCTGCGCTACGCCCTGCCGTGGCTGTGGGCCGAGGTCGAGCGCACCCGCGCCGCCCTCGGCGAGGACTGGTGGCCCTACGGGCTCGAGCCCAACCGGACCACGCTCGAGACGTTCCTGCGCTACCACGCCGAGCAGGGGCTCTCCCCCCGGCGGTACGAGCCCGAGGAGCTCTTCGCCCCGGAGTCGCTGGCCGCGTTCGTCATCTGACGTGCGCGTGGTCTGACGTGCGCGTGGTCTGACGTGCGCGTGGTCTGACGTGCGCGTGGTCTGACGTGCGCGGAGCGCCCCCGGCCCGAGCGGGCCGGGGGCGCTCGTGCGTTCAGTGCCGGTGCTGGAGGACCCCGCGGATGGTCGTGCCCTCGCGCTGGTCCCGGTAGCCCTGCTCGATCTCGTCGAGGGCGTACCGCCGGGTGATGAGCTCGTCGAGCCGGAGCCGGCCCTCCTCGTGGAGGCGCAGCAGCCGCGGGATGTCCCGGTGGGCGTTGCACATGCCGAAGAGGGCGCCCTGCACGCGCTGCTCGAAGACGGTGACGATGTTGCCGGGCAGGCTCACCGTCTTCTCCAGCGTGTGGTCGGCCAGCCCGGTGAGCACCAGCGTGCCGCCCTTGCTCAGGCAGCGGTGCGCTCCGGCGATGATCCCGGTGTCCGTGACGCCGGTGGTGACGATGACGACGTCGGCGCCCGTGCCCCGCGAGAGCTCCCGGGAGAGGGCCGCGGCCTCCTCGGTCGTGGCGACGGCGTGCGTGGCGCCCAGCGTCCGGGCGAACTCCCGGCGGAAGGTGACCGGGTCGACGGCGACCACGTGCTGGGCCCCCACGCTCGCCGCCCCCTGGACGGCGTTGCAGCCGACCCCGCCGGTGCCCACCACCACGACCACGTCGCCCGGCCGCACCGGCCCGGCGTTCACCGCGGACCCCCAGCCGGTCGGCACGCTGCAGGCCATGAGCGCGGCGACGTCCAGCGGGTGGCGCCGCTCGATCCGGACGCACGAGTACTGCGAGAGCAGCGAGGTCTCGGCGAAGGCGCCGACCATGCAGTACCCGCCCAGCGGCTCGCCGTCGAGCGTGAACGGCCAGCTGCCGTCGGGGAGCCGGCCGGTGGCGATGGTCGCGCCCAGGTCGCACAGGTTGGACCGGCCCGACGCGCACCAGCGGCAGTGGCCGCAGGTGGGGAGGAAGGCGGTCACCACGTGGTCGCCGGGCTCCAGGCCGGTCACGCCCCCACCGACCGCCCGGACGACGCCGGCGCCCTCGTGCCCGCCGACGATCGGGTAGCGGGCGCTCTCGAACCTCAGGTGCTCGTCGGAGTGGCACAGGCCCGCGTAGGCCATGTCGACCAGGACCTCACCCGGGCCCGGGTCCCGGACCTCCAGGTCGACGACCTCCCAGTCGCCGGGTCCCCGCAGCACGGCTCCCCGCGTCCTCATGCACCGTCTCCTCGCCTCGGGTCCGGACGGCGCGACGACCGCGTCCCGCGCACCGCCTCCGGTGGCACCGTCGGCCACGGGGACACCCTGCCGCACCGGCCCGGGCCTCCCCGCGCTCGGCCCCGGCCGGAGGTGGACCGCCGATTCCGGGACCAACGGCCCTGCGCTGGGCACCGCGCGCTCGGCACCGTGGAGACGGCTCACCCGACACCCGTCCCGAGGAGCACCGCGTTGACCGTTGCCGCGCAGCCGCCCCGCCCCAGGACCGCCCCCACCGCCCTCGCCCGCCCCCGCCGCATCCCGGGCGGCACACCCGACGGACGGCGCTGGGAGCTGCTCGTCGAACCGACCGGGGTCACCGTGGTGATGTCCGCCGTGGCGGTCGCGGAGGCGCACGTGTGGGAGCCCGACGGCGAGGTCGTCGTGGAGTTCTGGGCCGACGGCCCCGACCTGCCGGACCCGCTGAGCGCCCAGCTGGTCGAGCAGGCCTTCGCCCACCCCGCCGTCCGGGCGCACCGGCCCATCCTGGTCTGCGCTCCCCGGCAGGACGGCACGCTGGTGCAGGAGGCCCGGCGGCGGATCGAGGGCGCACGGACGCGGGCCGCCGGGACGACCTGCCTGATGGAGGGACGGGTCGGACCGGGTCCGATCGTCCCCAGGCCGCGGGCCGCCGGTTCCTGAGCCGCCCGAGTCGCGTTCCTCGGTCGCCGGCGGGGATCGGCGTGCGCGCCGGTCCCCGCCTGCAAGACTCTGCCGTCGACCGAGAGGACCGGTGTGCGATGCCCGAGAACGAGCCGGTGGTGGTGGACGTGCCCGGGGCCGGACGTTTCGAGGTGCGGGTGGACGGCCAGGTCGCCGGTTTCGCCGAGTACCGGCGGACCGCGTCGTCGGTCGCCTTCACCCACACCGTCGTCGACCCGGCCTTCGAGGGCCGGGGGCTGGGCTCGGTGCTGGCCCGCGGCGCCCTGGACGCCACGCGGGCGGCGGGCCACGCCGTCCTGCCGTTCTGCCCGTTCATCCGCGGCTACATCCAGCGACACCCCGCCTATCTCGAGCTCGTGCCCGCCGAGCGGCGGGAGCAGTTCCGGCTCGCCCCCTCCGCCGACCGCTGACGCCCCGACCCGAGAGGACGCACCCCGATGACGACGACCGCCCCCGACCCCGCTGCGCTGGAGGCCGAGCGGGCGCGCATCCGCGCCGCACACCTGCGGCCGGCCGGCGAGCGCCCCGCCACCACCGCCCGCGGCCTGCACCACACCGCCCTGATCAGCAGCGACGTCGAGCGGACCGTGCGCTTCTACCAGGACGTCCTGGGCTTCCCGCTGACCGAGCTGATCGAGAACCGCGACTACCCCGGCTCCTCGCACTTCTTCTTCGACATCGGCAACGGCAACCTCATCGCCTTCTTCGACTTCCCCGGCCTGGACGTCGGCCCCTATGCCGAGGTGCTCGGCGGGCTGCACCACATGGCCATCAGCGTCGACCCCGAGCGCTGGCAGGAGCTGGTGCGGCGGCTGACCGACGCCGGGGTGCCGCACGAGGTGCACAGCGGGGTGTCGGTGTACTTCCGCGACCCCGACGGCGCCCGCATCGAGCTGATCGCCGACCCGCTCGGGGAGATGTACGGCCACCAGGTCCTGTGACCGACCCCGGCGGCGGCCGGACCGTTCCCGAGGCTGTCGCCGGGACCCGCGGCCGCCGCCGGGAGCCGCGGCCGCCGCCGGGACCCTGTGCCGGAGAGCACGTCCGCGGAGCGCTCCTGCCCCGACCTGCACGTCCTCCCCACGCACACCACCACGTGACGACCGTCACGGCGACAGTTCACATGACCCAACGTAACGTTTTGGCTGCGTTCCGCAGATGGGAGCGTGGCGCCGGTCCGCCAAACCCTGCCCACCGGTAGCCGTCTCCAGAACCTCAGGGCAGGGGTGGGGGACCCACGTTCCACGGCGCTCCGGCCGAACGGCCGGGCGCGCCTCGGGGTGAAGCCGCGATCCGCGGCCGGGCACCGATCGTCCGAACCCGACAGCTCACCTCGCCGGCGGTGATCGGAGATCACCCATGGCCAAGCACCGTGCGCCGCGCTATGTCCGGACCAAGAAGGTCATCGCCAAGGCCCCCGTCGCGGCAGGGGCCACCGTCGTCGGACTCGGCGTCCTGAGCACCCCGGCATCCGCCGCCACCACCCACGACTGGACCGGCGTCGCCGAGTGCGAGTCCGGCGGCGACTGGAGCATCAACACCGGTAACGGCTACTACGGCGGGCTGCAGTTCAGCCAGTCCACCTGGGCCGGCTACGGCGGGACCGACCTCGCCCCCCGCGCGGACCTCGCGACCCCGGCGCAGCAGGTCGAGATCGCCGAGAAGGTCCTCGCCGGGCAGGGCATCGGCGCGTGGCCGACCTGCGGCAAGCAGCTGGCCGACGGCACCACGCCGGCCGCTGTCGAGGCGCCGGCCCCCGCGCCGGCCGCCGCTCCCGCAGCGCCGGCTGTCGCCCCGGCCCCGGAGGCCGCTCCGGCCCCGACCGCCGCCCCGTCGGACGTCTACACGGTCCAGCGCGGCGACACGGTGGCCGAGATCGCCACCACGTTCCACCAGCCCTGGCGCGAGCTGTACCAGCGCAACGTCGGCGTCATCGGCAGCGACCCGACCCTGATCTTCCCCGGTCAGGTGCTGCTGGTCGCCGGTGCCGCGCAGGCCGCCGTCGCCCCCGTCGAGGTGGGCACCGTCGGCAACTCGGTCCCCGTGGCTGCCGCCGCCCCGGCCGCTCCGGCACCTGCGCCCACGACGGCGCAGATCACCAACAGCGCCGGCGCCGTGCGGCCGCAGGCGCAGGCGGCCGCCGACGCGGTGGTCAGCAACGTGCCCGGCGCCGCCGGCATCACCATCGGCGGCACCCGCGGCAGCGCGGTCGACCCGCACGGGCACCCGTCCGGGCTGGCCCTGGACTACATGGTGCTGTCCGACGCCGCCCTGGGGGACGCCATCGCCCAGTACCAGGTCGACCACTGGGACGAGCTCGGCGTCGAGTACGTGATCTGGCAGCAGCGGATCCTGACCTCGCCGACCGGCACCTGGAAGGCCATGGAGGACCGTGGCGGCGTGACGGCGAACCACTTCGACCACGTCCACGTGAACTACCGCGGCTGACCCCTCCGATCCCGGGTCCCCGGCACCACGGCAGCGCCCCCCCACCCGTCCGCGGGTGGGGGGTCGCTGCCGTCCGCGGGCGGGGGTCGCTGCCGTCCGCGGGCGGGGGTCGCTGCCGTCCGCGAGTTGGCAGGTCGCTGCCGTCCGCGCCCTGGGATGCGGCCCGGCCGGGCCGACTGCCCCCCACCCGGGTGGCACCCGTCGGGAGCGGGACCCCGGCGGATCGGCGGCCCGTAGAGTCCGGGACGTGCCCTACCGCCATGTCCCGATCGCCGCTGCGAAGGCCGATCTGTTCAAGGCCCTGGGTCATCCCCTGCGCGTGCTGGTCCTGGAGCAGCTGACGCAGGGCGAGCGGACCGTCGGGGAACTGGCGACCCAGCTCCAGGTGGAGATGTCACAGCTCTCGCAACAGCTCGCGGTGCTCCGGCGGGCTCAGGTCGTCATCGCCCACCGCTCGGGCTCGGCGGTGCGCTACTCGCTGCGCGACCCGAGGACCTCGCAGCTGCTGGCGGTGGCTCGGCAGCTGCTGGTCACGGAGCTGACCTCCACCCGAGACCTCCTCAGCGACCTCCTCGAGGACCCCGACGCACCGGGCGCGACGATCCCGCCGGTCGAGAGCCCGACCCGGGCAGCGACGGCGACGTCATCCGGGCCGCTGGAAGAGGGCGTCCACTCCGGTCAGCTGTAGCACCCGGTCGACCCGCGCCGAGGCGGACCGCAGCACGAGCGTCCGGCCCTGCCGGTCGGCCACCCGGGCCAGCTCGGCCAGCAGGGCGACACATGCCGCGTCCAGGAAGGTCACCTCGCCGGCCTCGATGGCCACCACCGGCGGCAGCCCACCGGGGTGTTCACGTCGGAGACGATCGACGACCTCCACGTCGACCTCGCCCCGCAGCCGGAGCACCCGTCCCCCGGCCTCGGTCTCGATGCTGGCCGAGCCGTCGGGGCCTCCGCGCACGCCCACCCCCGGACAGCCCCCGCAGCACTCGCGGATGTGTGAACATCGTAAAGTAGCCAATCCTGCGGGGGTCCACTGACGCACCAGGCACGGACCGGCTCCCGGTGCAGCGCCCTCCCGGTGCCTGCACGACGCGGCCGGTGACGGCGGCCCGGGCACGTCTCCGGCCGGTGCCGAGACGGGACCGCCCCGGCCGCACGAGGCGGCCGGGGCGGCACGACGAGGTCCCACGCAGGCAGACCTCCGGTGGGTCCGGTCAGCACACTCGGCACCGACCACCCAGGCGAGCCCGCCGGGACGTCCCGTGAGGATCCGCGGGACGTCCTGGCGAGCCTCGCTCTCAGCTGCAGCCGCTGGTGGAGCCGCAGCCCTCGCAGACGTAGCAGCTGCCGGCCGGGCGCATCTTCGTGCCGCAGGTCATGCACAGCGGCGCGTCGGTGGCCGTCCCGGTGACCAGCTCGAGCAGCTCGGCCGAGGAGTGCGCCTCCTTGACCGACTTCTCCGCCTTGGGCTCGGGCTTGGCCGGGCCCTCGGCCGGCGCGGAGGTGCGCAGCGCCTCCAGGTCGACCTCTTCCTCCTCGACGACCTCGGGCGTGGAGGCCGAGGTGCCGTAGCCGGAGACCTGGGCGGCGCGCTCCTCGGCGCTGAAGATGCCGAGGTTCGCCCGCTTCTCCACCGGCAGGTGGTCCAGCGCCAGGCGACGGAAGATGTAGTCCATCACCGACTGGGCGATCCGGATGTCCGGGTCGTCGGTCATGCCGGCCGGCTCGAAGCGCATGTTGGTGAACTTCTGGATGTAGGTCTCCAGCGGCACTCCGTGCTGCAGCGCGATCGAGATGCCGATCGAGAAGGCGTCCATGACACCGGCCAGGGTGGAGCCCTGCTTGCCCAGCTTGAGGAAGACCTCGCCGAGGCTGCCGTCCTCGTACATGCCGGCGGTCATGTAGCCCTCGGCCCCGGCGACGCTGAACGACGTCGTCATGCTGGTCCGCTTCTTCGGCAGCCGCTTGCGCACCGGGTGGGCGAGCGCCGCCGGAGCCGCCACCTCGGCGGCCGCGGCCGTCGTGTCGGCCTTCTTGGCCTTGGCGTCGGACAGCGGCTGGCCGACCTTGCAGTTGTCGCGGTAGATGGCCAGCGCCTTGAGGCCGAGCTTCCAGCCCTGGAAGTAGATGTTCTCGACGTCCTCGACGGTCGCCGTCTCCGGCATGTTGACCGTCTTGCTGATGGCACCGGAGATGAACGGCTGCACCGCGGCCATCATCCGGACGTGGCCCATCGGGGAGATGGCCCGCTCGCCCATCGCGCAGTCGAAGACCTCGTAGTGCTCCGGGCGCAGGCTCGGGGCGTCCACGACGTGGCCGTGCTCGGCGATGTACTCGACGATCGCCTCGATCTGCTCGTCCTGGTAGCCCAGGCTGCGCAGGGCCCGCGGCACGGTCTGGTTGACGATCTGCATCGAGCCGCCACCGACCAGCTTCTTGTACTTGACCAGCGAGAAGTCCGGCTCGATGCCGGTCGTGTCGCAGTCCATCATGAAGCCGATGGTCCCGGTGGGGGCCAGCACGGAGGCCTGGGCGTTGCGCCAGCCGTTGTCCGTGCCGATCTCGAGGCACTCCTGCCACTGGGCGGTCGCGGCCTTGAGCACGTCGGCGTCGTCGGCGCCCACCGGACGGATGGCGTCGTTGGCGGCGGCGTGCTTGCGCATGACCCGGGCGTGGGCGTCGGCGTTGCGGGCGAAGCCCTCGTACGCACCGACGATGCCGGCCAGCTCCGCCGAGCGGCGGTAGGCCGTGCCGGTCATCAGCGAGGTGATCGCCGCGGCCAGGGTCTGGCCGCCACGAGAGTCGTAGGCGTGACCGGTCGCCATCAGCAGGGCGCCGAGGTTGGCGTAGCCGATGCCCAGCTGGCGGTAGGCGCGGGTGGTCTCACCGATGGGGTCGGTCGGGAAGTCCGCGAAGCAGATCGAGATGTCCATCGCGGTGATGACCAGCTCGACGGCCTTGACGAAGTTCTTCGAGTCGAACGTGCCGTCGTCCTTGAGGAACTTCATGAGGTTGAGCGACGCGAGGTTGCACGAGCTGTTGTCCAGGCTCATGTACTCCGAGCACGGGTTGGACGCGTTGATCCGGCCGGTCTCGGGGTTGGTGTGCCAGTCGTTGATCGTGTCGTCGTACTGGATGCCCGGGTCGGCGCACTCCCAGGCGGCCTGGGTGACCTTGCGGAACAGGCCCTTGGCGTCGACGGTCTCGATGACCGACCCGTCGAGCCGGGCGCGCAGGCCGAACTCCGTGCCGTCCTCGACCGCGCGCATGAACTCGTCGGAGACCCGGACGGAGTTGTTGGCGTTCTGGTACTGGACGCTGGTGATGTCCTTGCCGCCGAGGTCCATGTCGTACCCGGCGTCGCGCAGCGCGCGGATCTTGTCCTCCTCGCGCGCCTTGGTCTCGATGAACTCCTCGATGTCGGGGTGGTCGATGTCGAGGACGACCATCTTGGCCGCGCGGCGGGTGGCACCACCGGACTTGATCGTGCCCGCGGAGGCGTCGGCACCGCGCATGAAGGAGACCGGGCCGGAGGCCGTGCCACCGGAGGAGAGCAGCTCCTTGGACGAGCGGATCCGGGAGAGGTTCAGGCCGGCGCCGGAGCCGCCCTTGAAGATCAGCCCCTCCTCCCGGTACCAGTTCAGGATCGAGTCCATCGTGTCGTCGACGGCCAGGATGAAGCAGGCGCTGACCTGCTGCGGCGCGCTGGTGCCGACGTTGAACCACACCGGGCTGTTGAAGCTGAAGTACTGGTGCAGCAGCATCCAGGTCAGCTCGTGCTCGAAGATCTCCGCGTCGCCCTCGGTGGCGAAGTAGCCGTGCTCGCGGCCGGCCTGGCCGTAGGTCAGCACGACGCGGTCGATCAGCTGGCGCAGGCTGCTCTCCCGCTGCGGGGTGCCCACGGCGCCGCGGAAGTACTTCGTCGTGACGATGTTGGTGGCGTTGATGCTCCACTCGGCGGGGAACTCCACGCCACGCTGCTCGAAGTTGATCGAGCCGTCCCGCCAGTTGGTCATGACGACGTCACGACGCTCCCAGGTGACCTCGTCGTACGGGTGCACACCGGCGGTGGTGAAGACGCGCTTGACCTTCAGGCCCTTCCCCCGGGTCGGCGCCTTGGCGGCGCGACGCGTGCGGCCGGTCAAGCGATCCTCGGTCTCGGTCACGGAGCTCTCCCTCTGTTGCGGTGGGCAAGGCGGCTGGGGAAGAGAGCCGCACTTGTTCTATCGGGTGGTGCTGACAGTTCTCAGGTGCCGGCGGCGCTGCCGGTGGAGGCGGCCTGGCCCCGCCCACTCCCCCGCCGGCGCACGGCCGGAGGGGTGTCCTGCATGCCAGGGAGCGGCGGGGTCCCGGCGGCGACGTGCCGGGCCCGGAGCTCGGTGATCTCCTTCTCGAAGTCCTCGAGCGAGGTGAAGGCGCGGTAGACGCTGGCGAAGCGCAGGTAGGCGACCTCGTCCAGCTCCCGCAGCGGCCGGAGGATGGCCAGCCCGACCTCGTGGCTGGGGACCTCCGCCGCGCCGGTGGCGCGGATCGCGTCCTCCACCTGCTGGGCGAGTTGCTGCAGCTGGTCCTCGTCGACCGGCCGGCCCTGGCAGGCCCGGCGGACGCCGGCCACCACCTTGGTCCGGTTGAACGGCTCGCTGACACCGCTGCGCTTCACCACGGCGAGGACGGCCTCCTCGACCGTGGTGAACCGCCGGCCGCACGCGGGACACGACCGGCGCCGCCGGGTGGTGGCCCCCTCGTCGGCCTCGCGCGAGTCGATGACCCGGCTGTCGGGGTTGTGACAGAAGGGGCAACGCATCGCGGCTCCCCCTCCCCTCGTGGTGGTCCGTCGCGCTCCCGCCCGCCCGGCCGGCGCGGCGACCGCGGAGCGGCCGGGCACCCGAGCCGGGAGGCCGGTTGTGGACCCTCCTGGGGACATCCGGTGGACGTCCCGGGGAGAACCTGAGGACCGGCTGTGGACGGGCTTACAACGGTGCAACTACTAGATGTAGGGGAACCCTAGGCCCGGCAACACAAGATCTGCAAGCCGAGACACGCCCTCGAGACACGGCCGTGACCAGGGGCGCCCTGCTGCCCCACCCGCCACGGCAACACGCCGCGACACGCCCTGCCGGGGTCGCGCGGCGGTGGCGGAGCGGTGTATGGGCGCGTCGGAACGCGGCCCCCGACGGGTGGCCGGGCCTCAGGCGCGGACGGCGCCTTCGGGACGGGGCAGGCGCGGACGGGGCACGCGCTCACCCAGCCGGAGGGGGCGGGTCAGGCAGTCGACCTCGGCACGCGGCGGGACCGCGACCGCCGTGAGGCCGACGCGGGTGTCGTCGTCCGCGGCCCGGTGTCGCCCGGCTCCGGCCGGTGCCCGGTGGCGCCCGGCGAGGCCGGCATCGAGCGCCGGCAACTCCGCGGTGACGTCCCCGCCGTGGCGGCGGCGGCGACGTCCCTGTGGCGGGACGCCGGACGCCGCTCGCTCCGGGGTGCCGAGCACGCTGGCGACCAGCCGCTCGCGGGCGGCGGCGCGGGCCAGGTCGAGGATCGGCGCGGCGGCGTCGCTCCTGTGTCCGGCGGGAGGCGGCGCGTCCACGACGGGCGACTCGGGCAGCCGCAGGTCGCACAGCGCGACCCAGGTCTCGCGCACACCGCCTGCGACGGTCAGCCGGACCCACACCTCGCACGATCCGCCGACGTCGTGACGCCAGCCGAGGATCGACCCCGGCAACCAGGCGCCGGCCACGGACACCTCGACGGCCTGGGACTGCTGGGTGAAGACCGCTGCTCGGCCTCCGGACATCCGCGACACGCCTCTGACGTTAGGTGACTCTCTGACCACTCAGCGTCAGCGACTCCGTACGGAGGGTTGACGAACCTGACCGCCCTCCCTTGTCGCTGTCTGGCCCCGTGGCGCGCGGGACCCGGAGGAGGGGCCACGATGCCCTCAGGGCAGCAGGAGGACCTGCCCCGGCACGACCCGGGCACCGTCGAGCTCGTTGAGCTCCTCGATCACGTCGACCACGGCCCGGACGTCCTCGTCGGGCCCGGCGAAGTCCGCGGCGATGGACCACACCGTGTCCCCCGCCTGGACGACCACGCTGCGCTCCCCCACCAGCCGCAGGTCGCCGGTGTCACCGGCGACGAGGGGTCCGAGCCAGGACCCGAGCGCCACGCCGACCCCCAGCGCGAGGACCACCGCCAGCCGGCGCGCCCTGCGGGTCAGCCGCACCCCCGGACCCGGCCGGCGCCGCACCCGGCCACACCCGCCGCGCACGGGCCGCCCCGCGGGGGGACCGGGCACCGCGGCCCCCGCCGGCCGGGCCGGGCCCGGGCGCGCCTGCCCGGGCCGCGCCGGACCCGGCCGGGTGGCCGACGAGCCGACGGGCCCGGCCGCACCGTCGTCGGCCGCCCGGACCGACTCGGGCCGGCAGGCGCCGACCCGGGACACGGCTGCCCGCGACACCGGAGGCCGTGGACGGCGCCCGGTCGCACCGTCGTCGGCCACCGGGACCGCACGGAGCCGGGGCCGCCAGGGCACCTGCACCGCGTCGTCGAAGTCCAGCACCGCCTGCCGCACGCCCGCCACGACCACTCCTCCCACCGCTCACCCGAGCCGTCGAACGCCTGTTCGATTCGAACGGCTGTGCGATGTCTACCGGATGGGTCCGACGAACGCCATCGCGCCCTGGCCTGCAGTTCGAACACCTGTTTGATCGAGGGACCCCGGCACGCTACGGTCGGTCCCGAACGACGAGACGTGCTGCGACAGCAGCCGGCGAGGAGGCGACGGTGGCGGAGAAGAGCGGGACGTCGGGGAGCCGCCGGAGGACGACCGGCGCGCCGGCGGCCACCGAGACGGCGGCCGTGCGGACCTTCCCCGACCGGAGCGAGGCCGGGGACGGCCTGACCCAGCGCCAGCGGCGCGTCCTCGAGGTCATCCGCGACTCCATCGACCGCCGGGGCTACCCGCCCTCGGTGCGCGAGATCGGTGAGGCCGTCGGCCTGTCCTCGGCCTCCTCGGTGGCCCACCAGCTCACGGTCCTGCAGAAGAAGGGCTGGCTGCGCCGCGACCCGAACCGGCCCCGGGCCCTCGACGTCCGCCTGCCCGGCGACGCACCTGGCGAGCTCGTGGCCACCGCCACCCCGGCCGGCACCGACGAGGCGCCGGCCCCCACCTACGTCCCGCTCGTCGGCCGGATCGCCGCCGGTGGCCCGGTGCTCGCCGAGCAGGCGGTCGAGGACGTCTTCCCGCTGCCCCGGGAACTGGTCGGCGAGGGCACCCTCTTCATGCTCAAGGTCGCCGGCGACTCGATGGTCGAGGCGGCCATCTGCGACGGCGACTGGGTCGTGGTGCGCCAGCAGCCGACGGCCGAGAACGGCGAGATCGTGGCCGCCATGATCGACGGCGAGGCAACGGTCAAGACCTACAAGCGTCGTGACGGCCACGTGTGGCTGCTGCCGCACAACCCCGCCTACGAGCCCATCCCGGGTGACGAGGCGACCATCCTCGGTCGCGTCGTCACCGTGCTGCGCCGGGTCTGACCACAGGCGCCGGCCGGGCTCAGGAGCGCCGGCGCAGCCTCCCGCCGACCCACACCAGGGCCGCGGCGACCACGGCCGCGATCGCGGCCGCCGCGATCGCCGGCATGCCGCCGTCGTCGGTGCTGAGCAGGTCAGGGAGGGAGCCGTCCTCCGACGCCGACGGTGCGGCGGCGCTCGGGAGCTGGCCCAACGGGACGACGGTGACGTCGGCGGGCAGTCCCTCGCTGGTCACGACCAGGCCCGAGGCGTCGGCGGTGAAGCTGACCGCCTCACCCTGCGGTGACGCGGGCAGGGGCAGCCGGACCGGGTCGGCGGCCAGCGCACCCGCCACGTCCGAACCCGACAGCGGCCAGACGTAGGCGTCGGTGTAGGTCCGCAGGGCCAGGAACCGGCCATCGGCCGAGACCGCTCCCCCGGTGACCATGAGCTGCCCGGCGCGACCGACCGGGCCGCCCGGGGTCCCGGTGAGGGTGAACTCGACACCCGCCACCTCGGTGAGGCCCACCGTGCCGGCGTCGACGAGCGCGCTCACCGGGCGGTACACCGAGCTGGCGCCGAGCACCTCCTTGGTCACCAGGTAGGGCGTGCCGTCCGGCGCGAGGAGCAGCGCCTCCACGTCCCGGGGCCCCTCCGGGAAGGCCAGCCGGTACACCGCGGTGCTGCCGTCCGGCCGCAGGGCCAGCAGCGCCACCGTCTCCCGCGTGCCGTTGTTGTCGCCGGTGTCGGCCAGCCACACCGTCCCGTCGGCGCCGACCGCGAGGTCCTCGGGGTCATAGGGGTCGACCGGCGCGCTGCGCACGTCGACCACCTGACAGGTGGCGTCCAGGACGTGGACGTCGAGCCGCTCCCCGCCGTCGTTGACGGCCAGCATGCGGTCGTCCACGACCACGAGGCCGGAGAGCTCCGCCAGCCGGGGGTCGGTGACCTGGCACTGCGTGCGAGGCGCCGCGGCCTCCTCGGCTGAGGCGGGCTGCACGGCACCGAGGACGGCGGTCAGCGCGAGGACCGTCCCCGCGGCCAGGTGCCGCCGCGACGTGCCGCTACGCGGGCGGGTGGGCAGCTCGGGCACCGACCCAGCGTGACAGCAGCACTGCGTCCAGTGCGTGGACCACGCCCAGCAGGAGGATGCCGACCGCCGCCCCGACCACCGCGTCGGTGACCCAGTGGAAGTCGAGGGACACCATGGCCACCCCCGTGGCGACCGGGCCGAAGACGCTGAGCAGCCGGAAGACCCGCTGCACGCCCGCGGCGAGCCGGAACTCCACGGCCTGCCACCGGGCGACACCCCACATCAGGACCGCGTTGGCCACGTGCCCCGACGGGTAGGACTGGCCGTCGCGGTGGAAGAACGACCCGGGGTAGGCGGGTGCGGTGCGCCCGGTCCCGTACTTGAAGCCGTAGACGACGGCGGTGAGCAGCGCGAGCGCGACCAGCACCCTGAGCAGCGGCACGGCGGTCTGGCGCCGCCACACCAGATAACCGGTCAGGACCGCGAGGACGATCAGGATGAAGCCGCGCCCGCCCAGCTGGGTCACCGCCCACACCGGCCAGTACGCGGCCGACTCCTTGAGCTGCCAGGAACTGACCACCTCGGAGACCCGCAGGTCCATCCGCTCCAGCACACCCCGGCTGAGCAGGTCCGCGGTCACCGCGACGGTGACCAGCAGGGCGAGGACCAGCAGCCACCACGACGGCCGGCCGTCGGAGACCACCCGCTCGGCGGGGGCGGCCACGACCTGGCCGTCCGGCGGGTGCTCGCCCGGACGCCGCCGCACCGCGCCGCTGGTCACGCCCTCACGGTACCGGGACGTGACCCGATCGTGACCTCGGACGACCGACGCGGGCGCGCCGTCCCGGTCAGCCGACCGGGACGGCGAAACCCTCCAGGGTGGCGGCGAGTGCTCCGTCGACCCGGGCGGTCAGCCGGGTCCCGCTGGCCTCGTGCTCCTCGCGGAGGACCTCGCCGTCGCGGTGCACCCGGGCGACCAGGTCACCGCGGTCGTAGGGCACCAGCACCTCGACGTCGACGTCGGGCCGCGGCAGCCGCGCGGCGACGATGTCGCGCAGCTGCTCGATGCCCTCACCGGTCCGCGCGGACACCCACACCGCACCCGGCAGCGCCCGGCGCAGCGTGAGGACGTCGTCCTCGCTCATGGCGTCGACCTTGTTGACCACGATCAGCTCCGGCACCGCCGCCGCGTCGATCTCGCCGAGGACGACGTGGACGGCGTCGATCTGCCCCAGCGGGTCCGGGTCGGAGCCGTCGACGACGTGCAGCAGCAGGTCGGCGGCGGCCACCTCCTCGAGCGTCGACCGGAAGGCGTCGACCAGCTGGTGCGGCAGGTGCCGCACGAAGCCGACGGTGTCGGTGAGCGTGTACTCGCGGCCGTCGGGCGAGGTGGCCCGGCGCACCGTCGGGTCGAGGGTGGCGAACAGCGCGTTCTCCACCAGCACACCGGCGCCGGTGAGCCGGTTGAGCAGGCTGGACTTGCCGGCGTTGGTGTAGCCGGCGATCGCCACGCTGGGGACGGCGTTGCGCCCGCGGCTGCTGCGCTGCGTGGCCCGCGCGGTCGCCATGCCGGCGATCTCCCGCCGCAGCTTGCTCACCCGCGCCCGGATGCGCCGCCGGTCGGTCTCGATCTTGGTCTCACCCGGACCGCGGGTCCCGATGCCGCCACCACCGGCGACCCGGCCACCGGCCTGCCGGGACAGCGACTCACCCCAGCCGCGCAGCCGCGGGAGCATGTACTGCATCTGGGCCAGCTCGACCTGCGCCTTGCCCTCACGGCTGGAGGCGTGCTGGGCGAAGATGTCGAGGATCAGCGCGGTCCGGTCGACCACCTTCACCTTGAGGATCTTCTCCAGCGCGTTGAGCTGGCCCGGCGTCAGCTCGCCGTCGCAGATGACGGTGTCGGCGCCGGCCGCGGCGACGATGTCGCGGATCTCGGCGGCCTTGCCCGAGCCCACGTAGGTGCCCGCGTCGGGCTTGTCCCGGCGCTGGCTCACCGCCTCCAGGACCTGCGACCCCGCGGTCTCGGCCAGCGCGGCGAGCTCGGCCAGGGAACGGTCGGCGTCGGCCTGCGTCCCCTCGGTCCAGACGCCGACCAGCACGACGCGCTCCAGGCGCAGCTGGCGGTACTCGACCTCGGTGACGTCGGCGAGCTCCGTGGACAGGCCCGCGACGCGGCGGAGGGCGCCGCGTGCCTCGAGGTCGTAGGAGCCGGTCGTCTCCTCCGGCTCGTCCCACTGCCGGGCCGGCGCGGGACGGGTGGCCTCCTCGGCCGGTTCGGGGGCGGCCCGCAGGGCCCGGTCCCCGGCGCCGTCGATCGCGGCGCGGTCCTGTGCTGTCGTCATCGTGTCCAGCGTGGCACGCCCCACCTGCCGGGGCATCTGAGTTGTCATCGCCGGGTACAACACCGCGTGCGTCCGAGACCATCCCGACGCGTGACCCCGTCGTCGCCGGGTAGGGCCCGGTCCCGACGATCGCGAGGAGGCCGGAGCATGACCGAGAGCAGCGGCAGCAGCAGCCTGGGCAGCGGCGAGGAGCTCGACGACCCGGGCCGCGACCCCAAGGGCCTCAACCCGCCGCGCAACCCGCTGGGCGCCGGCCCCGACCAGGACAGCGGTCGCGGCGAACCCAAGGGCAGCCCTGGGATCGCCGGCCAGTCGATGGTGCCCGAGTCGCCGGAGGAGACGGAGAACACCAGGGACCAGGGGGCCTGAGCCGGCCCGCCGGTCAGCTCCCGAGCCACTCCGGCGTGAGCTCCCCGGCGGCCACGACCACGGCCGGGCCGGTGAGCACCGTCGTCGTCCCGTCGACGCGGACGGTGAGCCGGCCGCCGGGGACGTCCACGGTGACCGTGCCCGTGTCGGCGCCGCCGGCCTCCAGCGCCGCCCAGGCCGCCGCGCACGCGCCGGTCCCGCACGATCGCGTCTCCCCCACGCCACGCTCGGACACCCGCAGCCGGATGTGGGCGGCCGGCGCCACGACGTTCACGAACTCGACGTTGACCCCGTCGGGGAAGAGCCCGGTGTCCACGCCCGGGGCGACGGAGAGGTCGAGGGTGTCGACGTCGACGTCGGTCAGGCAGGCCAGGTGCGGGTTGCCCATCGAGACGGCGCGGCCGGGGAACGCCGCGCCGTCCAGGTGCGCCTCGCCGGCGCCGAAGGGCCGGGCGGGGCCCATGTCGACCCAGTAGCCACCGTCGGGGGCGGCGCCGACCCGGCGCGGTCCGCCGCGGGTGCCCACCAGGACGCCGGACTCGCACGCGGAGCGGTCCAGCAGCCCCTCGGTGACCAGCACGTGCAGGAACAGCCGGATGCCGTTGCCGCACATCTCGGCGTGCGAGCCGTCGGCGTTGCGGTGGTCCATGAACCACTCGCAGCGGTCGAGGTCCTCCCCCAGGACGGCCGGCGCGTCGGGGACGTGCACGCTGCGGACGACGCGCAGCACGCCGTCCCCGCCGAGGCCGGCGCGGCGCTCGCAGAGCCGGCGGACCATCGCCGCGTCCAGCCGGTCCTCCGGCCAGGCCGTGCCGTCGGGGTCGGGCAGGACGACGAAGTCGTTCTCCGTGCCGTGTCCGATCAGCACCCGGTTGGCGGTCACCGGCCGATCGTATGCGCGGCGATCAGCGCCTCGGCCGCGTCGACCAGGTCGGGGCGCGCGGCGTCCAGCCAGGTGGTCGCGGCGTCGCGGCGGAACCACGACCGTTGCCTCCGGACGAAGCGGCGCGTGGTCGACACGGTGCGCTCGCGGGCCTCCTCGGCGGTCAGCTCGCCGTCGAGCTGGGCGAGCACCTGCGCGTAGCCCAGCGCCCGCGAGGCGGTGGGCCCCTCCCGCAGGCCGTCGGCGGCCAGCGCCTCCACCTCGGCGACGAACCCCGCGGCCCACATCCGGTCGACGCGGGCGGCGATCCGCTCGTCGAGGTCGGCCGGGTCGCGGTCCAGCCCGACGACCACGGCCGGGTAGTGCGGCCGGGGCTCGGGCAGCTGCGCGCGGAAGGGGCCACCGGTGATCTCCACGACCTCCAGCGCGCGCACGATCCGCCGTCCGTTGCTCGGCAGGACCGCCGCGGCCGCGGCCGGGTCGACGGCGGCCAGCCGGGCGTGCAGGGCCGCGGGGCCGGCCTCGGCCAGCTCGGCCTCCAGCCGGGCCCGCACCGCCGGGTCCGTGCCGGGGAAGTCCAGCTCGTCGAGGACGGCGCGCACGTACAGCCCCGACCCCCCGACCAGCAGGGGCACCGTGCCCGCGGCCCGCAGCCGGTCGACCTCGGCGCGGGCCAGGCGGCGGTACTCGGCGACCGACGCCGCCTGCCGCACGTGCCAGACGTCGAGCAGGTGGTGCGCGACGCCGCCCCGCTCGGCGGCGTCGGGCTTGGCGGTGCCGATGTCCATGCCGCGGTAGAGCTGCATGGAGTCGGCGTTGACCACCTCACCGCCCAGCCGCCTCGCCAGGGCCACCCCCAGCGCGGTCTTGCCCGTGGCGGTGGGGCCGACCAGGGCGACCACCGGCGGCTGCGCCGTCACGGGACCAGCCAGTCGGCGACGAGGTAGCCGACGCCGAAGGGCGCCGCGTCCGCGTGCAGCCGCGCCCGCACCTCCCGGCCGGCCAGGACGGCTCCGACCGCGCGCCAGGTGGGGACGCCGACGGCCAGCAGGCGCTCCCCCTCCGCGGGGTCGAGCCCGGCCAGCGCCGCGGCGTCCCCGGAGGCCAGCGCGGCGGCGACGGCGGCGTCGAAGGGCCCCGCGGCCGCGTCGAGGTACCCGGGCGCCTTGACCGTGCGGCGCGCCGACCCGTCCCCCATCGCCAGGACCCCGACCCGACCGGGCAGTCCGGCGAGGGTGTCGGCGAGGTCGCCCGGCGTCACCCCCACCCGGAGGCCGGCATACCCAGCCTGGTGCAGCAGCCAGGCGCCCACCGTGTGCGCCAGCGGAGTGCGCCGTCCCCCCGGCCGCTCCGGCCCCGCGAACGGCACGTCGAGGTCCACGCCGAAGCCGCGCAGGTCGCCGCCGTCCCCCGGGCCGAACCGGCCCTCGCCACCGCTCCCCACGACGACGACCACCTCGGGCCGGTGTGCCAGCGCGGCGTCGACGGCCTCGGCGCAGGCGGCCCGCAGCTGCCGGGTGTCGGCTCCGGACCGGCCCTCCACCTGGGGCAGCAGCAGCGGCGGGCAGGGACAGAAGGCGACGGTGAGGGGACCCGCGGTCCCCTTCCCGTCGGATCCGGCCGGGCTGGAGCTCACCGCAGCAGTGTCCCGGATGCGACGTGGGACACTGCGGTGCGTGTCGAGCACGGAGAACGCCGCAAACACCTCGCAGCAGGTCCCCACCACGGACACGGCCGGCTCCGAGGCGGTCACCCCCGAGGCGGGGACGGCGGCCGCGGCCGCCCCCGGCGACGCCGCACTGGCCGACCCGGCCGCGGGGACGCCGGAGGTCGCCCCGCCGTCCGAGCAGGCCGCGGAGTCTCCCACCGCGACCGAGGACGCGCCGGAGGCGGCCGTGCCGGAGGGCGTGAGCCCGGGAGCCGTCGCCCCCGGAGCCGTCGTCCCGGAGACGGCTCCCCCTGCGCTGGCCCCCGCGCAGCCGGCCGCCCCCGCGCAGCCGGTCGCCCCGGCATCGGACCCGTCGCAGTGGGGCCGCGTGGACGAGGACGGCACCGTCTACGTCCGCACCGCCGAGGGCGAGCGCGCCGTGGGCTCCTGGCAGGCCGGCGACCCGGCCGCGGGCCTGGCCCACTACGCCCGCCGCTACGACGACCTCGCCACCGAGGTGTCGCTGCTCGAGGCGCGGCTCAAGGCGCACACCGGCAACCCCAGCGAGCTGAAGTCCAAGGCCCAGGCGCTGGCCGAGCAGATCCCCACCGCCACCGCCGTCGGCGACCTCGACGGGCTCGCCGCGCGGGCCCGGGCGATGGTGGAGACCGCCGACTCCGCGGCCGCCGAGTCGCGGGCGGAGAAGGCCGCCGCCCGCGCCGCCCAGGTCGCCCGCAAGGAGGCGCTGGCCGCCGAGGCCGAGCAGATCGCCGCCGAGTCGACCTCGTGGAAGGCCGCCGGTGACCGGCTCAAGGCCATCGTCGAGGAGTGGAAGACCATCCGCGGCATCGACCGCAAGACCGACGAGGCGCTCTGGAGCCGGTTCGCCGCCGCCCGCGACGCCTTCAGCCGCCGCCGCGGCGCGCACTTCGCCGCCCTCGACGCCCAGCGCAGCGAGGCCCGCGCGGCCAAGCAGGAGCTCATCCGGGAGGCCGAGCGGCTGTCGGCCTCCACCGACTGGGGCGCGACGAGCGCCGCCATGCGCTCGCTCATGGACCGCTGGAAGGCCGTCCCCCGCACCGGCCGGGACGGCGACGACGACCTGTGGAAGCAGTTCCGCGCCGCCCAGGACGTCTTCTTCGCCGCCCGCGCCGAGTCGGACAAGGCGCGCAACAGCGAGCAGCTGGCCAACCAGCAGGCCAAGGAGGAGATCCTCGCCGAGGCCGAGAAGCTCGACCCCTCCACCGACCTGCGCGGAGCGCAGAACGCGCTGCGCAAGCTCCAGGAGCGCTACGACGCGATCGGCCACGTGCCGCGCGGCGCGATGCGTCAGCTGGAGGACCGCATGCAGGCCGTCGAGCAGCGCGTCCGCGGCGCGGTGGACTCCTCACGTGCCCGGGTCGCGCCGGAGAACCCGATGGTCACCTCGATGCGCCAGGCGGTGACCAAGGCCGAGGAACAGCTGACCAAGGCCGAGGCCGCCGGGAACGCCGCGCGCATCGAGGAGGCGCGGGCCAACCTGGCCACCCGCCGCGAGTGGCTGGCCGAGGCCGAGAAGGCCGCGTCCCGCCGCTGAGGTCGCGGTATCGGGAGCGATCCCCCCGTCCCGGACCCACCGGACAGGGGTGTCGCTCCCGATACCGGCGTCAGGCCGGGGCGCCGATCCGCGGCATGCCCAGCAGCACGCCGGGCGTGGTGGGCCGGGTGCCGGCCTCGGCGGCGTCGCCGGCGCGGGTCCGCCGGTGCGACATCAGCGGCCCGTCGGCCACGAGGTGGTGCGGCGCGGCCTGGGTGACGACGGTCTCGACCACGTCCCCGGGCCGGACGCCGTCCGCCGCCGTGAAGTGCACCAGGCGCCCGTCACGGGCCCGGCCGCTGAGCCGCCCGGTGCGGGCGTCCTTGCTGCCCTCTCCCGCGGCGACCAGCAGCTCGACGGTGCGGCCGACCTGGGCGCGGTTCTCCGCCCAGCTGATCTCCTCCTGCAGCGCGACCAACCGCTCGTAGCGCTCCTGGACGACGGCCTTGGGCAGCTGCCCCTCCATCTCGGCCGCGGGCGTCCCGGGCCGCTTGGAGTACTGGAAGGTGAAGGCGCTGGAGAACCGGGCCTGGCGGACGACGTCGAGGGTCTGCTCGAAGTCGGCCTCGGTCTCCCCGGGGAAGCCGACGATGATGTCGGTGGTGATCGCCGCGTCGGGCATCGCCGCCCGCACCCGGTCGAGGATGCCGAGGAAGCGGTCCCGCCGGTAGGCGCGGCGCATCCGCCGCAGGACGCCGTCCGACCCCGACTGCAGCGGCATGTGCAGCGCGTGGCACACCGCCGGCGTCTCGGCCATCGCGGCGATGACGTCGTCGGTGAACTCCCGCGGGTGCGGGCTGGTGAACCAGATCCGTTCCAGGCCCTGGATCCGGCCGGCGGCGCGCAGCAGGTCGGCGAAGGCGCCGCGGTCGCCGAACTCGGCGCCGTAGCTGTTGACGTTCTGGCCGAGCAGGGTCACCTCGAGCACACCCTGGTCGACCAGCGCCTGCACCTCGGCGAGGATCTCGCCCGGACGGCGGTCCTTCTCCTTGCCGCGCAGCGACGGGACGATGCAGAACGTGCAGGTGTTGTTGCACCCCACGCTGATCGAGACCCAGCCGGAGTAGGCGGAGTCGCGCTTGGCCGGCAGCGTCGACGGGAACACCTCGAGGGCCTCGGCGATCTCCACCTGCGCCTCGGCGTTGTGCCGGGCCCGCTCCAGCAGGGCCGGCAGGGAGCCGACGTTGTGCGTGCCGAAGACGACGTCCACCCACGGCGCGCGCTCGACGATCTGGCCGCGGTCCTTCTGCGCCAGGCAGCCGCCGACGGCGATCTGCATGCCGGGGCGCGCGGCCTTCACCGGCCGGAGGTGGCCGAGGTTGCCGTACAACCGGTTGTCGGCGTTCTCCCGCACCGCGCAGGTGTTGAGGACGACGACGTCGGCGTCCTCCCCCTCGGCGGCCGGCGCGTAGCCCGCCGCCTCCAGGAGCCCGGACAGGCGCTCGGAGTCGTGCACGTTCATCTGGCACCCGTAGGTGCGCACCCGGTAGGTGCGCACGGCTGCCCCCAACTCGGTTCCCATGACGGGTCGAGGGTACGGCGCGCGGCTCCCCCGGCCGCCGTCGCTCAGACGCCCGGGCCCGGCTGGTCCTCGTCGAAGACCGCCTGCGCCTTGCCGGTCTCGGTGTCCGGGGCGTCGGCGAGCAGTCCACCGGGGTCGTCGTCGTCCCGGGCCTGGTCGGTCGTCCCCGGTTCGTCGACGAAGGCGGGGACGTCGTCCGGGGACGGGTTCTCGCGGTCGTCGGCCATGGCTGCTCCTCGGGTCGCGCTGCCGCGGACCTCCCGCGGCGGGCCCGGCCCGGTACCCGTCACCCGGCCGCATGACGCGCACCACCACCTCCCGGGGGTTGTTACGCCTTCGTGATCGCCTGGTTCGGTCCCCGTCGCGTCCCGGCCCTAGGGTCGCCAGCGTGACCAGCCCCGCGAACACCGACGCGCGCACGACGGGAGGGCCTCTCGTCCGACTGTCCGGCGTCAACAAGTGGTTCGGCGAACTGCACGTGCTGCAGGACATCGACCTGTCCGTCGACCGCGGGGAGGTGGTCGTGGTCATCGGCCCCTCCGGGTCGGGCAAGTCCACGCTCTGCCGGACGATCAACCGGCTGGAGTCCATCCAGCAGGGCGAGATCACCATCGACGGCCAGCGGCTGCCCGACGAGGGCAAGGCCCTCGCGCGGCTGCGCAGCGACGTCGGGATGGTGTTCCAGAGCTTCAACCTCTTCGCCCACAAGACGATCCTCGAGAACGTCACCCTGGGCCCGATCAAGGTGCGCCGGCAGGCGCGCGGCGAGGCCGAGCGGCGGGCCCGCGAGCTGCTCGACCGGGTCGGCGTGGGCGCCCAGGCCGACAAGTACCCGGCGCAGCTCTCCGGTGGCCAGCAGCAGCGGGTGGCCATCGCCCGGGCCCTGGCGATGGACCCCAAGGTCATCCTGTTCGACGAGCCGACCTCGGCGCTGGACCCCGAGATGATCAACGAGGTCCTCGACGTCATGACCGCGCTCGCCCGCGACGGCATGACCATGATCGTCGTCACCCACGAGATGGGCTTCGCCCGCCGCGCGGCCAACCGGGTCGTCTTCATGGACGGCGGCCGCATCGTCGAGGCGACCGACCCGGAGTCGTTCTTCACCAACCCGCAGTCGGACCGGGCCAAGGACTTCCTCTCGAAGATCCTCAACCACTGAGCCCGGTAGGAAAGGAACGCACATGCGCATCACCCGCTACGCCGCCGCAGTCGGGGCGCTGGGCCTCGTGCTGGCCGGCTGCTCCAGTGAAGCCGGCCAGCAGGCCGAGGACGAGGCCCAGAGCACCGCCGAGGTGGCCGAGGACGTCCAGTTCGAGGCCGGGACGACGATGGCGGAGCTGGCCGAGGCCGGCTCGATCACCGTGGGCACCAAGTTCGACCAGCCGGGGTTCGGCCTGCTCAACCCGCAGACCCAGGACCCCGAGGGCTTCGACGTGGAGATCGCCAAGATCATCGCCGGCGAGCTGGGCATCGCGGAAGACGGCATCGAGTGGACCGAGACCGTGTCGGCGAACCGGGAGCCGTTCATCCAGAACGGACAGGTCGACATCGTCGTGGCGACCTACACGATCAACGACACCCGCAAGCAGGTGGTCGACTTCGCGGGGCCGTACTACATCGCCGGCCAGGACATCATGGTCGCCGCGGGCAACCCCGAGGGCATCCAGGGGCCCGACGACCTCGCCGGCAAGACGGTCTGCTCGGTCGAGGGCTCCACCCCGGCCCAGAACATCCGGGACAACTACCCGGAGGCCAACCTGACCACCTACGACGTGTACTCCAAGTGCGCCGACGACCTGGCCAACGGCAACGTCCAGGCGGTGACGACCGACAACGTCATCCTCACCGGCCTGGTCGCCGGCAACCCGGAGGGCTTCGAGCTGGTCGGGAACCCGTTCACCGAGGAGCCCTACGGCATCGGCCTGGCGCTCGGCGACACCGAGTTCCGGAACTGGATCAACGACGTCCTCGAGGAGTCCTACGAGGACGGCCGGTGGGCCGAGGCCTGGGACCGCACGGCCGGCTCCATCACCGGCGAGCCGGCTCCGGAGCCCCCGGCGGTCGACCGCTACTGAGTCCCCCGGGGGGGGGGGGGGGGGGGGGGGGGGGGGGGGGGGGGGGGGGGGGGGGGGGGGGGCGGGGGCGGGCGCGGGGCGGGCGGGGGGGGGGCCGCGGCGGGCGGCGGGG
>NZ_JBJGYR010000025.1:0-70660 GCF_054050095.1 Geodermatophilus sp. SYSU D01105
CCGGCCGGGTTCACCCTCGTCGAGACCGCTCCCGGCCTGACCCCCGACGAGGTCGCCCAGGCCACCGGCGCGCCCCTGACCATCCCCGACCACGTCCCCGAGATGACACTGCCCGCCACCGTCTGAGGTCCGCCGCCACGCGTGGGGACCCCCTGGCCGGCCGGCCAGGGGGTCCTCACGCGTCGGGGGATCAGAAGGGGTAGGCGGGCAGGTCGCCGCGCAGGGTGACCCACTGCGTCTCGGTGAACGCCTCGATGTTGGCCTGCGGGCCGCCGTGCCGGGAGCCGGTGCCCGAGGCGCCGACGCCGCCGAAGGGGGCGACCGCCTCGTCGTTGACCGTCTGGTCGTTGATGTGCACCAGGCCCGACGGGATCCGCTCGGCCAGTTCCAGGCCGGCGTAGACGTCGCGGGTCAGGATGCCCAGGCTCAGCCCGTACTCGGTGCCTGCGGCGAGCGCGGCCACCTCGTCCAGGGACGAGAACGGGGTCACCGGGGCGACCGGGCCGAAGATCTCCTCGGCGTAGGCCGGGGCGTCGACCGGGACGTCGGCGAGCACGGTCGGCCGGTAGAACAGCCGCTCGAAGGTGCCGCCCGTGCTGACCGTGGCGCCGGCGTCCACCGACGCGGTCACCAGGCTGTGCACCCGGTCGCGCTGGCCGGCGTCGATCAGCGGCCCGAGCGCCACCTGCTCGCGGAACGGGTCGCCCACCGGGAGCTTCTCCACCTTCTCGGCCAGCACGGCGGTGTACTCCTCGGCGATCGACTCGTGCACCAGGTGCCGGGACGTCGCCATGCAGATCTGACCGGAGTGGGAGAAGGTCCCCCAGGCGCCGACCGAGGCGGCGGCGGCCACGTCGACGTCCGGGAGCACGATGAGCGCCGAGTTCCCGCCCAGCTCCAGGTGCGCCCGCTTGAGGTGCTGCCCGGCCAGCGAGCCGACGGCGCGGCCGGCCTTCGTGGAACCGGTGAAGGCGATGATCCGCACGGCGGGCTCGACGACCAGCGCCTCGCCGACGTCGGCACCGCCGGGCAGCACCTGGAAGACGCCGGCCGGCAGCCCGGCCGCCTCGAACACCCGTGCGAACACCGCACCGCCGCAGATCGCGGTGCGCGGGTCGGGCTTGAGGATCACCGCGTTGCCCAGCGCCAGCGCCGGCGCGATCGCCCGGATGGCCAGGATGGTCGGCACGTTGAACGGCGCGATCACGCCGACGACGCCGGCCGGCACCCGGCGGGCGAAGGACAGCCGCGGTGCGCCGGTGCGCAGCAGCTCGCCGTAGGGGTGCGACGGCAGCGCCGCGGCCTCGTAGCACTCGGCGGCGCTGGTGTGGACCTGGAAGTCGCCGAACGGGCCGATCGCACCGGACTCGCGGGACAGCCAGCCCTTGAGCTCCTCGGCGTTGGCCTCGAGCAGCTCACCGGCGCGGCGCAGCACCCGCGCCCGCTCCGCGAAGGGCAGCGCCGCCCACGCGCGCTGGGCCGCGACGGCCCGGTCCGCGGCGGTGTGCACGTCCTCCGGCGTCGCCTTCCCCACCGCGCCGATCACGTCGCCGGTGGCCGGCTCCACCGCGTCGTAGGTGCCGCCCGAGCCGTCGGTCCAGGCCCCCGTCCAGACCTTCCCCTGCCACGCGCCGTCGTCCAGCAGTGCCATCCCACGCCTCCGTTCCCGGCCGCCCGTCTGCGGCCCGACCACCGAGGCTACCGATGGGTAACGGACACTCCCGAGTGGCCCGCCCCTGACCCAGCGTGCGGGGCGCGCCGCGACACCCCCAGTGACGGACCCGTCCGTCCCCACGGTTGGGGGCACCGGATCGGGTGAACGCGGAACTAGCTTCGGGTCCCGTCGCGGCCGCCTCCGGCCGCCCGCCCCGGCTCCCCGAGGCCGGGGTCGACCGACCACCGCCGATCCCCCGCGAGCGGAGACCCCCATGCGCAGGACCATCATCGCCGCCGGCTCGTTCGCGCTCCTGCTGGGCAGCGCGACCGCGGCCACCGCCGCCCCACCCGGGAGCGACCCGGTCGACCACGTCGTCGTCGCCGGCGACCTGGACAACCCCCGCCAGCTCTCCTGGTCCGGCCGCACGCTGCTGGTCGCCGAGAGCGGCCAGGGTGGGACGGACTGTGCGCCGGCCCCGGCCGAGGCGCCCCCCGCCGAGGCGCCCGCCGCCGACACCCCGGCGACCACGGACGACACCACCGTCGCCGACGACACCGCTCCCGCCGGGGACGACGGCACCGCCGACCAGGGCTCCGGCGACACCCCGGTCGCCCCGGACACCCCTGCAGACGACACCACCAGCGACACGACCGCGGACGACGCGACCACCGCCCCTGCTGACACCGCCTCCACCGACGACGCCGCCACCGCGGCCGCCACCGAGGTCTGCGAGGGCCCGACCGGCGCCATCGCCGGGATCGAGCGGCCCGGCCGGGTCGAGGACGGCGAGGCCGAGACCCTCGTCGAGGGCCTCTACTCGGTGGAGAGCCCCGAGGGGTCCGTCGGCCCGGCCGGGGTGGCCGCCACCGACCGGGACGACGTCCTGCTGATCGCCGAGGGGGAACTCAGCCCCGACGCCCTGGCCCCCGACACCGACGACGCGGCGGCCGCGACGCAGGAGCACCTGCTCGTCAGCGACGACGGCGAGGTCCGCCCGTGGGTCGACCTCGGGCAGGCCGAGAGCGACCAGGACCCCGACGGCAACGGCGTCGCCGACAGCAACCCGAACGCGGTCCTCTTCGTCGACCCGGAGGACGGGGACGGCGACGGTGACGGGGACGACGGCGGCCGGGACGACGGCGACGACCGGTACGCGCTGGTCGCCGACGCCGGCGCCAACGCGGTGTGGAAGGTGACCGCCGACTTCGACGACCTGCGGGACGACGAGCTGCCCGACCACGAGGTGAGCGTCTTCGCCGCATTCCCCGCCGAGGACGGCGAGCCGCAGTTCGTGCCCAGCGCCCTCGCGCAGGACGCCGACGGCAACGTCTACGTCGGCGGCGTCGGGGGCGGGCTGGCGCCCGGCGGTGCCGAGGTCGTGCGCCTCGACGCCGACGGCGAGGAGACCGGCCGGTGGAGCGGCTTCACCGCGATCAACGGCATCGCGGTCGCCCCGGACGGCGAGCACGTCTACGTCTCGCAGGTCTTCGGCAGCGAGGGGCCGGCGGGTGGCGGCACCGGCTCGGTGGTCCGGTTCGAGACCGAGGACTCCGACGACGCGACCTACGTCGAGGCCGACGTCCCGTTCCCGGCCGGCCTGGCGCTGGGCGGCAACGGCGCGGTATACGTCGCGGCCTACAGCCTCTCCCCCGCCGACGCCGACGACCCGGCCACCGAGGACGTGGAAGGTGGCCAGGTGTGGCGCTTCACCTTCCCCGAGGACGCCGAGGAGCAGCTGCTGCCGGTGGTGGACGTGGCGACCGAGCCCGCCCCCGCGGACGACGGCGCCGTCGACCCGGCTCCGGCCGACGACGGCACGACCGCGCCGGCTCCGGCCGACGACGGCACGGTGCTCCCGGACGACGGCACGGTGCTCCCGGACGACGACGGGACCCCCGACCAGGGCAGCGGCGACGTCCTCGTCCCCGCCGTCCCGGACGACGGCACCCTCGCGCCCGCCGACGGCACCGGGGCCACGGCGGACGACGACGGCACCCTCGACCAGGGGCCGGGCGCCCTCGCTCCCTGACCGGCGCCCTCCAGACCGGCCGTGCGGTGCCGCGGTGTGCCCCCGCCCCGGCACCGCACGGTCACGTCCGCGTCAGGCGCCGCGCAGCTCCTCGAGGATCGGCGCAGCGACCTTGAACGCGTGGTTGGCCGCGGGCACCCCGGCGTAGACCGCGGAGTGCTGGATGACCTCGGCGATCTCCTCGTCGGTCAGCCCGTTGTTCTTCGCCGCGCGCACGTGCAGGGCGAACTCGTCCCAGTGCCGCAGCGCGATGGTGATCGACAGGGTCATCAGGCTGCGGTCCCGCCGGGCCAGGCCCGGCCGCTGCCAGACGTCCCCCCAGGCCACGCGGGTGATGAAGTCCTGGAAGTCGGCGGTGAACGGGGTGGTGTTGGCCACCGCGCGGTCGACCCACGCGTCGCCGAGGACCTGCCGGCGGGTCTGCATCCCCGCCTCGCGGCGGGCGTCGTCGGTGCTGGGCAGCTCGCTCATCGCGGGTCTCCGTCGAGGTGGGCGAGCAGCGCGCCGGTGACCTCCAGCGGCGACTCCAGGTTGGCCAGGTGGGCGCCGGGGCTGACCGACACCAGCTCGGCGCCCGGGATCCCCTCCGCGATCGCCCGCTGGTGGTCCGGCGGCAGCGCGGGGTCCTCGGCTCCGGACACCACCAGCGTCGGGGCGCCGATGCGGCTCAGCTCCTCCCGCAGGTCCAGGTGCGCGACCACCTCGCAGCAGGCGGCGTAGCCCTCGTCGTCCGCGCCGGCGATCATCGCCTCGAGCCGGGCCACCAGGTCCGGGTGCGCGGCCGCGAAGGACGGCGTCAGCCAGCGGCTCACCACGGCCGGCGCCAGCGGGGCGGTGCCGCCGGACCGGGCGGCGGCCGCCCGGTCGAGGAAGCCCTGCGGCTCGGTCTTCGCCGACGTGCACAGCAGGGCGATGCGCCGCACCCGGTCGGGTTCCCGCGCGGCCAGCCGCATCGCGGTCATGCCGCCCAGCGAGAGCCCGGCCACGTGCGCCCGCCGCACACCGAGCCGGTCCAGCAGCGCCACGACGTCGTCCACCAGGTCGTCGAGGCGGTACGGGCCGGCGGGGGCCGGCGAGCTGCCGTGCCCCCGGGTGTCGTAGGTGACCACGCGGAAGCGCTCGGCCAGCGCCGGCACCTGCGGGTCCCACATGGCGCGGGTGGCGCCCAGGGAGTTGGAGAGGACGACGACCGGCGCGTCGCGCGGCCCGTCCTCGGTGTACGAGACCTCGACAGCAGTCACGGCTTCCCTTCGGTCAGTCGGGCGTGTTCGGCGAGCGCGGCGTCCACCTGGGCACCGGCCTCTCCCACCTCCGGGGCCGCTGCGGCCAGGACGGCAGCGGGGTCGACGTCGGTGCGCGCGGCCACCACCTCGGCCAGCGGCCGGCCGGTGTCGCGGGCCTCGCGGACGGCGGCGGCCGCGGTGTCGTGGGCCGGGCCCCTGCCCAGGCTCGGGGCGAGCGCGTCGGCGAGCGCGCCGGCCAGCGGCCCCTCGTTGGCCGCGGCGACGGTCGCGGCCATGCGCGCGACGTCGGGGCGCAGGCCGCACAGGCTCTCGGCCAGCCAGGCCGCGGCCGACCCGACGGTGGTGAGCAGCTCGGTCAGCGAGGGCCACTCGCTGTGCCAGGCACCGGCGGACCGCTCGTGCTCCTGTTCCATCGCGCCGAGCAGGGTGGCGACCAGGCCGGGGGCGCGCCGGGCGCACGCGCGGGCGGAGATGGCCGCGACCGGGTTGCGCTTGTGCGGCATCGCCGACGAGCCGCCGCGCCCCTCCCCCACCTCGGCCACCTCGGCGATCTCGGACTGGGCGAGCAGGACGACGTCGACGGCGACCGTGGCCACCGCGCCGGCGGCGGCCCCGAGGGCGCCGGCCAGGTCGGCGATCGGCAGCCGGACGGTGTGCCACGGGACGGCGGTGGTCACCAGCCCCAGCTCGTCGGCCAGCGCCGCGCGCACAGCGACCCCGGCCCCCTCGCTGGCCGCCAGCGTGCCGACCGCGCCGCCGTACTGCACCGGCAGCGAAGCCACCACCTCGGCCAGGCGCAGCCGCGCCCCGTCGAGCCCGGCCAGCCAGCCGGCCGCCTTCAGGCCGAAGGTCGTGGGCAGGCCCTGCTGCATCAGGGTGCGGCCCATGACCACGTCGTCCCGGTGGGTGCGCGCCAGCCCGGCAGCGGTCTCCGCGGCCGCCGCCAGGTCGGCGTCGATCGCCGCGACCGCGTTGCGGGCGAGCAGCACCAGGGCGGTGTCCAGCACGTCCTGGCTGGTGCCGCCCACGTGGACGGCGACGGCGTCGCGCTCACCCACCGCGTCCTGCACCGCGCGCACCAGCGGCGGGACCGGGTTGCCCGCGTCGGCGGCCTTCGCCACGACGGTGGCCAGGTCCAGCCGGGAGGGGGCGGCGCAGGCGGCGGTGACCGCGTCGGCAGCCGTCGTCGGCACCAGCCCGGAGCGCGCCGCGGCGCGGGCGAGGGCCGCCTCCACGTCGAGCAGCGCCCGGAACCAGGCGTCGTCGGAGACGGCGGCCGCCGCCGCGCCGCGGGCGAACGTGCCGGCGAACAGAGCTGTCACGGCTGTGTTCATACCGTGCGGCTCCACACCCCGGCCGCTCAGACCGCGAAGAAGACCGTCTCCGCGTCGCCCTGCAGGTGCACGTCGAAGGAGTACCCGTCCTCGGTCCGCCGGGCGATCAGGGTCCCCCGCCGGTCCTCGGGCACCGACGCCAGCACGGCGTCCTCGGTGTTGGCCTCGGCCTCGTCCTCGAAGTAGATCCGGGTGACCACCCGGTCGAGCAGGCCGCGGGCGAACACGCTGACGTCGATGTGCGGCGCCTGCAGGCCGCCCTCGCCGTCGGGCAGCCGGCCTGGCTTGAGCGTGTGGAACGCGAACTCGCCGGGCGGGTGGACCGTCTGCACCCGGGCGTAGCCGCGGAAGCCCGGGTAGGACGACGCGCCGCGGGGGTCCTCGGGCGACGGGAAGCCGCCGTTCGGGTCGGCCTGCCAGGTCTCGATCATCGCGTCGGGGACGAGGTCACCGGCGCCGTCGAAGACCCGCCCGCGGATCCAGATGCCGCCCTCGGTGCCCTCAGCGGCGGCCCACGCGCCGTCCGGCCAGGTCAGCCCGATCGCCAGGTAGGGCCCGACCGTCGCGCTCGGCGTGGAGCCCAGCCGCAGCGGCCCGGTGAGGAAGCCGGTGCCGCGCTGCCCCGAGCGCGGCTGGAAGGGCGTGGTGGGGTCCGGCGGGACGTCCAGCGGGTTCACGATCTGGGTCACGCGACATCTCCGTCGTCGTCGGTCTCGAACGGGGTCTGGTCCTGGCCGCGCAGCACGATGTTCCACTCGAAGGCCAGCGCCCAGTTGTCCTGGGTCCGCTCGAGGTCGTACCGGCTGATCGCCCGGTGGCGCGCCGCGGCCGGGATGGCGTTGTAGATCGGGTCCTGCTCGAACAGCGGGTCGCCGGGGAAGTACATCTGGGTGACCAGCCGCTGGGTGAAGGCCCGGCCGAACAGCGAGAAGTGGATGTGCGCCGGCCGCCACGCGTTGTGGTGGTTGCCCCACGGGTAGGCGCCGGGCTTGATCGTCATGAACTCGTACCGGCCCAGGCTGTCGGTGACCACCCGGCCGAGGCCGTCGAAGTGCGGGTCGAGCGGCGCGGGCCAGTTGTCGACGACGTGCCGGTAGCGCCCGGCCGCGTTGGCCTGCCACACCTCGACCAGCGCGTCCGGCACCGGACGGCCGTCGCTGTCGAGCACCCGCCCGTAGACGAGGATCCGCTGGCCCACCGCCTCGCCGCCGTTGCGGTAGGTCAGGTCGGCGTCCTGCGGCAGGACGCGGTCCTCGCCCAGCACCGGACCGGTGACCTCGGTCAGCCGGTGCGGCAGGTCGATCGGCGTCCGCAGGGGTGCGCGCAGGGCGGTGCTCCGGTAGTCAGGGAAGCCGACGGGGGTGCGCACCGTGGCGTCCTCGCGCAGGTAGCGCGGCAGGTGCAGCCGGCTCTCGGATGTGGTCCCGGTCATGCTGGGAAGGTACGGCCGGCGGGCTAGGCTGCCCAAGCCGGGACTTCCGGCCAGTGAAAAGAGGGAGCCGTGGCCGGAGGAGGCGCCACACCGGGGCGCTCGGTCACCTCGCGGGCGCTGGCGGTGCTCGACGCGTTCAGCAGCAGCGCGCCGCACCTCACGCTGTCGGAGATCGCCGAGCGCTCGGGGACGCCGCTGTCGACCACCCACCGGCTGCTCACCGAGCTCACCGACTGGGGGGCGCTGCAGCGGCGGGCCGACGGTCGTTACGAGATCGGCCGCAAGCTGTGGGACCTCGGGCTGCTCGCGCCGGTGCAGCTGGAGCTGCGGCAGGTGGCCGCACCGTTCCTGCTGGACGTGCACACCGCGACCCGCGACACCGTCCACCTCGCCGTCCGGGAGGGGCGCAGCGCGCTCTACGTCGAGCGCATCTCCGGCCGGGAGTCGGTCCCCGTGGTGAGCCAGGTGGGCAGCCGGCTGCCGCTGCACGCCACCGGGGTCGGCAAGGTGCTGCTGGCCAACGCGCCGCACGACGTGGTCGAGGAGGTCCTGCGCTCGCTCACCCGGGAGACCCGGCACACCGTCGTCGACCCCGCGCGACTGCGGCGCGAGCTCGGGGAGGTGCGCCGCCGGGGGTACGCGCGCACCGCCGAGGAGATGTCGCTGGGCACCCTCTCGGTCGCCGTCCCGGTGTCCGCCGAGCGGGCCGGCACGCCCGTGGCCGTGGCGGCCCTGGGTGTGGTGGCACCCAGCCACCGACGGGACCTCGCCCGCCTGGTGCCGGTGCTGGAGGTGGCCGCTCGGGGCATCGGCCGCGAGCTGTCGCGGGCCCAGCGTTTCCACTGAGCGGCAACGTGCGGTTCCCAGGTGCGCGTACCGCCGGTCACACTCGGGCCGTGCGTACTCAGGTGGGGATCATCGGCGCCGGCCCGGCCGGCCTGCTGCTGTCGCGGCTGCTGCAGCTGCAGGGCATCGACTCGGTCGTGCTGGAGAACCGGTCGCGGGAGTACGTGGAGGCCCGCATCCGCGCCGGCATCCTCGAGCAGCACACAGTCGACACGCTCACCGCGGCGGGCGTCGGTGACCGGCTCCAGCGCGAGGGCCTCGAGCACCGCGGCATCTACCTGCAGTACCCCGGCGCCCGCCACAAGCTGGACTTCCCGGAGCTGTGCGGGCGCACGGTCTGGGTGTACGGGCAGACCGAGGTCACCAAGGACCTCATCAAGGCCCAGCTGGACGGCGGCCCGCCGCTGCTGTTCGAGGTGTCCGACGTCCGCCCCGAGGACGTCGACACCGACAGCCCCCGGATCCGGTTCGTCGACGCCGACGGCGCCGAGCAGGTGCTCGAGTGCGACGTCATCGCCGGCACCGACGGCTTCCACGGCGTCTCGCGCCCGGTGGTGCAGGCGGCCGGCGGGCGGGTGTGGGAGCGCACCTACCCCTACGCGTGGCTGGGCATCCTGGCCGACGCCGCGCCGGCGACCGACGAGCTGATCTACGCCTGGCACCCCGACGGCTTCGCGCTCTACTCGATGCGCTCGCCGAAGGTCTCGCGGCTGTACCTGCAGGTCGACCCCACCGAGAAGATCGAGGACTGGTCCGACGACCGGATCTGGGAGGGCCTCGCGACGCGGTTCGCGCACGAGGGCTGGGAGATCAGCACCGGGACGGTGACCGAGAAGTCGATCCTGCCGATGCGCTCGTTCGTGAGCGCCCCGATGCGCCGTGGCCGGCTGTTCCTGGCCGGGGACGCCGCGCACATCGTGCCGCCGACCGGGGCCAAGGGGCTCAACCTCGCCGTCGCCGACGTCACCCTGCTGGCCTCGGCGCTGGTGCGCCTGCTGCAGGAGAAGCAGACCGACCTGGTCGACTCCTACTCCGACCGGGCGCTGGCCCGCGTCTGGCGGTGCACCCACTTCTCCTGGTTCATGACCTCGATGCTGCACCGCTCCGGGGACGACTTCGACGCCGAGCTGCAGCTCTCCCAGCTGCGCCGGATCGCGGCGTCCGAGCCCGCCGCCCGCGAGCTCGCGGAGAACTACACCGGCCTCCCGCTCGAGCTCTGACCCCGGGGGCCCTCCGCCGGTATCGGGAGCGATGCCCCCGTTCCAGCCCCGCAGGAGGTGGGTGTCGCTTCCGATACCGGCGCGGGGTCAGCGGCCCGGCCGGCGTCGCCCGAGGCGGGGCGGACCTCAGAGGAGCCCCAGGGCGAACAGCAGCGCGGTCCCGATCACCCCGGCGCTCACGGCGACCCCGGCCTTGCCGAGGTGGGCGCCGTCGAGGGGGCCGACCGGGAGCAGCACCGACGCACACATGACCAGGGCCGCGACCGCCCAGGCCTGGGGAAGCGGTGCGCGGGTCCAGGCCGACTCGAGGAAGAGCACGAGCGCGACGCCGGCGAGCGTCAACGGCGCGGCGAGGTGCAGCCCGACGTCCCTCCTCGCGGCGTCGGTACCCGCCGCCGTGCCGGCCGCCCGAGCGGCGGTGGCGCGCTCGGCTCCTCCCCCCTCGGGATCGCCGGACTGCCGCTGGCCGGGTTCGGCGGCGTGCTGCTCGACGTCGAGGACCGGGAGGGCCGCCCACGGGTACCCCACCGCACCCGCGACGACCCCGACGACGATGCCCGGCCCCCAGGATCGCTGTCTCGACGCCCTCCGCGTCCGCAGGCCGACCAGGACCCGTGCGCCCATGGCGGTGGTCACCAGGACGAGCACGCCGACGGGGTACAGGACCGTCCCGATCGCAGCCGTGCCGTGGTGCAGGTCCGCGAGGAGGAACGTCAGCAGGGTCGCGGCGATCCCCCACACGGGCGCGCGGGCCGCGCCCACCACGGGCAGCACCTCCAGCCGTCGGGTCACCGGCTCGAGCCACTGGTCGGCGGTCCCCGACGCCCCGCGGTCCGCCGCCCGGGCCAGGCCGAGTCCCACCCCTGCCAGGGCGAGCAGGCCGACCGCTGCCGCGGGTGCGGGACGGTGGAGGTCGGCGAAGGTCCAGGCCGGGGGGAGCGGTTTGGACAGGTCCAGCGCGGTCCGGTACACCCGGCCGTCGATGGTGAGCTCCAGCTGCCGGTCGCGGAGGTCCGGATCGAGTCGGTACGCCGTGCCGAGCGCGTGCTGCGCGGCGACCAGGCGGGTGGGTCCTGACGACGCCTCCAGGACTCCGAGGTTGAACCAGCCGAGGGCGTAGTCCGGGCGAGCTCCGACGGACTGCTGGAACGCACTGCGCGCCTCGGTCGGGCGATCCGAGCGCGCGAGCTGGACACCGAGGTCGTTGGCCGCGGGGTACAGACCCGGGTCGTTCGCGAGAGCTCGCTGGTTGAGCCGTACGGCCTCGGGGACGTCCCCCCGGCGATCGGCGATGAACGCGGCGGTCATCAGGGTGACGGGGTTGTGGGGGTCCTCGCGCAGCGCCTGCTCCACCAGCTCCGAGGCCCGCGCGGTGTGGCCCAGGCCGAGATGGGCGAGCGCCGCGTTGTTGTGCACCACCTCGGGAGCGGGGACGCTGAGCCACCGGTCGAGCCACGACAGCGCCGTCCCGTAGTCCTCCACCGCCGCGTGGAGCCGACCGGTCCGGCGTTCCTCGTCGGCCAGCTGGGCGCTCGCGTGGTAGGAGAGGAGTCCGAAGCCCTCGGTCGCGCCGACCCCCTCGGGGCTGGCCTGGTAGGCGTAGGCGGCGACACCGAAGGCGCTCAGCCTCCGCAGGATCACCTCGGCCTCCGCGGGACGTCCTGCGGCGGTCAGCGACGCCGCGCGATCGAGCTCGGCCTGGGTCACCGCCAGGTCGTCGCGGTACCGCAGGAGGCGTGCGCGCCTGGCGGCGACGGTGAACTCGAGCGCGGCGTCGTCGTAGCGGTGCCGCAGGAAGTCGATCTCGCCGAGACGGAGTACGGGCAGTTCGCTCCCGTCCCCGCGAGCCGCCTCCCACCGGAGGACGAATCGTCGCGCGGCGGCCAGGTCGTCCGCCCAGCGGAGCAGGTTCTGCCAGTCGTCGGCCGCGACGTCGTTCCCGGGGTCCTGCAGGGCCTCGTCACCGGCGACGAGCAGCTCGGCGACCGCCCGCAACCGCGTGGGGTCGACGTCGTCCGGCGCGCAGCCGGAGCCGTCGGGTCGGGAGCCGGCGTTGAGGGTCGACCAGTTCGTCAGCACGGTGGACCCGTGTCCCGCCAGGACCGCGTTGCGCCGCCAGGCCCAGGACGCACAGGCGGCGCGCGTACCCGTGAGGCCGGGCGCGTCCCGGTACTGCGGGATGAACGAGAGGTCCTGCACGTCCCCACCGGCTCCGCCTTCCGGCCAGAGCTGGGAACGCAGCGGCTGGAGCCGGTCGATGCCCAGGGACAGGGCGGGCGTCACGTCCTGGAGCGTGTTGTCCCACGAGCGCTGCGGAACGGGGAGCAGCGCGGGACCGCGCGGGTAGGCCGCGGCGCCCAGGTCGGCCAGTCGTCGGGCGGTGCGCTCGGCGTCGGCGAAGCGGCGCGCTCCCTCCTGGGCCGCGACCAGCACCTCGAGCACCGGACCGGGGGTCGCGTCCGACTCCGCGAGCGGCTCGAGCAGCTCGATCGCGCGCGACGGCTCGCCGAGACCGACGAGAGCCCGGCCGAGACCGGCGGCGGCGTCCTGTCGGCCACCATGGTCGACCGCCCGGTCGTAGGCGGCGACGGCCTGCCGGAAGTAGCGGCGCGCGGTGAACGGCGGGCTCCCGCCGAGGGACATGGCCGCGCTGAGGTAGGCGTCGCCGAGCCCGGTGAGAGCCGCGACGTCGGTGGGATGGCGTTGGACCAGGCGCCGCATCGTCACCACGGCCTCGGCCGTCGGCATCTCCGGCTCCTCGGGGTAGCGCCCCTCCGTGAAGTGCCGCAGCTGCGCCTGGCCGACCAGCCAACCGGGGGTCACGTCGCCGGGACACACCTCCTCGGCGCGGCGCTGCTCGGTGGCGAGCACGGAGGAGTCGCCCGAGGCCGCGTTGGCGAGGATCGAGGCCTCACCGGTGAGGAGCAGGAGGAGGTCGAGCTGCGCCGCGCACCCACCGTGAACACGTGCCCGCTCCAGGACGGCGAAGGCCGCCGGCCCGGCGTTGTCCGCTGGGTGCACACGTTCGTAGTCCAGCGGGGCCTGGGCCGCGAGGACGGTCAGCGCTGCCCCGAGGCTGGTCCAGGCGGGGGCGAGCTCTCGATCGGGGGTGCCGGCGAGCAGCGTCTCGAGGGCGAGGTATCGGTACGGGTACTCGGGGTAGCCCCCCGAGTCCTCGGCGAGCTGGCTGGCGAGCAGTTCGCCCGAGCCGAGCGCGGCGACCAGCGCGTCGGCACGAGCCTGTCCCAGGGCCTCGACCGCGTACGGGCGGACGTCCTCCACCGTCCGGATCTCTGCGTCGACGGACAGCCCCAGCGGAACGTCCTGGCGGCTCGAGTGCCCCGCGGGCACGCCCGCGCCGGTGCTGAACTCCACCGCCAGCCCGGTCGGTCGCTCCGGCCGGTGTCCCAGCAGGGAGCTGAGCGGCGCGAGCCCGAGGACCACCAGCAGGCCGACGGCGACAGCGGTGAGCCGGGCGGCGGTCCCCGACGACCCGCGGCCGGTGGTTCCCACCGCGGAGTCGGGCGCCCGCGGCCGGCCGCGCGGTGCCCGGCCGTCGGTCGGTTCCGGCGGTCGGTCGGCCGGCGCGCGCACCGGCGTGCTGTCGTCCCGTGCACCGCGAGGAGGGTCCGCGAGCCCTGACCGGCGCCGTCTCATCGGGGCCTCCCCGACGCCGCGACCCGGGTCCGGTCACCTGCCGGGGTGTCCCGCCTCATCGCCGCGTGGCCCCCTGGCATCGTCCGATCCGAGTCGATGTGGTGGGTCACGCTGCACGGCGGGCGTCACCGCTCCGTCACGGCACGATCACCCCCACCGCGACCGGGGTCCGCTCGGCCGGACGTCCTGCGCGGACGCCCCGGCCTCCGCCGGTGTCGGGAGCGATGCCCCCGTCCCAGCCCCGCAGGAGGTGGGTGTCGCTCCCGATACCGGCGCGGGGTCAGCGGCCGGCGTCGAGCAGGGTGAGGACGGCGGCCGCGGTACCCGGCGCGAGCGGCAGGTGCGGGAGCACGGCGGGCAGCTCGTCGGGCTCGATCCCCTCCGCCAGCAGCGCGGCGAGCACCCGGGCGGCGTCCCGCGCCCCGACCGGCCCGTCCAGCCCCGCCTCCGCCAGGGCCGCGCGGGCGAGGAACACCGCACCCGAGGCGGCGGGGTCCTCCCGGCGACCCGGCGGCACTGCCGGCACGGCCTCCCGGGTGAGCGTCTCGGCGGCCCGGACCAGCGACAGCGGCAGGCCCTCGGCCTCCACCTCCAGCAGCGGGACGTCGGCCAGCGCGGCCAGCACCGCGTGCTCGGCCTCGGTCCGCAGCGGCGCCTCCCACCCACCGGCCCGGACGACGGCGACCAGGTCGCGGCCGTCCTCCCCGAGGTCGTCGAGCAGCTCGGCCCACTCCGGCCCGCGGGTGGCCCGCGCCCGCTCGGCGGCCAGCACGCAGGTGGCCAGCACGAACGGCTCCACGACCTCGGTGTCGAACCGGTCGGCGTAGACCACGCCGTCGGCGTCGACCGCGTTGAGGGCGTCGCGGAAGCTGCCCGGCCGCGCGTCGCCGAGCTCGAGCCGGCCGTCCTCCTCGCCGCTGAGCGCCTGCCCGCGGGCGAGCCGGTCGCCGTTGGTGCCGCCGGTCTCGACCAGCCGCCCGCGGCGCCGCTCGTGGTGCGGCCGGTCGGAGATGCCGACGCTCCAGGCACAGGTCTCGGCGATGAGTGCCGGCACCCGCTCGCGCAGCACCTCCCGGGTCAGCTGGCCCATCCAGTCCACGTCGAACACGCCCCCGAGGGTGCCCCCGCGGGCCCCGCCGTGCACACGGCCTCGGCCGGACGGCCGTGCACACGGCCTCAGCCGAAGAGGCCGTCCAGGAAGGACTGCTTGCGCTTGCCGCCGTGCCCGGACGACGAGTGCTTCTTCCCCTGCACCTGGTTGAGCACCTCGCCGACGACCGCACCGAGCCCGCCGGTGCCGGCGCCGGCTCCGTAGCCGCCGGAGCTCGCGTGCCCGGGTGTGCCGTGCGCGGCGGCGGTGCCGTGCCCGGACGACGTCCGGCCGTGCCAGTCGTTCTCCGCGTCGATGAGCCGTTCCAGCTCACCCCGGTCGAGGAAGATGCCGCGGCAGTCCGAGCACTGGTCGACGTGCACGCCGTTGCGCTCGTAGGTCCGCATCGCGCCGTGGCACTTCGGGCAGATCAGCTCCATGGCGCGGCAACGACCGGCCCGCCGGGACGGGTTCCCCGTCGGGGCCCGCCGCCGTCCCGACGCGCCGGGAGCCGCGGTCGCCCCGGGAGCTACCGGTCGGTAGCTCGTGTGGGATCGTCGGGGTGACCCACCTGCGAGACGGCGGTGCTGCCGTCAGGAGAGAGGCCCGATGCGGTTGCAGCTGTCCCCGGAGCTGGAGGCGTTCCGGGAGGAGATGCGGACGTTCTTCACGACCGAGGTCCCCCAGGAGATCCGCGACACCGTCGCCGCCCGCCGGCACGTGTCCAAGGACCAGTACGTCCAGACCCAGCGGATCCTGAACGCCGCAGGGCTCGCCGTCCCCCACTGGCCGGTGGAGTGGGGCGGCAAGGACTGGACGCCGCTGCAGCGGCACATCTGGCGCGAGGAGATGCAGCTGGCGTGCGTGCCGGAGCCGCTGGCCTTCAACGCCGGCATGATCGGCCCGGTCATCGCCGCCTTCGGCAACCAGGAGCAGAAGGAGCGGTTCCTGCCCGCGACGGCGAACCTCGACATCTGGTGGTGCCAGGGCTTCTCCGAGCCCGACGCCGGCTCCGACCTGGCCAGCCTGCGCACGACCGCCGTCCGCGACGGCGACGACTGGGTCGTCAACGGCCAGAAGACGTGGACGACGCTGGGCCAGCACGCCGACTGGATCTTCTGCCTCGTCCGCACCGACCCGACCGCCGAGAAGAAGCAGCGCGGCATCTCGATGCTGGTCTTCCCGATGGACTCCCCCGGGGTCACGCTGCGGCCGATCGAGCTCGTCGACGGCAGCTTCGAGGTCAACGAGGTCTTCTTCGAGGACGTCCGCGTCCCGGCGGAGAACCTCATCGGCGAGGAGAACCGCGGCTGGGACTACGCGAAGTTCCTGCTCGGGAACGAGCGCGTGGGCATCGCCCGCGTCGGCGCCACCAAGCGGCTGCTCGCCCAGGCCAAGGAGTACGCGCGGGAGGTCACCGTCGACGGCCGGCCGCTCGCCGACGACCCGCGGATGGCCGGCCGCATCGCCGAGCTGGAGAACGACCTGCTCGCGCTGGAGCTGACCGCCCTGCGCGTGGCCGCGCACTCCTCCGACGGCCGGCCGCACCCGGCGTCCTCGGTGCTCAAGCTCCGCGGGTCGGAGCTGCAGCAGGCCGCCACCGAGCTGATCGTCGACATCGCCGGCCCGCTCTCGGTCGCCTCCTTCGCCGACGAGGGCTCCGACGTGCCGGACTGGGCCCGCGTGGCGACCCCCGAGTACCTGAACAACCGCAAGGTCTCCATCTACGGAGGCTCCAACGAGGTGCAGCGCACCATCATCGCCGGCACGATCCTGGGGCTGTGAGGTAACCGTGGACTTCACCTTCGACAGCGAGCAGAACGACCTGCGGGAGGCCGTGCGCGGCCTGCTGGAGCGCGCCTACGGCGACAGCGAGGCCCGCCGCAGGGTCGTGGCCCAGGACCCGGGCTTCGACGAGAAGACGTGGTCGCGGATGGCGGAGATGGGCCTGCTCGGCCTGCCCTTCGCCGAGGAGCACGGCGGCATGGGCGCCGGGCCGATCGAGGTGGCGATCGTCGCCGAGGAGATCGGGCGGGTGCTCGCGCCCGAGCCCTTCGTCGAGACGGTCGTGCTGGCCGGCGGGCTGGTCGCCGCGGTCGGCACCGACGCGCAGCGGGGCGAGGTGCTGGCGGGCATCGCCGAGGGCACCTCGCTGGCCGCGTTCGCGCACGCCGAGCCCGGCACCCGGTGGAGCCCGTCGGCGGCGGCGGTCACCGCCACCGAGGACGGCGGCAGCTGGCGGCTCACCGGCGTCAAGGAGCCGGTGCCCGGCGGCGCGCGGGCCGACGTCCTGGTGGTGTCCGCTCGGCTGACCGGGGACGGGGCCTCCGGCGGCACCGCGCTGTTCCTCGTCCGCGGCGACGCCGACGGCCTGACCCGCACCGGCTACCGCACCCACGACGGCGGCCGTGCGGCGCGCGTGGCGTTCGACGGCACCCCCGCGGAGCTGCTCGGGGAGGGGACCGGTGACCGGGCCGCGGACGTCGAGAACGCGCTCGCCGCGGCCCGCATCGCCTACAGCCACGAGGCGGTCGGCGCCATGGACACCGCGCTGCGGACCACGGCCGAGTACCTCAAGACCCGCAAGCAGTTCGGCGTGACGCTGAGCAAGTTCCAGGCGCTGACCTTCCGGGCGGCGGACATGTACGTCTCCCTGGAGCTGGCCCGCAGCACCGCGCTGTGGGGGGCGATGGTGGCCGACGCCGGTGGGGACGTCGTCGCCGCGGCCGACCGCGTGCGGCTGCAGACCAGCCGCGCCGGACGGCACATCGGCAAGGAGGCCATCCAGCTGCACGGCGGCATCGGGGTGACCGCGGAGTACAAGGTCGGTCACTACACGAGCCGGCTCACCGCGATCGACCACCTGCTCGGTGACGGCGACTGGGCGCTGGCCCGGCTGGCCGCCGGCGTCACCGACCACGAGACGGTCGACCCGATCGGCGCCCCCTACACCGGCTGACGAGCAGGGCCGGCGTCCCTCAGGGGGCGCCGGCCCTGGTGCGGCCCTCCTGCGCGGGGCGGGCTCTCCCTCAGGCCAGCATCCTCAGCCCAGCATCGCCAGGCGCAGCTCCTCGGCCCCGGCGGTGACCTTCTCGGCCACCGCGGGGACGGCGTCCTCCCGCAGCAGGCCGCCGGTGACCTGCTCCACCGGCACCGGCTGGTACCCCTCCGAGGTGAGCCGCGAGACGATCTCCAGCGCGCCGCGCAGCAGGGCCCCCTCGTCGGCGCCCAGGTCGTCGACGGCGGTCAACGGGGCCACCATGCTCGCCGGGAAGCCCCACTGGTCCAGCGCCACCGCGGTCAGCCGGAAGGCGTGGATGCCGTACCGGTGGACCTCCGCGGCGCGGCGACCGGCGATGGTCGACTCGGCCGCGACCAGATCGGCGTAGCCGTCGGGGTCGTTGTGGTGCAGCAGGGCGATCCCCAGCGGCGCGAGCAGGCCCAGGCAGAGCGCGTCCTGTGGCCGCTCGCCGAACCGCGGGGCCAGGGTCGAGGCGGCCAGGGCGACACTGGTGCTGCGCCGCCAGAAGTCCTCCGGCAGCCGCGACTCGTCGTCCAGGTCGGTCAGCGCCACGGTCGCCATGGTCCGCACGGTCGTGAAGCCGATGACGGTCACCGCGAACTGCAGCGAGGTCACCCGCCCGCGCATGCCGAAGTAGGCGGAGTTGGCCAGCTTCATCACCCGGCCGGCCAGCGCGACGTCCGCGGCGAGGGTCTCGGCCAGCACCCTGGCGCTGGTGTCGTCGGAGTTGGCCGCGGAGACGATGTGCGCGGCGACCGGCTTCTGGGCGGCCATGGTGTCGATGCTGGCGAGCACCGCCTCCAGGTCGAAGGTCGGTGCGGCGGCCAGGGTGGCGGGCACGTCGGCTCCCGGGAGGACGAGGCGGGCTGGGGTCATGGGGTGTGCGCGGCGAACCACGCGGCGGTCCGGTGGCCGGTCATCGGCGCGGCGAGGCTGAAGCCCTGCAGGAAGCCGGCGCCGAGGGCGGCGAGCTGCGCGGCCTGCTCGGCGGTCTCGACCCCCTCGGCGACGGTGGACAGACCGAGGTTCTTGGCCAGCGCGATGACCGCCGAGGCGATCTCGGTGTGGCCGTGCGCCAGCTCGGCGACGAACGAGCGGTCCACCTTGAGGCAGTCCACCGGCAGGTGTCGCAGGTAGGCCAGGGACGAGTAGCCGGTGCCGAAGTCGTCGATCGCCAGCTGGACGCCGAGCGCGCGCAGCTGGCCGAGCACCTCGCGGGCCGAGGCGGGGTCCTTCATCAGGGCCGACTCGGTGATCTCGATGGACAGCCGGGACGGGGCCAGCCCGTGCCGCTCCAGCGCCGCGACCACGTGGCCGTGCAGGTTGGCGTCCAGCTGCAGCGCCGAGACGTTGACGTTGGCCCGCCGCGGCGCGGCCGGGCCGAGCAGCCGGTCCCACTCCGCGACCTGCCGGCAGGTCTCGTCGAGGACCAGCAGGCCCAGCCCGCCGATCAGCCCGCTCTCCTCGGCCAGGGCCACGAACGTCGCCGGGCTGATCGGGCCCCGCTCGGGGTGGTCCCAGCGGGCCAGCGACTCGACCGCGACCGAGCTGCCGTCGACGGCGCTGAAGATCGGCTGGTACAGCAGCGTGATCTCCCGGCCCTCGATGGCCTCGCGGAGCTCGACGACCAGCCGCAGCTTGTCGCGGGCCTCGGCACGGGCCCGCTGGTCGAGCACGGTGATCCGGCCCTTGCCGCCGGCCTTGGCCTGGTACATGGCGATGTCGCAGTCGCGGATCAGCTCCTCCGCGGCGGTGTGCTCGGCGGTCTGCACGGTGACCCCCACGCTGGCGTGCGGCCGGACGTCGACCCCGCCCAGCTTCACCGGCTCGGTCAGCACGGCACCGATCCGCTCGGCCAGCGCGACGGCGTCGTCCTCCCCCACGTCCTCGCAGACGACCACGAACTCGTCGCCGCCGAAGCGCGCCACCAGGTCGCCGGGGCGCACCGTCGCGCGCAGCCGGGCGGCGATCTCCACCAGCAGCTCGTCGCCGGCGGCGTGCCCCAGCGAGTCGTTGACGACCTTGAAGTTGTCCAGGTCGAGGAACAGGCAGGCCAGGCCGCTGCCGCCCCGCGTGAACCGCGCGGCGACGTGGTCGGCCAGCAGGGTCCGGTTGGGCAGCCCGGTCAGCGGGTCGTGGTTGGCCTGGTGGGCCAGCCGCGTCTCGAAGGCCAGCCGCTCGGTGATGTCCTCGATCGTGCCGACGAACCCCGCGCCCACGCCGGGGGTGAACAGGTGCGCGAAGCGGATGACCGTCGTCCGCTCGGTGCCGTCCTCGCGGACCAGGCGCGCCTGCGCCTCGCCGTCCCCGCCGCCGAGGACCGCGACCACCTGCTCGATCACCGCGTCGAGGTCCTCCGGGTGCACCGTGGCCATCCAGCCGGTGCCCAGGAGCTGCTCGGCCTGCAGGCCCACGAGGCTGCAGAAGGCGTCGTTGACGTGCGCGAGGCGCATCCCCTGTTCGGAGAGCAGGGTCGGGATGGGCGAGCGCTCGGTCAGTGTGGCGAAGCGCTGCTCGTGGGCGTCGGCGGTCGCACGCAGCGCCCGCTCCTGCTCGTTGGACGTCGGCACCAGCCGCAGGGTCCACATCCGGCCCGACGGCGAGGGGGTGCACACCACGAGCGTGTCGACCAGGGCGCCACTGGCGGTCCGGACCGGCAGGTTCATGCGGGCGGCCCGTTCGCGGCGCAGCAGGAGCTTGATCTCGCCGCCGCGCAGGGTGGGGACCAGGGTGGCGACCGGCAGCGACCGCAGGTCGGCCAGGCCGAAGCCGAGCAGCTGCGTGGCGCCCTCGTTGCCCCAGGTGACGCGGGGGGTCCCGCCGACCAGCTCGGCAACGAGGAGGACGAGTGTGTCGCTCACCGCGGCGCCGTAGAAGATCGACGAGACGATCTCCGGTGAGACCACCGGCTCGGCCGGCACCGTCGTCGCTGACACGCTCACCCCTTCGTCCCCGCACCGGCGGGGGATGCCGGGCGCGCCGGGCGGTCCCGGCTCACTGACGAGTACGGCAGCCCGGGCGTGCGGCTGCAGCCGACGGCGGTGTGGCCTCACCCGCACGGGTGGGGGCGGCGCCCCGCGGAGGTGGCGCGCCGCCCCGCGGCTGCGGTCGGTCACCGGCCGCGGGAGGGCGGCTCGGCGCCGTCCGGGGGCGCGCCACCGGGTGGGAGCGGCATGATCGGCTCCGGCTGCGCCACCACGCACGCCGTCCCGTGGACCCGCTGGACCGGCGGGCCCACCCGTACCTCGCACCGGATGCCCCGTCGACGACGCCGGGGCCGACCCGCCAGGAGGAGTGGACGTGCTCATCGGAGTGCCCAGGGAGACCCGTCCCGGGGAGACACGGGTGGCCGCGACGCCGGCGACGGTGCGGCAGCTCACCGCGCTCGGCTACGCCGTGGTCGTCGAGGCCGGGGCCGGGCGGGCGGCCAGCTTCCCCGACGAGGCCTACGCCGACGCCGGCGCGCGGCTGGTGGGGACGGCGGCCGAGGCGTGGGGCGCCGACGTCGTCCTGCACGTCGCCCGGCCGCGGGCAGGGGAGATCGACCTGCTCCGGGACGGCGCGGTGCTGATCAGCCAGCTGACCCCCGCGCTCGACCCCGACCTGGTCGCCACGCTGGCCGCCCGGCCGGTCACGGCGCTGGCGGTCGACGCGGTCCCCCGGATCTCCCGCGCGCAGTCGCTGGACGTGCTGTCCTCGATGGCCAACGTCGCCGGCTACCGGGCCGTGGTGGAGGCCGCGCACGCGTTCGGCCGGTTCTTCACCGGGCAGGTCACCGCCGCCGGCAAGGTCCCGCCGGCCACGGTGCTGGTCGCCGGCGCCGGGGTGGCGGGGCTGGCGGCGATCGGCACGGCCAGCAGCCTCGGGGCGATCGTGCGGGCCACCGACGTCCGGCCCGAGGTCGCCGAGCAGATCGCCTCGATGGGCGGCGAGTACGTCGGTGTGCCGGCCGACGACCAGCAGGCCGGCGGCACGGGCTACGCGGGCGTGACCTCCGAGGACTACGACCGCCGGGCGGCGCAGGTGTACGCCGAGCAGGTCCGCGAGGCCGACATCGTCATCACCACCGCCCTCATCCCCGGCCGGCCGGCGCCGCGGCTGATCACCGAGGAGATGGTGGCGAGCATGCGGCCCGGCAGCGTGATCGTGGACATGGCCGCCGCGCAGGGCGGCAACGTCGCGGGCTCGGTCCCCGACGAGGTCGTGGTGACGCCCAACGGCGTGACGGTGATCGGCTACACCGACCTGCCCGGCCGGCTGCCCGGGCAGTCCTCGCAGCTGTACGGCACCAACCTGGTCAACCTGGTGAAGCTGCTGACCCCGGCGAAGGACGGGCAGCTGGTCCTCGACCTCGACGACGTCGTCCAGCGGGCGATGACCGTCGTCCGGGACGGTGAGGTCCTCTGGCCGCCCCCGCCGGTGCAGGTGTCGGCGGCGCCGCCCCCCGCGCCGGCCCCCAGCGCGGCCGCCCCCGCACCGGCCGAGCGGCCGCCGGCCTCCCGCACCCGGACCCCGCTGCTGGTCGGCGGGGCGGCGGTGGCGCTGTTCCTCGTCACGGCGTTCTCACCCAGCCAGCTGATCGGCAACCTCACCGTGTTCGCGCTGTCGATCGTCGTCGGCTTCTACGTCATCGGGAACGTGCACCACGCGCTGCACACGCCGCTGATGAGCGTCACCAACGCGATCTCCGGGATCATCGTGGTCGGGGCCCTGCTGCAGATCGGCCACACGAGCACGCTGGTCAGCGTGCTGGCGTTCATCGCGGTGCTGGTCGCCAGCATCAACGTCTTCGGCGGCTTCTCCGTGACCCGCCGCATGCTCGGCATGTTCACGCGAGGCCGGGCATGAGCGCGTCCTCCGCCGCCGCGGCGGCCTACATCGTCGCCGGCCTGCTGTTCGTCCTCAGCCTGGCCGGGTTGTCGAAGCACGAGACGGCCAGGCGCGGCAACGCCTACGGCATCGCCGGCATGGCCGTCGCCCTGGTCGCCACGATCGGGCTGGCCGCCCGCAGCGCCGGGGCCGCCGCGATCGCCGCCATCGCCGCCGCGATGGTCATCGGCGCGGCCCTCGGCCTGTGGCGGGCCCGCAGCGTGCAGATGACCGGCATGCCCGAGCTGATCGCGGTGCTGCACAGCTTCGTCGGCCTGGCCGCGGTGCTGGTCGGGTGGAACGGCTACCTGTCGGTCGAGCGGGCGGGCACCGAACAGACCGAGGTGCCCGCCGACCTGCTCGGCATCCACTCCGCCGAGGTGGTCATCGGCGTCTTCATCGGCGCGGTCACCTTCACCGGCTCCATCGTCGCCTTCCTCAAGCTCTCGGCCCGCATCAGGAGCAACCCGCTGATGCTGCCGGGCCGCAACGCGCTCAACCTCGGCGCGCTCGTCGCCTTCGCCGGGCTGGCCGTCGCCTTCGTCGCCGCGCCGAACCTCGCCGTCCTCGCCGTCGTCACGGCGCTGGCCCTCGCGCTGGGCTGGCACCTGGTCGCCTCCATCGGCGGCGGCGACATGCCGGTCGTCGTCTCGATGCTCAACAGCTACTCGGGGTGGGCGGCCGCCGCGTCGGGCTTCCTGCTCGACAACGACCTGCTGATCATCACCGGTGCACTGGTCGGCTCCTCGGGCGCCTACCTCTCCTACATCATGTGCCGGGCGATGAACCGGTCCTTCCTGTCGGTCATCGCCGGCGGCTTCGGCAACGAGGGCAGCACCGCCGCCGGCGTGGAGGGCGAGCACACCGAGATCACCGCCGAGGAGGCCGCCGAGCTGCTCCGAGAGGCGGAGTCGGTGGTCATCACGCCGGGCTACGGGATGGCGGTCGCGCACGCGCAGGGGCCGGTCGCCGAGCTCACCCGCAGGCTCACCGACAAGGGCGTGCGGGTCCGCTTCGGCATCCACCCGGTCGCCGGCCGGCTGCCCGGCCACATGAACGTGCTGCTGGCCGAGGCGAAGGTCCCCTACGACATCGTCCTGGAGATGGACGAGATCAACGACGACTTCCCCGAGACCTCCGTCGTCCTGGTCATCGGGGCCAACGACACGGTCAACCCGGCCGCGCTCGAGGACCCGGGCAGCCCGATCGCCGGCATGCCCGTCCTCGCGGTCTGGGAGGCCGAGCACGTCGTCGTCTTCAAGCGCTCGATGAACACCGGCTACGCCGGCGTCCAGAACCCGCTGTTCTTCCGGGAGAACACCCGGATGCTGTTCGGCGACGCCCGGGAGCGGGTCGAGGACATCCTCCGCGCACTGTGACCGAGGGGGGCTGTCTCCTGGACGGCCGAGCGCCTACCGTGGGTCCGTGCGCTCCTCGGGGACGGTCCTCGAGCCGGTCGTCACCGGCCCGGCCGACCACGTCTGCTGGGTCCACGACGACGCCGAGTCCCTCGCCGAGGCGGCCAGCCGCTTCCTGGCCGGCGGGCTGGCCCGTGGCGAGCGCCTGCTCTACGTCGGTCCGGAGGACGGCATCGCCCGGCTCCGCAGCGATCCCGGCCCGCTCGGCCCGCTGGCGGACCTCGAGGCCGACGGCCGGCTGGTCCTGCTGTCCCTCGCCGACGCCTACAGCCGCGTCGGCCGCTTCGTGCCCGAGCGGCAGCTGGCCTTCTACGAGGAGGCCACCCGGCAGGCGATCGAGGACGGCTGCTCCGGCCTGCGGGTCGTCGCCGAGCTGACCGCGCTGGCCGCCGATCCCGCCACACGGGACGAGCTCGCCCGGTGGGAGCACCTGGCCGACGACTTCATGGCCGCGGGCAGCGGGATGTCGGCCCTGTGCGCCTACCGCCGCGACGGACTGGACGCCGAGGCGCTCGCCGCCGTGGCGAGCGTGCACCCGCAGGTGCGCGTCCCCGGCGGCGGAGCGCCCGACGACGTGGCGCCGTTCCGGGTCTTCTGCGACGAGGGCCGGGTGGTCGTGGCCGGCAGCGTCGACGCCTTCAGCGCCGACCGCCTCGCCCGGGTCCTCGCCGCCTCCCCCGCCGACGCCCTCGAGCTGGCCACCCTCGACCTCGCGGGGCTGCGGTTCGCCGACGCGGCCGGCTGCCGGGCGATCGCCTCCTGGGCCCAGGACCGCCTGCGCCGCGGACGGCGCGTCGTCCTGGTCGAGACCACACCTGTGTTCGCCCGGGTGTGGCGGCTGCTCGGGTACGACGCGCTGGCGCCGGTCACGCCGGGGAGTGCCACCGCGTGAGGGCGGCCTCGGGCTTCCTGCACGAGACGGTCACCTACCGCGGCGACGAAGGCTTCCTCGACGGCGTGCTCGGGTTCGTGCGCGCGGGGCTGGACCGCGACGAGGACGTCGTGGTCGTCGAGCCACGGCCGCGACTCGGCTTGCTGCGCGACGCCCTCGGCTCGGACTCGGCCGCGGTGGAGCTCCTCGACATGACCCAGGTCGGCGCCAACCCCGGCCGGATCATCGGCGTCTGGGCCCCGCTGCCCCCGCCGGGGGAGGTCGTGCTGCGCGGCGGGTTCCGGGAGGCGGACCTGCCCGACGTGCGCCGGACCGTCGCGACGTACGCGCGCTCCTGCGACCTGCCCGCCGAGCGCGTGGAGGCGCTGGCCCTGGCCGCGTCGGAACTGGCCACCGACAGCGTGCGGCACGGCGAGGGCGGCGGGACCCTGGCGATGTGGCGCCAGCCCGGCGCCGCCGTCGTCGAGTTCACCGACGCCGGGCGGCTGACCGATCCGCTGGTCGGCCGGCGGCTCCCCGACCCCACCCGGCTCGGCGGGCGCGGGGTCTACCTGGTGCACCAGCTGTGCGACCTGGTGCAGGTGCGCAGCTCCTCGCGGGGGACGACGGTCCGCGTCACCACCTGGCTCTGACCGGGCCCCCGCCCGCACCGGCGCTTGCGCCGGCGCCCCGCGTCCCCGACCGTTGCGGCGTGGACCCCTTCCGCAGCCTGGGCATGCCGCGCATCCCCGGACTGTCCGAGCTCATCGCCCAGCTGCAGGCGCAGACCGAGGCCCTGGCCCAGCTGCCGCGGACGATGACCGACCTCAACACGGCCGTTCGCGACCTCATCGCCGCGACCACCGTCGCCACCGAGACGATCGCCTCCGCCCAGCGCACCGCCGAGCGGCTGGAGACCCTCGTCGAGGAGCTGGAGGAGCCGGTCCGGTCGCTGCGGCCCGGGCTGGAGCGGGTGGGCAAGGTGCTCGACGACCCGGTCATCGACACCGTCCCCGACACCCTGCGACGGATCTCCGAGGACCTGCTGCCCCTGATCCACACCCTGCGCCAGGCCACCACGCGGCTCGGGTCGGTCACCGGCATCCTGCGCCGGCGCGGGCGCCTCGAGGAGGCCGACGAGCCGCCATCGGGGGCCTGAGCCGGTCAGCCGCCGTCCCGTTCGAGGAGGAACGCGTAGGGCTCGGGCAGGCCGCGCATGTCCATGAGGCCCAGCAGCAGGTCGGGCGTGACCCGGCGGAAGGCGTCGATGACCGGCAGCCGGTCGTAGACCAGCGCGCCGGTGGCCACCCCGCGGTGCGTGACCACCCGCACCCGGGCGGCCGGGCGGCCGGTGCGCAGCAGCGGCCGGACAGCGGCGAACGCGACCCGGGCGGCGCGGCTCCGGGCCGGCCCGGGCGCCCGGCGCAGCAGCGCCAGCGGGGCGAGGGCCGGGTCGACCGGCCGCGGGACGCCGTCCGGGCCGGCGAACAGCAGCGGGTGGACGGTCTCGGCGTCGACGACCTCCTTGCCCCACCAGCCGTGCGCCGCGAGCAGCCCGTCCAGCCGTGAGCCGGTGGGCAGCTCGGCACCCCGCCAGCGGCCGACCAGGGTCTCCGGGTCCACCGCGGGCAGCCGGTCGGCGAAGCCCAGGACGTCGGCCGGCGCCGCCCCGCCCCGGTGCCGGGTCAGCCAGTCGACGGCGTCGTCGCTCACGACCAGTGCCCCGGGTGCTCCAGGCCGGCGGGGAGCACCGTCGCGGCGTCCCCGACGGCCGCCGCGACCTGCGGGCGGGTGAGGAACAGCGCGCCGGTCAGGTCGGCGCCGCGCAGGTCCGCGGCGCGCAGGTCGGCACCCAGCAGGTCGGCGGTCCGCAGGTCGGCGCCCCGGAGGTCGGCGCCGATGAGGTACGCGCCCCGCAGGCTCACGCCGCGGAGGTCGGCACGGCGCAGGTCGGCGCCCACCAGGTCCGCGTTGCGACGGTCCCGCGCTCCCCGGCGGCGGACGCCGGAGCGGGCCAGCTCGCTCACCGACGTCAGCAGCCCCCCGGCCTCCTGCCGCAGCGCAGCGGTGTCGACGGCGGCCAGTTCGTCGGGTCCCGCCGCGGTGAGCCGCTCGGCGCGCTCGTGCGCGGCGGCGAGCTCGCGGTGCAGCGGCCCCGCGGCCGCCAGGGCGAGGGCCTCGGTGAGGTACCAGAGCAGCTCGTGCAGCTGGCGCTGCACGCCGAACGCGGTGAACACCGCGTCGGCGACCTCGGGGCTCTCGCGCCAGTCGCGACCCCCGAAGGTGACCTGCACGGTCTGCTGGCCGGCGCCGAAGCAGTCGAACACCGTGCAGCCGGGGAACCCCCGCTCGCGCAGGTCGGCGTGGATCTCGCAGCGGAAGTCGCCCTGCAGGTGCGGGCAGGCGCGGCCGGCGGGCTTGTCGAGCGCGAAGTCGGCCGACGCGGTGAACGCGGGCGCCACGCAGCACAGCCCCGCACACCGGGCGCAGTCGGCCCGCAGCCGTGCCCGGCCGTCGGCGGCGGGGTGGGGCACGACGTCCTCCCGGGGATCAGCTGGTGGCGCGCTCCAAGGTGACGAGGACGCCCTCGACGCCCCCGGGGCCGATGCGGCCCTTCACCTCGACCGACGTGATGGCCCGGAGCTGCCACCCCTGCCGGGCGTGCTCGTTGAGCACCTTCTCCAGCTTGTCACCCGACATCTTGCCGCCGATGAGCCCCTCCCGGAGCTCGACCACCTTGTACTCGTAGCGCTGCGTCACGAGTTCCTCCTGTCGTCGGGGGCTGTCCACCCCGATGATGCCGGGGTGGACGTGCTGAGCAGCCGGATCCTGCTGCGGCCGAGCGACCCCGCGCGCTCCCGGGCCTTCTACCGCGACGTCCTGGGGCTGGCGGTCTACCGCGAGTTCGGGCCGCGGGACGACCCCGGGCAGGTGTTCTTCCTGGGCAACGGCCTGCTCGAGGTCTCCGGCCGCGGCGACGGGGCGCCGCGCGGGCTGGCGCTGTGGCTGCAGGTCCGCGACGCCGCCGCGGAGGTGGCGCGGCTGCGGGCGGCCGGCGTCCCGGTGCTGCGCGAGGCGCGCACCGAGCCGTGGGGTCTGGTCGAGGCGGAGGTGGCCGATCCCGACGGCCTCCGGATCGTCCTCGTCGAGGTGCCCCCCGACCACCCGCTGCGCCGCGACCCGCGCTGAGGGCGGTCGGCCCTAGGCGTTCCCGGCGGGGGCGTCACCGGCGGGCCGGTCCTCGGGCGGCTGGCGGCGCACGAGGTCGGCCACCGACTCCTCGAGCCGAGCCCACGTCGCGCTCCACTCCACGAGCGGCTCGAGGATCCGCTCGAAGACGGCGAGCTGCTCGTCGAAGGCCTGCAGCTGGGCCGTCATCGCCTGGATCTGCTGGCGCTGGCCCCGCACCGCCTTGTCGATCGCCTTCAGCTGGGCCGCCGAGAGGGCGCCGGGCGGGGAGGGCAGCCGCGGCAGGGAGAACGGGACGGCGCCGGCGGCCAGCCCCCGCGCGCGGTCGGTGAACGCGCGCAGCTGGCTGACGAACTCCTCGACCGACCGGCCGACCCGGTTGCCCGACCCCGGTTCCCGGTTGCCGTCCGGCTGCTCGCTCATGCGGTCCTCCTCGCGTCGTCCCGGCTCGCGGTGGCCGGCTCCCCCAGTCTCCCGCCGCGGGCGCTGCTCCCGCGCCCTCCCGCGTGCCACGCTGGTGCCGTGGTCGCCGCCGCCTCCGCCGTCGCCGTCCTGCACGCGGCCGTCGTCGTCGTGATGCTGACCGGCGCGCTGCTGGCCCTGCGGTGGCCGCGGCTGGTGCTCGTGCACGCGCCGGTGGCTGCCGCCGTCCTCGCGGTGAACCTGGCCGGTGCGCCGTGCCCGTTGACCGAGCTGGAGCTGGCGCTGTGGGCACGGGCCGGGGTCGAGCCCTACACCGGTGGCTTCCTGGGCCACTACCTGTTCTCGCCGCTGGGTCTGGAGGTCGGCAGCGCGGCGGTGCAGGCCTGGACCCACACGGTGGCGCTGCTGCCCAACGCCGTCGGCTACGGGGTGCTCGCCACCCGGGCGCTGCGCCGGCGCGGCCTGCCCGGCCCCGGCGTGAGCGGCTGACCCGGGGGACGCCGCCGGGGAGGCCGCTCCGGAGCTGCGTGCCGGGTCGGGAGAGGTCGACCCCGTGGTCACGTTCCCGTGGCTAGGGTCGTCGGGGTGCCGGAGCCGACCGCAGGGAGCGCCGCGGGGCGGGCCCGCACGCTCGCCCGGGTGTACCGGCGCTTCGGTGAGGTCGACGCCGCCGGGACCTCGCCGCTGTACCAGCGCGTCGCCGTCGCCCTGAGTGGCTCCGACGAGGCGTTGCGGGCGATCGAGGCGGTGCCGGCACGCAAGCGGCACCCCACGGTGGTCCTCGCGGCGCTGCACGACCTCGCCCTCGCCGGTCACGCCCCGGCGCTCGCCGGGGCCTACGCCGCTGGGGACGGCGACGCGGCCGCCGGCGCGGCGATCGACACGCTGCTGCGGATGACCGACGAGGTCGTGGCCATCGCGGTGCGCGGGCGGCCGCGGACCGACGAGACCGGACACGGCGCCGTGCTGTACCCGGCCATCGCCGAGGCGGCGCGCCGGGTGGGCGCGGATGCGGTCGGGCTGGTCGACGTCGGCTGCTCGGCCGGGCTCAACCTGACCGTCGATCGCGTCGGCATCTCCTACGGGGACGGACGATCGCTGGGCGACCCGTCCTCTCCCGTCCAGCAGTCGGCCTCGATCGTGGGCCACCGGCCCGTCCCGCTCCGGGCGGTGCCCCCGGTCGTCGCCCGGATCGGCGTCGACACCGACCCCCTCGACGTGACCGACGCCGACGACGCCCGGTGGCTGCGCGCCTGCCTGTGGCCGGGTCGGCCGGAGCGGGCCGCGGAGCTCGACGCGGAGATCGCGTTGGCGGCGGCGGAGCCTCCGGAGCTGCTGCGGGGGAACGCCGTCGAGGTGCTGCCGGACGCCCTCGCCCGGGTGCCCGCGGACGCCCTGCCGGTCGTCACCACGACGTGGACGCTGTCGCGCCTCCCGCTCGAGAGCCGCCTGCGCTTCCTCCAGCGCCTCGACGAGGCGGCGGCCGGCCGAGCGGTGGCGTGGGTGTCGGCGGAGGGGGTCGGGGTCGCGCCGGCGATCCCGACGCTCGGCGATCGCCGGGCCTCCGGCCACAGCACCATCGGGCTGGCGGTGTTCTCCGGGTCGGCCCTGCACGCGGAGGCCGTCGGCCGCTGCTGGTCACGGGGCCGCCTGCTGGCGTGGCTCGCGGACGACTGGTCCCGGACGTCCCTCGAGCACCTCCCAGCGCCTGGGCTCCGCACCGGACTCCCCGGCTTGTCCCCCGGCCGTCTCGACACCTAGCCTGCTGGCGTGGCCGGACGACTCATCGGGTGCGGGCCCGTCGGCGGATGACTCTCGAGCCGGCGGGTCCGTGGCACGGCTCTCGAGGGCGACCACCCCGCCGACCAGGGCCTCGACCGGCCCGGAGGACCACATGCTCCCCCGCTCCGACCACACCCGGGACGCAGCGAAGCTGCACGTCACCGTCACCGTCACCGACCTGATCGGCGTCCAACGCGTCCTCACCATGGTGACCGGACGCAACCACCGGCTCACCCGCTTCGATGCCGAGGAAGCGGGCGCCGGGCGCTGGCGGGTCAGCCTCGACCTCATCGCCGACCTGGACCAGGTCGAGCTCCTGGGAGCCCGGCTGCACCGGTTCCCCAGCGTGCTCGCCGTCGACGTCGACCTGGGTGGCGCCCTGGCCGCGACCGCGTGACCGCGTCGGCGCCCCGTCAGCGGCACCCACCGTCGAGCGACCGCCCGGAGCGCCAGAGACACCGGGCACTGGCCACGAGGCCGCGAGAGGGCCACGCTGGGGGTGGACACGGATCCGCCGACCGGGGGAGCTCCACGCCGCACCGTCAGGAGGCAGCCATGGTCGTGGTCAGTGAGAGCCCGCACGAGGCGGTCGTCGTCGACCTCCGCCAGGCCTGCATCGACCTGGCCGAGGCCCGCTCCGTGCAGCGGCGGTTCCCCACCCCGGAGTCCACGGCCCGCGTCGACCGCTGCCGGGCCCGGATCGACGAGCTGCTGGACCTGTGGAACGAGGTGGGCGACGACGGGTGAGCCGGTCGCTCAGGAGCCGGTCATCGCGCGCAGCGTCTCGGCGTTGCGGACGGCGTGGCCGTACCCGTCGTTGTTGAAGTACACGTAGACGTCCCGCCCGGCCTCGGCCCACTCCCCCACCCGGTCGGCCCACCAGCGCAGGTCGGCGTCGGGGTAGGAGCCGGCGTAGAGGTGCCGGGCGTCGGGCCCGTGCATCCGGACGTAGACGAACGGCCCGGTCGCCCGCAGCTCGCAGGGCAGGCCCGCGCCGCTCATCACGCAGTAGGCCGCCCCGTGCCGCTCGAGGAGCGCGAAGACGCCCTCGTCGTGCCAGCTGGGGTGGCGGAACTCCACGGCGACCCGCATCCAGTCCGGGAGCAGCGACAGGAAGAAGTCCAGCCGCTGGTCGTCGCGCTCCTGGGTCGGGGCCAACTGCACCAGCAGGACCGCGCGCTTGTCGCCGAGCTCGTGCCAGCACGCGGTCATCCGGCCGATCCAGGTCTCCGGCGCGTAGAGGCGCTTGGCGTGGGTGAGCCCGCGCGGCGCCTTGACCGACAGCTGGAACCCCGGCGGGAGCCGCTGCCGCCAGCCCACGAAGGTCGCCGTCCGGGGCCAGCGGTAGAAGCTCGCGTTGAGCTCGACGGTCCCGAACCGGCGCACGTAGTGGGCCAGCCGGTCGCGCGGCGGGGTCCCGGGCGGGTAGAGGACGCCGTCCCAGTGGTCGTAGCTCCAGCCCGACGTCCCGATGTGCACCGCCACGGGCGCCCTCCTACCCGCTCAGCGGCGGCGTCCCGCCAGGGCGGTGAGGCCGGCCAGCAGCCGGCCGGAGGAGCCGGGCGCGAGCCGGACCAGCAGGTCGGGGACGATGGCGCTCCAGCCGACCAGCTGCCGGGGCCGGCGCCGCTCCACCGCGGTCAGCACGACCCCTGCGGCCTTCGCCGGGTCCATGGTGAGCAGCCGGGCGAACTCCCGCTTCCCGCGCTCCCCCTCCTCGGCTGGCACGCCGGAGCCGACGCGGGCGTTCTCCGCGATGCGGGTGCGGATGCCGCCGGGGTGCACGCAGGTGACCCCGACGCCGTCCTCGGCCAGCTCGGAGCGCAGCGCCTCGGTGAAGCCGCGGACGGCGAACTTGCTGGTGGCGTAGGCCGCCTGACCGGCCGGCGCCATCAGGCCGAACACGCTGGAGACGTTCACCAGGTGCGATCCCGGGTGGGCCTTCAGCGTGGGCAGCAGCGCGTGGGTCAGCCGGACGACGGCGCGCAGGTTGACCTCCTGGACCTCCTCGAACTCCTCGAGGGTCACCTGGTCGAACCGCCCGCCGAGGGCGATCCCGGCGTTGTTCACCAGGAGGGTGACCTCCGGGTGCGCCGCGGCGAGGGTCGCGGCTCCCCGCCGGGTCTCCGCAGGGTCGGCGAGGTCCACGACGTACGTGGTGACGGTGAGCGCGGGGTGCGCCGTCCGGATCCCCCGCGCGACCGTCTCCAGCCCCTCGGCGTCCCGGTCGAGCAGCACCAGCGAGCTGCCGCGCCGGGCCAGGCCGGAGGCGAGCGCGGCGCCGATGCCGCCGGCGGCGCCGGTGACCACCGCCGTCCCGCCGGCGAACCGGTACGGGGCGAGGCTCACGCGGCGACCTCCTCGGCGGCCCGGGCCGGCTGCTGGCGGGCGAAGCGCACACCCTCGTCCTCCAGCGGGCCGCGCCGCATCAGCAGCACGTCGCGCACGTAGTTCTGGTACAGCCGCCACGGGGCCCGCGCGCCCTGTTTGGGCAGGGCGGCCAGGCTGCGCTGCACGTAACCGGCGGTCAGCCCGATGAACGGCTCGGTGCCACCGCCGGGGGGAGCGACCGGGGTGCAGGTGGCGTACCCGGAGGCGGCCATGTGCCGCAGCAGCCGGCAGACGTAGCGGGCGACGAGGTCGGCCTTCAGCGTCCAGGAGGCGTTGGTGTAGCCGATCGTCATGGAGAAGTTCGGCACCCCGGAGACCATCATCCCCTTGTAGCTGACCCGCTCCGACAGCTCGACCGGCTCGCCGTCGACGGTGAGGGTCATGCCGCCGATCGGCAGCAGGTTCAGCCCGGTGGCCGTGACGACGACGTCGGCCGGGAGCTCCTCGCCGGACTCCAGCGCGATCCCGGTCCCGGTGAACCCGGTGATCCGGTCGGTGACGATCGACGCCCGGCCCTCGCGGAGCGCGCGGAACAGGTCGCCGTCGGGCACCAGGCACAGCCGCTGGTCCCACGGGTCGTACGGCGGGCCGAAGTGCGTGTCGACGTCGAACCCGGCCGGGAGCTGCTTGCCGGCCAGCCGCTGGATGAACCGCCGCATCGCGGCCGGGCGCCGCCGGCTGAGCTGGTAGGAGGCCATGGAGACCAGCACGTTCTTCCACCGCACCACCGGGTAGACCGCGCGTGCCGGCAGCCGGCGGCGCAGCGTGTCGGCCAGCGGGTCCCGGCCGGGCAGGGAGAGCACGTAGCTGGGGGTGCGCTGCAGCATGGTCACGTGCGCGGCCGTCTCGGCCATGCTGGGCACGAGGGTGACCGCGGTCGCGCCGCTGCCGATGACGACCACCCGCTTGCCGGCGAAGTCCAGGTCCTCGGGCCAGTGCTGGGGGTGCACGATCGGGCCGCGGAAGCGCTCCTCGTCGGGGAACCGCGGGCGGTAGCCCTCGTCGTAGCGGTAGTACCCGGAGCAGACCGACAGCCACGAGCAGGTCAGCCGCACCGTCTCGCCGGTGTCGGTGCGCTGCGCGGTGACCGCCCAGCGTGCCTCGTCGGTCGACCACTCGGCGGAGACCACCCGGTGACCGAACCGGATGTGCCGGTCGACCCCGTGCTCGCGCGCGGTCTCCTGGACGTAGCGGCGGATGGACTCGCCGTCGGCGATCGCCCGCGCCTCGGTCCACGGCTTGAACGAGTAGCCCAGGGTGAACATGTCCGAGTCCGACCGGACGCCGGGGTAGCGGAACAGGTCCCAGGTCCCGCCGATGGCCTCCCGCGCCTCGAGGACGGCGTAGCTGCGGTCCGGCAGCTCGCGCTGGAGGTGACAGGCCGCCCCGATGCCCGACAGGCCGGCGCCGACGATCAGGACGTCGACGTGCTCGGTGGCGGTGTGCTCCGCGAGCTCGGGCATGGGCGCTCCCTGGCGGTCGGTGGTGACCTCCACCACGGTACTCGACACAATGTCGACTGTGCCGACTCGGCGTCGAGAATACGGGTCAGCCGTCGGCGCCGTAGATGGTCCTGAGCCAGACGGTCAGCAGGACGTCGATGAGGTCGTCCTCGGCGACGGCCGGACGGTGGCCGCCCAGCGTCACCTGGATCACCCGCTCGTTCATCCAGTTCAGCGCCACGGCCAGGTCGCGCGCCGGCGGGCCCGCGGGGGCGGCGCCGCGCGCCCGCTCGGCCTCGATGGCGGCGGCGGTCTCGGCGACGAAGCCCTCCATCACCTGCGACCACAGCTCGCGCACCTCGGCACTGCCGGCGAGCAGCTCGGTCGCGGCCGCGGTCAGTGCCCGGTGCGCGCGGAAGGTGTCGCGGACGGCGACCAGCGCCGCGCGCCAGCCAGCCCGCGCGTCGTCGGCGGTACCGGCCAGCGCGGCGGCCCGCAACTCGCGCGCCTCGGCCACCACGCGGTCGAGCAGCGCGAGGACGACGGCCTCCTTGGAGGCGAAGTAGAAGTAGAAGGTCGGCCGCGAGATGCCCGCGCCGCGCGCGAGGTCGTCGACGGAGATCTCGGCCAGCGGCCGCTCCCCCAGCAGCCGCTCGGCGGTGGCCAGCAGCGCGCGCTCCCGGTCGTCGCCGGAGGGGCGGCGGGCCCGGCGCCCCCGGCCGGGGACGGCAGCGGGGAGCGGGGCGGCCACGCCGCGACCCTACCGACGCCCGGGCGGCCCGGGCGCCGGCCGGGGACGACGTCCCCCGCTCAGGGGAGCCGCCAGACCGTCGTCCGCCGCAGGCCCGGACCCTCGGTCTCCGGGATCTCGTACACGGCCTCCGCGGCCAGCCGCTCGTGCGGCAGGTACGGCCGTCCCGGATCGCCCACGTACACCTCCACCCCGCGGGCGCGAGCGCGGTCGAGGAAGGGCAGCACCCGCTCGGTCATCTCGCGGTCGTAGCAGACGTCCCCGGCCAGGACGACCTCGACGCCGCGCAGGTCCCGGCCCAGGACGTCGCCGGTCACGCTGATGCCCGGGACCCCGTTGAGGCCGGCGTTGACGCCGATCGCCGTCCGGCTGAACACGTCGACGTCGCTGGCCAGGACCGACCGGGCCCCGGCCAGCCGGGCGGCGATGGCGACCAGGCCGCTGCCCGAGCCCAGGTCGAGCACCGCCCGGCGGGCGACCACGGCGGGCCGGTCGAGCACGAACCGGGCCAGCGCCTGCCCGCCCGGCCAGGCCGCGGCCCAGAACGGCGGCGCCTCACCGGCGCCGCCGCCGGCCTCCATGGCCTCCCAGAGCGCGACGACGTCGTCGGCCACGTGCAGCCGGACCTCCGGCACGGAGGACGGCCGCCGGACCTGGGTGTGGGCGCGGACGAACCGGGACGGGACGACTCTCACGCCCGGCAGTCCACCACCCGTGCCCCGGGCTCCGGTCACCCGACCGGCGACCGGTCGCTCCGGGCACGCCCGCCGGCGGGTCAGGGAGTGCGCGGGCGGCCCGGCGGCGGCGTGCGCGGCGTCCGGCGGGGCAGGTGGTCGCGGCACCACCGCTCACAGTCGGCGAGCAGGTTGCCGGTCGAGATCGGCCGGTCCACCGGAGCCGCTCCGGTGCGGCGGGGGCGCTCGGGCGGCCGCGCGGCTCCGGAGTCGGGACCCTGCTCGACGGCGCGCCGCTCCACCCTGCGCCTCCCCGGTCTCGGCGGCCGGTGGTCCTCACCGTCCCGCGTGTCGGTCCGAACGGGTCCCGTCGCGCGACGGGCCCCGGCACCAGGGTGCCCGAGCCCGTCGACGCGGAGAGCCGCACCCCTCCCCGGGGAGGCGTGCGGCTCTCGGCGTGCAGTGCGCGTCCGGGACGCGCGCGGTGTCGGCTCAGTACCAGCCGGTGGACTGCGAGTGCGACCAGGCCCCGCACGGGGAGCCGTAGCGCTCCTCGATGTAGATCAGGCCGGCGTCGATCTGGCGGTAGCCGTCCGAGGTCTTGGCGATCCCGGTGCCGGCCCAGGTGGAGTCGAGGAACTGCGGGATGCCGTAGGCGGTGCTGGAGGGGTTCTGCGCGTTGGGGTTCCAGCCGCTCTCCTTGCCCCACAGCTTCTCCAGGCAGCTGAACTGGTCGGCGCTGCCGACCTTGCTCATGGCGTAGTCCTTGAAGGACCCGCTGCGCGCCGGGGCGGCGGCCGCGGCCGGAGCAGCGGCGGCGGCAGCCCGGGCCGCCTGCGCGGCCTGCTGCTCGGCGGCAGCGCGCTCGGCGGCCTCCCGGGCGGCCTGCTCGGCAGCAGCGGCCTCGGCGGCGGCACGCTCGGCGGCCGCGCGCTCGGCGGCCTGGCGCTCCAGCTCGGCCTGGTCGGCCGCGGCCTGCGCCTGGGCGGCGCTGGCCTGCGCCGCCTCGCGCTCGCTGCGGGAGGCGGTGAGGCCCTCGAGCGGCGCGAGGTCGGGCGCCGACGCCGTGGCGGGGTCGGCGGTGATGCCGAGCTGCTCGGCGACGCTCATCGAGGCGCTGACCGTCGCGGTCTCGGCCTCGGCGGCCGGCTGACCGGTGGTCAGCACGTTGACGACGATGGCGCCCGCGGCCGCGGTGGCCAGCAGGATCGCCGGCCGGCGACCCCGGGCCGGCAGCCGCAGCCGGCGACGGGGAGCGGCGGAGGGGAGCTCCGCGGTGGCGGGCTCGGCGGCGGCGAGCTCGGCGGTGGCCGGCTCGCCGGTGAGGGCGTCGGCGTCGGCGGGACGCGGGAACTGCGACGTGCGGGAGGTCATGGGGGTTCGTGTGCTCCGGGGGCGTGGGGGCGCGCACGAGCCGGATCTCAGCGAAGTGAGGTCAGCCCGGGGTGCGGCGGTCGACGTCGGGAGGTGCCGGTGGCGGTCGGGAGGGACGCGCGGCGCCGGCGGTTCGCGGTCAGCGGGACGGGCGGGCCGGGGAGGAGGCGCGAGGTGCGCGCGGCCGGGAGTCCCTGCGAGCCGCGAGGGCCCGTGGGCGAGGCATGCGGATGCTCTCCGTTCCTTCCGTGGCCGCCTACCGAGTTAGCTGACGGGTTCGGGCGGGAAGGTGCCCTACCTGCCCTCCGAGCGGGGCTCGGCGGGCAGGACTCACCCCAGGACTGCGGTGGGTCCCCGGCTCGCGTCCACGGGAGGCGGACACGACTCGGCGGCGTCCGGCCAGGCTCCCCGGATGGGGACGCACGACCGACCGGACGCACTCACCGTAGGGGCCGTTACCGTGCCGTGACAATCCCAGGGGTCACATCCGTTGCGTGAGGTACCTCGCGCGGGAGTGCCGGCCGCGGCGGAATACCCCGGCCGTGGGACCGTTGCACGCAGCAGTAGTTGCGCTCTCAACCACCTGGAGCACGAGATGCAGTTCGGGATCTTCTCGGTCAGCGACATCACGACCGACCCCACGACGGGGCGCACGCCCAGCGAGGGTGAGCGGATCAAGGCGATCCTCACGATCGCGCAGAAGGCCGAGGAGGTCGGGCTGGACGTGTTCGCGCTCGGCGAGCACCACAACCCGCCGTTCTTCTCGTCCTCCCCCACCACCACGCTGGCCGCCATCGCGGCACGGACGAGCACCCTGCAGCTGTCGACGGCGACCACCCTGATCACCACCAACGACCCGGTGAAGATCGCCGAGGACTACGCGATGCTGCAGCACCTGGCCGACGGCCGGGTCGACCTGATGTTGGGCCGCGGCAACACCGGGCCGGTCTACCCGTGGTTCGGGCAGGACATCCGCAACGGCATCCCGCTGGCGGTGGAGAACTACGCGCTGCTGCGCCGGCTCTGGGACTCCGACGTCGTGGACTGGTCCGGCCAGTTCCGCACCCCGCTGCAGGGCTTCACCTCCACCCCGCGCCCGCTGGACGGCGTCCCGCCGTTCGTGTGGCACGGCTCGATCCGCTCCCCGCAGATCGCCGAGCAGGCCGCCTACTACGGCGACGGCTTCTTCTCCAACCACATCTTCTGGCCCAAGGAGCACACGCAGCGGATGGTGGAGTTCTACCGCCGGCGCTTCGAGCACCACGGCCACGGCTCCGCCGACCAGGCGATCGTCGGCCTCGGCGGGCAGGTGTTCATGCGCAAGAACAGTCAGGACGCCGTGAACGAGTTCCGGCCGTACTTCGACAACGCGCCCGTGTACGGCCACGGCCCGTCGCTCGAGGAGTTCACCCGCGAGACGCCGCTGACCGTCGGCAGCCCGCAGCAGGTCATCGAGCGCACCCTCGGCTTCCGGGACTACGTCGGCGACTACCAGCGGCAGCTGTTCCTCGTCGACCACGCCGGTCTGCCGCTGAAGACCGTCCTGGAGCAGCTGGACATCCTCGGCGAGGAGGTCGTGCCGGTGCTGCGCCGCGAGTTCGCAGCGGTCAAGCCGGCTCACGTGCCCGACGCGCCGACCCACGCGTCGCTGGTGGCCGCCCGGGGTGGGGCCGTGGACGGCACCGTGCACGCCGCCGGCGACGACGTCACCGGCCGCACCGTGGCGGCGGTCTCCGACGAGGTGACCGTCCGATGACCACCCGCACCCTCGCCGTCGTCAGCGCCGGGCTGTCGACGCCGTCGTCCACCCGGCTGCTGGCCGACCGGCTCACCGCGGCCACCGTCGCCGCCCTGCGCGAGCGGGGCGACGACGCCGCCGTGGAGGTGGTCGAGCTGCGCGAGCACGCCCGCGACCTGGCCGACCACCTGGTCACCGGGTTCGCGAACCGAGCGCTGCAGGCGTCGATCGACACCGTCGTCGGAGCGGACGGCGTGATCGCGGTGACCCCGGTCTTCTCGGCCTCCTACAGCGGCCTGTTCAAGACCTTCTTCGACGTCGTCGACAAGGACGCCCTCACCGGGACGCCGGTGCTGCTCGGTGCGACGGCCGGCACCGCCCGGCACTCGCTGGTGATCGAGCACGCGATGCGGCCGCTGTTCGCCCACCTGCGGGCGATCGCCGTCCCCACCGGGGTGTTCGCCGCCTCGGAGGACTGGGCCGGCGCCGGCGGCGTGGACCAGGCGCTGGCCGCGCGGATCGACCGCGCCGCGGGCGAGTTGGCCGACCTGGTCACCGGCAGGCCGGCGTCGGCTCGCCGCCCGGCCGACCCGTTCGAGGACGTGCCCTCCTTCGAGGAGCTCCTCCGGGGCACCTGAGCCGCCGCACCGTCGGGCCCCCTCCGCAGCAGCGGAGGGGGCCCGACGGCTCCCCGGGTCAGGCGGTCGGACCGCCCGTGCGTCCGGACGGGCCCGGCGTGCCCGTGCCCACCCCGCCGCCGCGCTCGGTGGAGTGCCGCGCCACCGGCACGCCCTCCGGCGCCTCGGGAGCACCCTGCGGGACCGGAGCCGCCGGCGGGACGGCCGGCTCGGGGCGGGCCCGCAGCCGGCCATAGGGCAGCACCAGGCTGGCCAGCAGGACGACGGCGAGGATGATCGCCCACACGTCGCTGTACGGGGTCCACGAGTCGGTGAGCAGCAGGAACGCCGGCAGGGCCGTGGTCAGCACGCCCGCGACGACGGCGATCGCACCGGTGTAGCGGGTGAGGTCCTCCCGCTTGAGCCCGAGGACCAGCCAGAACAGCGTCCAGAGCACGGCCCAGTAGAGCCAGATCACGCCGAAGCCGGGGTCCCGCGGCGCGAAGTAGAAGAAGTTCAGCCCGGCGTACACCACCGCGCAGACGGCGACGAAGGCCGAGAACCAGCCCAGGCCGGTGCCGTCGAGGTCGCCCAGCAGGTTGATCCCGACGTAGAGGTACGTGAAGCCGAACAGGTAGATGCCCCCCGCGGAGAGGATCGCGGCCGTGTCCCCGCCGGAGGTGAGGATCAGGTAGGTGGGCGTGAACACCTGCAGCGCGCCCACGAACAGGTTCAGCGGAGCCGCCGCCCGCGGGTCCACCCTCCCCAGCAGCATCAGGCCGTTGACGATCAGGACGGCTCCGACGTACAGCAGTCCGACAGCTCCCATGTGCACTCATCTCCTCGGGTCCCGCAACGGTGCGGATGTCCCCCGTGACGGATGGCGGCGGCGCGGAGGCGCCGGCCGGATGCGGCGCAACGGCCGCTGGTCGCGGCAGTCAGCAGAGCGGGGCGCGCGGGCGGGAGGCGCCGGCGCGCCCCGGGACGGCGACCGGGGCCAGGGCGACCCGCGTCGTCGGGTGCAGGTCCGGGGTCATCTCGATCTCCTGCCGGTCGGGAGGCCGAGGCCGGCTCGGCGCTGCTCACGACCGATCGCCGGACAACGATGGCGCTGGTCCCTTGCCGCGTCAACGGGCCGGGCGATCCCCCGCCACGTCGTCGGGACCGGTCCCGTCCTCGTCGTCCTCGAGGGCCTCGTCGAGCAGGGCGGCGAGCCCGTCGAGGGAGCGGTGGGGGCCGGTGCGGCGGACGACGACCGGCTCGGGCACGTCGTCCTCGTCCTCGGCCAGCGCCTCGGTCAGCTCGTGCGCCGCCCGCAGCGCGGCCTTGCCGAACCGCTCGGTCGCCTGGTGCCGCTCGATCGGCGGCGGTCCGTCGGTCACGACTCCTCCCGGGTCACCGTCGGTGAGGCCCTCCCCCGGTTCGGGGACGGCACGCGGGGGTACAGCCGGGTCCGGCCTCGAACAACCGGTGGCCACGGAGAGGCGAACGAAGGAGCGATCCGTGGAGCACCGGGTCGAGGTGAGCTGGACGTGCACGCCCTGCGAGGTGGGCGGTCAGGACGCACCGGAGGACGGTGATGCCGACCCGGCCTGCTGGAACTGCGGTGGGCCGGTCGTCGTGACCGCCCGGCCGACCGTTCGGCGGCTCCCCGACCGGGAGGCCGCCTGAGGCGGGGATCCCGGTCGGGGAGCCGGTCAGCCGGCGGGCGCGGGGAGCCCGCGCCCCCTCACGAGGTCACGGCGCACTGCCCCCGGTCCGCGCGCACCGGCCCGGACGCCGACGGCCTGATGTCGAAGTCGAAGATCGCCGTCGGGAGGTAGAGGGACGCGCAGGCGTTGGGGATGTCGACCACCCCGCTGATGCGGCCCTCGATCGGTGCCGACCCCAGCAGCAGGTAGGCCTGCTCCCCCGAGTAGCCGAACTTCTCCAGGTACCGGACGGCGTTCAGGCACGCCCGCTTGTAGGCCAGCGTCGCGTCCAGGTACTTGTTCGTGTTGCTCTCGTGGTCGACCGAGACCCCGATGAACGTCAGGAACTCCGAGTACCGGGGCTCGACGTTGCCGGGCATGAACACCGGGTTGGTGGTCACGCCGTAGGTCTCCATGCCGCCCTTGATCAGGTCGATGTGGAAGTCGATGAACCCGCCCATCTCGATGGCACCGCAGAACGTGATCTCGCCGTCGCCCTGACTGAAGTGCAGGTCGCCGCCGGAGAGCTTCGCGCCCTCGACGTGGACCGGGTAGAACACCCGGGAGCCGCGGGAGAAGTTCTTGATGTCGTGGTTGCCGCCGTTCTCGCGGGCCGGCACCGTGCGCGCGCCGTCCCGGGCGATGCCGTCCAGCACGTCACCGGTCGCCTGACCGCCGAGGGTGTTCTCCTCCAGCGGCGGGAGCGCCAGGGCCGGGACGCGGTCGGGATCGGTCGCGATCAGCGCCCGCTCCCGCTCGTTCCACCGGGCCAGCAGCTCGGCCGACGGCGCGGTGCCGAACAACCCGGGGTGGGTCAGGCCGGTGTAGCGCACGCCCGGTATGTGCCGGGAGGTCGCCACCTGGCCCTGGAAGTCCCAGATCGCCTTGTAGGCGTCCGGGAAGTAGTCGGTCAGGAAGCCGCCGCCGTTGACCTTGGCGAAGATGCCGGTGTAGCCCCAGCCCTGGCCGGGGGCGTCGCCGTACTCCTGCGGCGCCTGCACCGGGCCGAGGTCGAGGATGTCGACGACGAGCAGGTCACCGGGCTCGGCACCCTCGACGCCGATGGGACCGCTCAGCATGTGCGCGTGGGTCAGGTCGACGTCCCGGACGTCGTTGGCGGAGTCGTTGTTGCCGATCTGACCGTCGGTCCACTCCCGGCACTCGACCCGGATGCTCTGGCCGGGGCGCACCATCGTGGCGACGGGTACGTCCGGGTGCCAGCGGTTGTGGCCGGGCACGGCCTGGTCGCGCATGGACTTGGCCTGGTCGACGGTGAACACCACGTCGGGCATGTCCCCCACTCTCCGATCTGCGTTGATGGTGAGCGTCAGCCCGCGGCTGCGGGCCGTTCGTGGGGCTCCGGACGGAGCCGGCGGGGAAGACGGCGTCCCGGGCAGGGGGGCACCGCGCGGGCGGGTCAGGGGCGGGGCAGCGAGCTCCACCGCGGGTCGCGCGGGGCCGGACGGCGCACGGCTGGGGGCACCGCCGTCGTCACCGCGGGTTCGTCGCGGCTGGCCTCCTCCCGCAACCGCGCGGCGGCCGCGGGTGCGGGGGTGCGGGACAGCAGGGGTGGTGTGTAGAGCCGTCGGCCGTCCGTTCCGCAGGCGGGGCACGGGCTGGTGCTCTCCGCCGTGCCGACGGGGCGCCGGATCTCCCACGGACCGCAGGTGGTGCACCGGTAGAGGTAGGCCGCCATCGGGGTCCTCCGAGGTGTCGGGACCGCTCAGGTTCGGGCGAAGCTAGTGGTGGCGCGACGCTCGCGGAGGTCGCGCGGGCTCCCCCTCCCGGCCGGATCCGTCCCCCTCGCGCGTCGCTACGGCTGGCCCCTGGGACGTGACCGCCGGTGCGGTCGGCCCGTCCGGGCACCGCCGCGTGCCTGCGAGGGGTGAGGAGGGGGTCCTCCCTCAGCCCACGGCGTGGGCGGACTCGGGCGCGGAGCCACCCTGCGGCACGGTCCCGGTGAGCAACCGCACGATCTCCGCGCGGTCGGCGGCCGACGGCAGGCCCCAGCCGGGCTCGTAGCCGTAGACCTCGCCCAGCGGCGTGGAGCTGGTCCGCCCGTCGAGGATCTCCACCGCGTCGACCGGGATCAGCCCCGGGTGCTCGACGCCGCAGGCCTCGGCCACCTTGAACAGGTCCCGCCGCAGCGTCTCGACGTAGTTGGCCGCCCGCACCGACTTCAGCGACGGGTCCAGCCCGTGGGACAGCCACGGGTTCTGCGTCGCGACGCCGGTGGGGCAGGTGTCGGTGTGGCACTTCTGCGCCTGGATGCAGCCGATCGCCAGCATCGCCTCGCGGCCGACGTTCACCATGTCGCAGCCGAGGGCGAACGCCACGATCGCGTTGTCGGGCAGGCCCAGCTTCCCGGCGCCGATGAAGGTGACCCGCTCGTGCAGCGCCCGGCGGGCGAAGGTCGAGTAGACCCGGGCGAACCCCAGCTGGAAGGGCAGCGAGACCGAGTCGGTGAAGATCAGCGGCGCGGCGCCGGTGCCGCCCTCACCGCCGTCGACGGTCACGAAGTCCACACCGCGGCCGGTGCGGTCCATGAGGTCGGTGAGCTCGTCCCAGAAGGCCATGTCGCCGACCGCGGACTTGATGCCCACCGGCAGCCCGGTCTCGGCCGCCAGCAGCTCCACCCAGTCGAGCAGGCCGTCGGTGTCGGAGAACTCCGCGTGCCGGGACGGGCTCACGCAGTCCACGCCCTGGGGGACGCCGCGCGCGGCGGCGATCTCGGCGGACACCTTGGCGCCGGGCAGCACCCCGCCCAGGCCCGGCTTGGCGCCCTGGCTGAGCTTGATCTCCAGCGCGCGCACCGGGGCGCCGGCCACGAGGTCCTTCAGCCTTGCGAGGTCGAAGCGGCCGTGCTCGTCGCGGCAGCCGAAGTAGGCGGTGCCGATCTGGTACACCAGCTCCCCGCCGTGCCGGTGGTGCACCGAGACGCCGCCCTCGCCGGTGTTCTGCAGGCAGCCGGCCAGCGCCGCGCCGCGGTTGAGCGCCTCCACCGCCGCACCGGAGAGCGAGCCGAAGCTCATCGCCGAGATGTTGACGACCGACGCCGGCCGGAACGCCCGCGCCCGGCCACGCGGGCCGCCGAGCACCTTCGCCGAGGGCACCTGCACGTCGTGCGCCGAGGCGGGGTGCGACGGCGGGACGGCGCGGCCGAAGGTGCGGTGGTTGATGACCGGGTAGCCCGCGGTGTACTCGAGGTCGTTGTCGGTGCCGAAGCCGAAGTAGTTGTTCTCCTTCTTCGCCGAGGCGTAGACCCACCGCCGCTGGTCGCGGGTGAACGGCCGCTCCTCGTTGTTGCCGGCCACGAGGTACTGGCGCAGCTCCGGGCCCACCGACTCGAGCAGGTACCGCGCGTGCCCGAGGACGGGGAAGTTGCGCAGCAGGGTGTGCTCGCGCTGCAGCAGGTCGCGGGCGGCGACCGCGGCCAGGGCGGAGAGACCGGCGACGGCGGCACGCGACCCGCGCTTCATGCCCTCACCCTGGCACGCCACGGCCGCTTCCGGCGGGTCGAGGACGGCGCCCGCGCCGAGAACCCGCGCCCGCCCGCCGGCACTGCGGCCCGCGCCGCCTGGTCAGGCGGGCGCGCCGGGGCCGTCGTCGAGCGCGTCGAGCGTGGTGAGGACGTCGGTCAGCGCCTGGGTGGAGCGGTCGACCAGCGGCCGCAGCCGGCGGTAGACCGCGACCTCGCCGGGGTCGGGCTGCACCGGGTCGTTGACGGCCACCAGCGCGGTGGCGGCGTCGAGGTCGGGCAGCGCGCCCAGCGCGTGCAGGCCGAGCAGGCAGGCGCCCAGGCCGGTCCCCTCCGGCGAGTCCGCGACCCGCACCGGCAGGTCGAGGGCGGCCGCGAGCGTGCGCACCCACAGCGGCGAGGCGACCGCGCCGCCGGTGGCCCGCACCTCGCGCACCGGCAGGTCGGTGGCGGCGAAGGCGTCGCGGACCAGCGCCAACTGCTGGCAGACACCCTCGACCGCGGCCCGCACCAGGTGCGGCCGGCGGTGCTCCCGGCGCAGCCCGATGTAGGCGCCCCGCAGGCCCGAGCGCCACCACGGGGCGCGCTCCCCGAGCAGGTAGGGCAGGCACAGCAGCCCGGAGCTGCCCGCCGGCACCTCGGCGGCCTCGGCGAGCAGGCGCGCGTCGAGGTCGTCGGCGGCCTCGCCCTCCGGATCGGGCGTGTCGAAGCCGGCCGCCAGCGCCCGGGCCGCCCACCGGACCACGGAACCGCCGTTGTTCACCGCTCCCCCGACCACCCAGTGGTCGTCGGTGAGCGCGTAGCAGAACAGCCGGTGGCCGGGGTCCACCGTGGGCGCCGGGACGACGACCCGCATCGCACCGCTGGTGCCGAGGGAGACCGCGGCCACCTCCGGCCGGACCGCGCCCACGCCCAGGTTGGCCAGCACGCCGTCGGAGGCGCCGACCACGACCGGCAGCCCCGCGCGCAGCCCCGTGGCCTCGGCCACGTCGGCGCGCAGGCCGGTCAGCACCGCCGTCGTGGGCAGCACCTCGCCGAGCTGGTCGGCCCGCACCCCCGCGATCGCCAGCGCCTCCTCGTCCCAGCGGCCGCCCCGGATGTCGTACAACCCGGTCGTCGACGCGCTGGACCGGTCGACCACGTGCCGCCCTCCGACGAGAGCGGCCACGACGAGCTCCTTGACCCCGCCCCAGCGCGGCGTCCCGGCGACCCGGTCGGGGTCCTGCGCGCGCTCCCAGGACAGCTTCACCAGCGGGGACATCGCGTGCACGGGGGTGCCGGTGCGGGCGTGCAGGTCCGCGGCCCGCCCGTCGGCGACCAGCGCGGTGGCCCACTCGGCCGCGCGGGCATCGGCCCAGGTGAGCACGGGGCCCAGCGGCGCGCCCCGGTCGTCCATCGGCACCAGCCCGTGCATGGCCGTGCTCAGCGAGACACCGAGGACACGGTCGCCGCGCTCACGCGCGCGGGCGCTCACCGCCGCGAGCGCCTCCACCGCCGCGGTCTGCAACCGTCCGGCGTCGAGCTCGGCCCGGCCGGGAGCGGGCACCAGCAGCGGGTACCCGACGCTGGCGAGGTCGCGCACCCGCCCGTCGGTGCCGGCGGTGACCGCCTTCGTCGCCGTCGTCCCGGAGTCGAGCCCGACGACGACGTCCACGACACCCCTCCCGAGCAGCTCCCGCTCTGGGGATCGTGCTCGGCTCGGCGGCGGGGCGCCACCGGGCTCAGGACGCGAGCTGCTCCTCCGCCACGGAGCGCTCCTGCGCACGCTCCTCCGGCACGCCCTCGTCCTCCCGGGCGGCCTGCTCCTCCGCGGCCAGCACGCCCGAGAGCGTCCCGAGCGCGTCGCCGATCTGGCCGGCGAGCCGGCGCAGCGCGGCCCGCGCCTCGGCGCGCCGCCGCTCGAGGTCGTCGAACCGCTCCTGGGCCGCGTCGACGCGGGCCGCGCAGGTCTGCGCCAGGTCGGCGAGGGTCTGCTCCACCTGGGCCGAGATCCGCGCTGCGGCCTCGGCGGCCTCCCGGGCCCGCTCGGCCGCCGCCTCCTCCGCGAGCCGCGTGCGCTCGGCCGCGGCCTGGGCCAGCAACCGGTCGGCGGTCGACCGGGCCTGCCGCAGCTCCTCCGCCGCCTGCTCCTCGGCTTCCCGCCTGGTGACTGCCGCCTCCTCCGCGGCCCGGTGCCGTTCCTCGGCCGTCTCGGTCGCCGCCTCCGCCCGCATCCGGGCCGCCTCGGCACCGGCGAGTTCCCACTCCGCGGCGGCGTCCTCGCGGACGCGCTGGGCCTCCTCCTGGATCCGCACGGACTCGGCCACCGCCTCGTCCTTGACCTCGTGCGCCCGCCGCAGCAGGAGGTCGGCCTCGCCGCGCGCCTGGCCACGGATCCGGTCGGCCTCGGCCTGCCCAGCCTCGGTCAGCTGGGCGGCCTCGTCCGCGGCCAGGCGGAGGATCTCGCCGACGCGTTCGGACGTGCGCACCATCTCCCTGCCCTCGGGCGAGCAGGCCAGCAGGCGGCGGGAGAGCTCCAGCTCCGCCGAGCAGGCCCCGTACCGGGCGAGCAGGTCCTCGTTCTCCCTGCGGGTGGCCACCAGCTCGGACTCGACCCAGGCGACGTAGTTGTCCACCTGCAACCGGTCGTAGCCGCGCAGCGCCGTCCGGAACAGCGGACGGGGCGCGAAGAGGGTCTCGAGGTCGCCGGTGAGGTTCGGGCGGGCCGACGCGGCGCCGGGACTGGAGGCGTCCGTCTGCCGGGCGCCGTCTGCAGCCACGACCTCGCGGTGTCGGAACATCCGGGCCTCCCTCTCTGACCCGGCGTGCGACCGTGCCACAGCTCGACCGGCCCCACGTCCGGACAGCTCGAACGACTGCTCGGGGCTCCGGACGATGCCAGAACCGCCCGGTCCGCAGCCGCAGCGACGACGTCCCGCCGCGGGACGCGCGGACCCCTCGGCGTAGTCCCGTCGGCCTGTACCGAGACGACTACGGTCGGTGGTCCCGGGTCAGCGGTAGGCCGACTCCCCGCGCAGCCGAGCCCCGACGGCGACGTGCAGGGGCGCGAGCACGACACCGTCACCGGCCAGCCGCTCGCGCAGCTGCCGCCGGTGGCGCAGCACCCCGACGAAACCGATCGCCCAGAACACGTACTGGACGGCGAAGGCGGCGCGGAAGGCGTCCAGGGAGTAGGCGGTGGAGGCACCCGGGGTGAGCAGGTCGAGCACGGCGCCGACGGCCAGGATGGTCAGCAGGGAGGCGAGGAACCCCCCGACGTTCACCACCCCGCTCGCGCTGCCCTGCCGCTCGGCGGGGTTCCAGGTCCGGGCGAAGTCGAACCCGATCATCGAGCCGGGCCCGTTGGTCCCGAGGACGACGACCAGCACCACCAGCAGCGGGAGCGGGGCCCGGCCCGGCCACAGCAGCACGACGGTCCAGGTGGCCGCGGTGGCCAGCAGGATGGAGAAGACCAGGGAGGAGCGGCGCAGCGGCCAGCGGCCGCAGAGCCGGCCGAGCAGCGGTCCCACCGCGATCCCGACGACGACCAGGAGGGTCAGCAGGCCCGCCGCCGTCTCGGGGCTGCGGCCCTCACCGACGACGAGGAACGGGTACCCCCAGAGCAGGGCGAACACGGTGCCGGAGAACTGGGTGACCAGGTGGGTGTAGAGCCCGATGCGGGTGCCCGGCTCGCGCCAGGTGAGCGCCAGGCTGCGGCGCACCTCGGCCAGCCCCGAGGGCGGGGTGAGCACCGTGCCGGGAGGCGCGTCGCGCAGCGCCACGACGACGAGGACCGCGACGAGGACGCCGATCCCCGCGGCGCCGAGGAAGGTCGCCTCCCACGAGGTGGAGTGCAGGAGCGTGACCAGCGGGTACGCGGCGGCGATCTGCCCGAACTGGCCGAGCATGCCGGTGAGCTGGGTGATCAGCGGGACCGTCCGGCCGGGGAACCAGAAGCCGATCACCCGCAGCACGCTGACGAAGGTCATCGCGTCACCGGCCCCGACCAGGACCCGCGCGGCGACCGCGGTGGGCACGTCGCCGGCCAGCGCGAGCAGTGCCTGCCCGGCGGCCATGGTCAGCGCCCCGGCGAGGACCAGGTTCCGCGAGCCGAAGCGGTCCAGGGCCACCCCCACCGGCACCTGCATGCCGGCGTAGACGACCAGCTGGAGGACGACGAACAGCGAGATCGCCGAGGCCCCCGCCGCGAACCGCTCCTGCGCCTCCACCCCGGTGACACCCAGGGAGGCCCGGTGGAAGACGGCGACCGCGTACGCGGCCAGCGCCACCAGCCACACGGTGTAGGCACGGGCGCTCGGTCGGGGTGCGGTCGGCGTGCTCACCCCAAGGACGACGTCCACCTGCCCCGGGTGCTTCCGGTCCGACCCGTGAGATCGCTCACCACGCGACCGCCGTCGTCCCCCGTGGGCGCGCACCGCCACCCTCCGCCGCGGCCTTGACCCGGCCGGATCGGCGCTCCTAGCTTGTGACCCAGCTCACACGGGGTGACGGCGTCGTCGCCCCGGCCACCGCTCCCGCGACACCCGGCAGCCGGGTCGCGGGCCCGTCCGGCCGCGCCGAGGAGGACCCGTCCCATGACCCAGACCGCCCCCGCCCAGCAGCAGGCTCCCGCGCCCGACGCCGCACCCCGCCAGGTCGACGTGGTGGTCATCGGCGCCGGGTTCTCCGGCATGTACATGCTCCACCGGCTGCGGCAGCTCGGGTGCTCGGTGCAGGTCATCGAGATGGCCGACGGCGTGGGCGGCACCTGGCACTGGAACCGCTACCCCGGAGCCCGCTGCGACGTCCGCAGCATGGAGTACTCCTACTCCTTCGACCCGCAGCTCGAGCAGGAGTGGCAGTGGACGGAGAAGTACCCGACGCAGCCGGAGATCCTCCGTTACGCCAACCACGTCGCCGACCGCTACGACCTGCGCCGCGACATCCGGTTCGAGACCCGGGTGGAGTCGACGGTCTGGGACGACGACGCCGGGCGCTGGATCGTCCGGACCGACCGCGGCGACGTGCTGTCGGCGCAGTTCGTCGTGCACGCCTCGGGCTGCCTGTCGATCTACAAGAAGCCGGAGATCCCGGGTCTGGAGAGCTTCCGGGGGCCGTGGTTCCACACCGCCCGGTGGCCGCGGGAGGGCGTGGACCTCACCGGCCAGCGGGTCGGCGTCATCGGCACCGGCTCCTCGGCGATCCAGAGCATCCCGCTGATCGCGCAGCAGGCCGCCGACCTCACCGTCTTCCAGCGGACGCCGAACTTCGCCGTCCCGGCGCACAACCACCCGTTCCCGCCGGGCTACCAGGAGCAGATGAAGGCGCACTACCCGGAGTTCCGGCAGGACGCGCGGACCTCGCCGCTGGGCATCCCCACCCCGCCGCCGGAGAAGGGGGCGCTCGAGGACGACGCCGAGTCCCGCCGACGCCGGTACGAGAAGGCCTGGCACGACCGGGACAACACCCTCGTGGACCTGATGGCCGCCTACACCGACATGCTCACCGACCCGGCGGCCAACGACACCGCGGCGGAGTTCGTCCGCGAGCGCATCCGGGAGATCGTGCACGACCCCGAGGTGGCCGAGACGCTGTGCCCGAAGGACTACCCGATCGGCACCAAGCGGATCTGCGTGCACACCGACTACTACGAGACCTACAACCGCGAGAACGTCCACCTGGTGGACCTGCGGAAGACGCCGCTGGTGGAGATCACGCCGAACGGGGTGCGGACCACCGAGCGGGAGTACGAGTTCGACGCCCTGGTGCTCGCCACCGGGTTCGACGCCCAGACCGGCGCGCTGACCGCCATCGACATCCGCGGTCGCGGCGGGCAGCGGCTGACCGACCACTGGTCGGCCGGGCCGCGCACCTACCTGGGCATCGCGATGGCCGGCTTCCCCAACGCCTTCGTCATCACCGGGCCGCAGAGCCCCTCGGTGCTGTCCAACATGATGGTGTCGATCGAGCAGCACGTGGAGTGGGTCTCCGACGCCATCGGGTACGTGCGCGAGCACGACCTGCGCACCATCGAGCCGACCCCCGAGGCCGAGCAGGCGTGGGTCGAGCACAACGAGGAGGTCGGCAACGCGACCCTCTTCCCGACCGCCAACTCCTGGTACATGGGCTCGAACGTCGAGGGCAAGCCGCGGGTGTTCATGCCCTACATCGGCGGCGTGGGCCTGTACCGCGAGCGGTGCGACGAGGTGGCCGCCAAGGACTACGAGGGCTTCGTCCTCGCCGGGTGACGGCGGCCGGAGCACCGCCGGGAGGAACGGACCGGCGCGCGGAGCCCGGTGAGCCGGAGCAGTGTGCGGTGGTGGCGGGTCCCTGCCGCAGGAGCCGCCACGAACGCACACCACCGGCTGTTGCCCACCGGACGCGGGCCCGCTGCCGGACCCACCGCCGGGTGAGGGTGATCAACTCCTCCCCGATCCAGGACTAACCGCGCACGTCGGCGGGCAGGAGCAGCGCAGCCGCCGGGGCCCGGTGCGCCCGGCCGCAGCTGCCCTGCCCGCCCGACGAGAGGAGCGCCCTGGAATGGCGTCCGTCATCCACTACACGATCGCGACCGAGGCCGAGAAGTACGCCGACTTCCGCCGCGTCCTCTGGACCGGCAAGAACACCCAGCTGGTGATCATGACCATCCCGCCGGGCGGGGAGATCGGCGAGGAGGTGCACGAGGACATCGACCAGATCCTCACCTTCGTCAGCGGCACCGGTGAGGCGCAGATCTCGGGCAACAAGAAGAAGGTGGCCCAGGGCGACCTGGTCGTCGTCCCGGCCGGCACGAAGCACAACTTCGTCAACACCGGGCCCAACCCCCTGGTCCTCTACACGGTGTACGGCCCGCCGGAGCACGCCGACGGTGCGGTGCACAAGACCAAGGAGGAGGCCGACGCGGCCGAGGAGTCGGGCCAGGACGAGCCGCCGACCGAGTGACCCTCCCCGAGCGGGGCGCGGGAACGCAGGAGGCCGGCGCTCCCCGCTCCGCTCAGCGCTCGGCGGAGGCGCGCTGGACCGAGCCGCGCCGGACCGACCGCGGCACGGGCGGCCGGGCCGCGGCCGGCTGGGGCCGCGGGGCGAGGGCCGGGGAGGGCGCGACCTGCGCGGGCATCAGGGTGGTCCCCCCGTCGCCCACCGACCGGCGTTGCTGCGCCGGCTGCTCCGGCTGGATGCGGGTCAGGATGAACAGGCAGAAGGCGATGACGGCCAGCAGTCCGCCGACGACGAGGTAGTCCAGCACGCGGTCCAGTGTCCCGGCGTGACCGTTTCGTGACACTGGGAGATGTCTCACCCGGGGCCTCCCGCGTGTCGCCGCCGGGTGTCCCAGGTCGGTGGTCTAGCGGCGGAGGCGCTGCGGGCTGGCCCCGTCCCGGCTGCGGCAGCAGACTCGCAGGGGCGTACCGCACCCGACCGTCAGCGCCGACCGAGGAGGGGCCATGCCGTCGCCCACCTACTCCCCCGCGAACCCCGAGAGCGTCTTCACCTACGGCGCGCCGCAGCTGAAGTTCGGCCCCGGCGCCTCCGACGAGATCGGCTACGACCTCAGCCAGACCGGCGCCAAGCGGGTCCTCGTGGTCACCGACCCCGGCGTGGCCGCGACCGGGCACCCGCAGCGGGTCGCCGACCAGATGACGCCGTTCGGCATCGAGGCGGTGGTCTTCGACGGAGCCCACGTCGAGCCGACCGACGAGAGCCTCGGGTACGCCGTCGACTGGGCGCGCGAGCACGGCCCCTGGGACGCGATCGTGGCCGTGGGCGGTGGCACCAGCATCGACACCGCCAAGGCGATCAACCTGCTCACCACCAACCCCGGTGAGCTCATGGACTACGTCAACAAGCCGGTCGGCGAGGGCAAGGCCCCGGTGAACCCGCTCAACCCGCTGGTCGCCGTCCCGACGACCACCGGCACGGGCGCGGAGAGCACCACGATCTGCGTGCTCGACGTCCTCTCGCTCAAGGTCAAGACGGGGATCAGCCACGCTCGCCTGCGGCCGACGCTCGCCGTCGTCGACCCGTCACTGACCCGCACGCAGCCGGCCGGCGTCACCGCGGCGGCGGGGATGGACATCCTGTGTCACGCGCTGGAGAGCTACACCGCCCGCCCCTACACGAGCTACGAGCACAAGCGCCCCGAGCAGCGGGTCCCGTACAACGGCGCCAACCCGATCGCCGACATGTGGTCGGAGAAGGCGCTGTCGCTGCTGGCCGGGTCCTTCCGCCGGGCCGTGCGCGACGGGGAGGACGAGGCCGCCCGCGGGGAGATGGCCATGGCCGCGACCTTCGCCGGGCTGGGCTTCGGCAACGCCGGCGTGCACATCCCGCACGCCAACGCCTACCCGATCGCCGGGCGGGTCAAGGACTTCCACCCCAAGGACTACCCCGCCGACGAGCCGATGATCCCGCACGGCATGTCGGTGGCCCTGACCGCTCCCGAGGCGTTCCGGTTCACCTTCGACGCCGACCCGGAGCGGCACCTGCGCGCCGCGCGGCTGCTGGACCCCCGCGCCGAGCAGACCGACGACCCCACGCAGTTCCTGCCCACGGTGCTCAGCGCGCTCATGCGCGACATCGACATCCCCGGCGGCATCGGCGCGGTCGGCTACGACGAGGGCGACATCCCCGACCTGGTCGACGGCACGATGAAGCAGCAGCGGCTGCTGGCCACCGCCCCCAAGGAGGTCACCGAGGACGACGTCGCGGGGATCTTCTCGCGCTCGCTCTCGCTGTGGTGACCCGCGGCTGGTGGCCCGATCCCCGCTCCAGCCGCTGCTGCGGCTGGAGCGGGGTCACCGGATGAGGTCGTAGGACGCCCGTCCCCTTGCGCGATCGACCCACCCGGTGACACAACTCCCCAGCAGGGCGGCGCCGGACGGTCCGGGGCCGGCACGGGATGCGCAACGGCGCGCGCGGGGGGTGGGTGGGCCATGGCCACGCGCTCGCGGACGACCGTGGCCCCGCCGTCCCTGACCCCGCCCGGCCCCGACGCCGGCTGGGTGCCCCTGGTCGAGAGCCCGGCGGCGCGGCAGCGACCGCGCTCGCCGTCGGTGGGCCGGGTGGTGACCCGTTTCGTCGTGGCCAACGTCGTCGCCATCCTGCTGCTGCTGGGCGTCGGTGTCTGGGCCAGCGCCCGGGCCGCCGAGCACGAGGCCCTCGCCGACGCGCGGCGCATGACCGACCTGCTGGCCGAGGTCCTGGTGCAACCCACGCTCGACCAGCGGCTGCTCGCCGGGGACCCGGCGTCGATCGCCGCGTTCGACGACCGCATGCGCGACCGCCTGCCGAAGGTCGGCATCCTGCGGATCAAGATCTGGACCCCCGAGGGACGGATCGCCTACTCGGACGAGCCGCGGCTCATCGGCCGCTCCTTCCCCTTGGGCGACGACGACCGGCAGGCCCTGCAGGACGGCGTCACCCGCGCCGAGGTCAGCGACCTGAGCCGCCCGGAGAACCGGTTCGAGGCCGCGGAGGGGCGCCTGCTGGAGGTCTACCGGGAGATCGAGGGGCCCGACGGCCGGCCGCTGCTGCTGGAGACCTACTCCGACTACGGCCAGGCCACCGCGCGCCAGCAGGAGATCTGGTGGGAGTTCGCGCCGATCTCCGTGGCGGTGCTGCTCACCATGGTGGCCGTGCAGCTGCCGCTGGCCCGCCGGATGGTCACCCAGCTGCGGGCCAGCCAGCACGAGCGCGAGCTGCTGCAGGCGCGGGCGCTGGACGCCTCCACCGAGGAGCGGCGCCGGATCGCCGGGAGCCTGCACGACGGCCTGGTGCAGGACGTGTCGGCGACCGCCCTGCTCGTGGCCCGCGCCGCCGACCAGCTCCGGCAGTCCCCGGCGAGCGCTCCTGCGCCGGAGGTCGCCGACGGGCTCGGGCAGGCCGCCGGGGCGCTGCGGGACTCGGTCGCGTCGCTGCGGTCGCTGCTGGTGGAGATCTACCCGCCGACGCTGGACCAGGCGGGGCTGGAGATGGCCCTGGCCGACTGCGCCGACCGGCTGCGGCCCCGCGGGATCGACGTCCGGCTGTCCGTCGCCGGCGGGCTCGCCCCGCCGCCGGGGACCGCCGCCCTGGTCCTGCGCACCGTCCAGGAGGCGCTGCGCAACGTGGTGAAGCACTCGGGCGCCCGCAGGGTGGACGTCACCGTCGAGCAACTCCCCGGCGCCGTGGTCCTGCAGATCACCGACGACGGGGTCGGCTTCGACGTCGGCCCGGCGCTGGACGGGCGCGGCGGCCACCTGGGCCTGCGCCTGCTCGCCGACCTGGCCGCCGCCGAGGGGGCGACCCTGTCCCTGCGCACCGCGCCCGGCGCGGGCACGAGCCTGCGACTGGAGGTCCCGCGACCGTGATCGACGTCCTCGTGGTGGACGACCACGCGCTCATGCGCTCGGGCCTGGCCGGCCTGATCGCCGCCGCCGACGACATGCGGGTCGTCGGCACGGCCGCCGACGGTGCCGAGGCGGTCGCCGCGGTCGCCCGGCTCGCCCCGCACGTCGTCCTCATGGACCTGTCCATGCCGGTGATGGACGGCGTCACCGCGACCCGCCGGATCGTCGAGGACCACCCCGCCGTCGAGGTGCTCGTGCTCACCTCGTTCTCCGACCAGCAGCGGGTGGTGGAGGCGCTCGACGCCGGCGCCGGCGGGTACGTGCTCAAGGACACCGAACCGGCCGACCTGCTGACCGCCATCCGCTCCTCCGCTCGCGGGCACTCCCCGCTCGACCCTCGGGTGGCGCGGACGCTGCTGCACGCCCGGCGGGGCCCGGCCCGGGTCGCCGACCTGACCGAGCGGGAGCAGGAGGTCCTCGCCCTGGTCGGCCGCGGGATGGCGAACAAGCAGATCGCCCGCGCCCTCGGCATCCGGGAGGGCACCGTGAAGGCGCACCTGACCAGCGTGTTCCAGCGCATCGGCGTGCGGGACCGGACGTCGGCGGCGCTGTGGGCGCGCACCCACCTGGCCGAGGACCCGCCCGGGCTCGCGGAGTGACCCCGCTCGCCGCGCGCCGAGGTCCGGGCCGAGACTGGAGGGCGTGACCCGGTCCGCCGCACCCCCTGCCACCGACCTGCTCGCCGCGCTGCGCGGAGCCGGGATCGGTGACGTCGACGACTCCGGGCTGGCCCGGGCCCTCTACTCCTCCGACGGCTCGCTGTACCGGGTGTTGCCGCGGGCAGTGGTGCGGCCCCGGCACCCCGACGAGATTGAGGCGACCCTCGCCGTCTGCCGGGAGCTGGGCGTCCCGCTGACCGCCCGCGGCGCGGGCACCTCGATCGCCGGCAACGCCGTGGGCCCCGGCGTCGTGGTCGACACCAGCCGGTACCTCGCCCGGGTGCGTGCCATCGACCCGGAGGCCCGGACGGCGACCGTCGACCCCGGCGTCGTGCAGGCGGCGCTGCAGGCGGCGGCGCGGCCGCACGGCCTGCGCTTCGGCCCCGACCCGAGCACGCACAACCGCTGCACGATCGGCGGGATGATCGGCAACAACGCCTGCGGCTCCCGCGCCCTGGGCTACGGCCGGACGTCGGACAACGTGGTCGGCCTCGACGTCGTCACCGGCGCCGGCGAGCGGCTGACCCTCGGCCCGGACGGCGCCCCGGCCGGCGGGGTGCTCGGCGAGCTCCGGGCGCTGGTCGACGGGCACCTCGCACCCATCCGCACCGAGCTGGGCCGCTTCGGCCGGCAGGTGTCGGGCTACTCGCTGGAGCACCTGCTCCCAGAGCGCGGTTTCGACGTCGCCCGCGCGCTGGTCGGCAGCGAGGGCACCCTCGCCCTGGTGCTCGGCGCGACCGTGCGGCTGGTGACCGACGCCCCGTACCGGGGGCTGGTCGTGCTGGGCTACCCGTCCATGGCCGACGCCGCCGACGCCACCCCGGCGCTGCTGCGGCACGAGCCGACCGCGTGCGAGGGGCTGGACCAGCGCATCGTCCAGCGGCTGCGCGACGTCCCCGCCGCCGTCGTGCCGGACCTGCCCCGCGGCGACGGCTGGCTGATCGTCGAGCTGACCGGGGACTCGGTCGCCGAGATCGAGGCCAAGGCGAGGGGCGTGCTCGGCGACGCCGGAGGGCTGGACTCCCTGGTGGTCACCGACCCGGCCGAGGCCGCCGCCATCTGGCGGATCCGCGAGGACGGCGCGGGCCTGGCCGCTCGCACCTCCGACGGCCGCCCGGCACACGCCGGCTGGGAGGACGCCGCGGTGCCGGTGGAGCAGCTGGGCGCCTACCTGCGCGGCTTCGAGGCACTGCTGGACGAGCACGGCCTGCAGGGCGTGCCCTACGGCCACTTCGGCGACGGCTGCGTGCACGTGCGCATCGACTTCCCGCTGGGGCACGGCGAGGACCGCGGCCGGGCGGCCTACCGCTCCTTCGTGCAGGACGCCGCCCGCCTGGTGGCCCGCTTCGGCGGGTCGGTGTCCGGCGAGCACGGCGACGGCCGGGCCCGCAGCGAGCTGCTGGCGACCATGTACTCCCCCGAGGTGCTCGCGCTGTTCGAGCGGGTCAAGGGCCTGTTCGACCCCGGGGACGTTCTCAACCCCGGCGTCCTGGTGCGGCCGGCGCGGGTGGAGGACGACATCCGGGTGGCCGCCGCGCCGCGCCGGACCGAGCGCCTGGCGCTGGCCTACCGGCACGACGGCGGGGACTTCTCCGCCGCGGTGCACCGGTGCACCGGCGTCGGGAAGTGCCGCGCCGACCTGCAGGCCACCGGCGGGGTGATGTGCCCGTCGTGGCCGGCCACCCGGGAGGAGAAGGACACCACCCGCGGCCGGGCCCGGGTGCTGCAGGAGATGCTCGCCCCCGGCGGCCCGGTGCACGACTGGCGCTCGCCGGAGGTGCACGCCGCCCTGGACCTGTGCCTGTCGTGCAAGGGCTGCTCGCGGGACTGCCCCACCGGCGTGGACATGGCCTCCTACAAGGCCGAGGTGCTGCACCAGTCCTACCGCCGGCGGCTGCGTCCGCTCTCGCACTACACCCTCGGCCGGCTGCCGCGGTGGGCCGACCTCGCCGCCCGCGCGCCCCGGCTGGTCAACGCCGTGATGGCCTCCCGCCTCGGCGGCCGGCTGGCGAAGTGGGGTGCCGGGGTCGACCAGCGGCGCAGCCTCCCGGCCTTCGCCCCCCGCACCTTCCGGGCGGGCTGGGCGCAGCGGCCCCCGGCGAACCCGGACGCCGCGCCGGTCGCGCTGTGGGTGGACTCGTTCACCGACCACTTCGCCCCCGAGGTCGCCGAGGCCACCGCCGCGGTGCTCGAGGCCGCCGGCTACCGGGTGCAGGTGCCGCCCGCCGAGACCTGCTGCGGGCTCACCTGGATCACCACCGGACAGCTCGACGCCGCGCGACGCACGCTGGGCCGCACCGTCGAGCTGCTCGCGCCCCTGGTGGACGCCGGGGTGCCGGTGGTCGGGGTCGAGCCCTCCTGCACCGCGGTCCTGCGCGGGGAGGCGCTCGAGCTGGTCGGCGGGCCGGCCGCGGAGCGGGTCGCGGCGGGCACCCGCACCCTGGCCGAGCTGCTGCGCGAGACGCCGGGCTGGACACCGCCGTCCCTGGCCGGGGTCGAGGTCGTCGCCCAGCCGCACTGCCACCACCACGCGGTGCTCGGCTGGGCGACCGACGAGCGGCTGCTGCGCGCGGCCGGCGCCACCGTGCGTCGGGTGGGCGGCTGCTGCGGGCTGGCCGGCAACTGGGGCGTCGAGCGGGGCCACCACGAGGTGTCGGTCGCGATCGCCGAGCACCAGCTGCTGCCCGCCGTCCGGGAGGCCGGTCCGGACGCCGTCGTGCTGGCCGACGGGTTCTCCTGCCGCACCCAGCTCGACCAGCTCGCCGGCCGCCGCGCCCTGCACCTGGCCGAACTCCTGGCCGCCCGGCTGCCCTCCGGCGTCCGGTGAGCGCCGCCGCGGTCTGCCACGATGCGGCCGTGGAGCTCGAGGAGACGATGCTGCCGGGCGTGGGCGTCCGCTACGAGTTGCGGACCCGGGCGGGCCAGGTGCTGGCCATCGTCGTCCAGCGGGACGGCGGCGCCGAGGCCGCGGTCTACGACCGGCGCGACCCCGACCGGGCGCTCGGCGTCGTCCGCCTCGACGCCGAGGAGGTCGACGCGGTGGCCGAGGTGCTGGGCGCGCCGCGGCTCACCCAGCGGTTCGCCGACCTCTCCCGCGAGGTGCCCGGCCTGGAGTCCGGCCGGTTCCCGATCCCCGCCAACTCACGGTTCGCCGGGCGGCGGCTCGGCGACACGCGCGCCCGCACGCTGACCGGCTGCTCGATCGTGGCGATCGTGCGCGGCAGCGACGTCGTCCCCTCCCCCGGCCCCGACGACGTGCTGCGGGCCGGCGACGTCCTGGTCGCCATCGGGTCGGAGTCCGGGCTCGAGCAGCTGGAGCGCCGCCTGGCCGAGCAGGCGTAGGGCGCGGCTGGTGGAGCACGTCGCCGCCCTCCTGCTCGAGCTCGGCCTGCTCTTCCTCGGCCTCTCGCTGCTGGGCCTGCTGGCGCGACGGCTCGGGCTCTCCCCGATCCCCTTCGTGCTGGTGGCCGCGCTGGCCCTCGGGGAGGGCGGCGTCGTCCCGCTGGCCACGGCCCAGCCGTTCCTCGAGGCCGCCGCCGAGATCGGCGTCGTCCTGCTGCTGCTCGCGCTCGGGCTGGAGTTCTCCGCCGACGAGCTGTTCGCCTCGCTGCGCCGGCACGGTCCCTCGGGCTTGGTCGACCTGCTGCTCAACGCCCCACCGGGGTTCGTCGCCGGGCTGCTGCTCGGGTTGCCGTGGCAGGGCGCGCTGGCGCTGGCCGGTGTCACCTGGATCTCGTCGTCGGGGATCGTCGCCCGGCTGCTGGGCGACCTGGGGCGGCTGGCCAACCGGGAGACGCCCGCGGTGCTGTCGGTGCTGGTGCTCGAGGACCTCGCGATGGCGCTGTTCCTCCCGCTGCTGGTGGTCGCGCTCGCGGGCAGCGGCCCGGCGTCGGCCGCCGCCGGCATCGGGCTCGCCGTGGGCGCCGTGGTGCTCGTGCTGCTCGCCGCCCAGCGGCACGGCCAGCGGCTCGGCCGGCTGCTCGCCTCCGCGGACGACGAGCAGGTGCTGCTGCGGCTGGTCGGCCTGACCCTGCTGGTGGCCGGGCTCGCACAGTCCCTGGGCGCCTCGGCCGGGGTCGGGGCGTTCCTGGTCGGCCTGGCCCTGCCGGCCTCCTTCGCTGAACGGGCGCGGGCGATCCTCGGGCCGCTGCGGGACCTGTTCGCGGCCACCTTCTTCGTCGCCTTCGGTCTCTCCACGGACCCGGCCGCGATCCTGCCGGTGCTGCCCGCGGTGCTGCTGCTGGCGCTCGTCACGACCGGCACGAAGGTGGCCACCGGCTGGTTCGCCGCCCGCCGGGACGGGGTCGCGGTGCCCGGCCGGCTCCGTGCGGGGACCGCCCTGGTGGCGCGCGGCGAGTTCTCCATCGTCATCGCAGGCCTGGCGGTGACCGCGGGCGTGACCGACCTCGGCCCGGTGGCGACCGGCTACGTGCTCGTCCTCGCCGTCGCCGGCCCCGTGCTGACCCGGTTCGCCGACCCGCGTGCGCTGCGCGCTCCCCGCGGAACCGGCTGAGCCGTCGAGGGTCAGCGCCCTCGGCGCAGCCGCTCCACCACCGGGGCGGTCGACGCCGGCAGCAGCCGGGCCGCCGGCACCGGCGTCCGGACCTCGAGGTGGACGTCCTCCCCGATGCGGTAGGGCTGGGCCAGCACCACCGAGCCCAGCGTGCGGCGCAGCCGCGACACCTCGGCGCGCACGGTCACCGTGCGGGCCGGGTCGCCGAAGAGGTCCCCGGCGAGCTCGGCGGCCGACCGGCCGGCGCGGTGCTCGGCCAGGGCCAGCAGGATCTCGGCGTGCCGGAGGCTCAACCCGGCCGACCAGCTCCCGCTGGGACCGGTGACACGCCACCTCACCGAGGACGCCGTCGTCCTGGCCGACGGCACCGAGCTGCCGGCCGACCTGGTCGTCTACGCCACCGGCTACGGCTCGATGAACGGCTGGGCCGCCGACCTCATCTCGCAGGAGGTCGCCGACCGGGTGGGCAAGGTCTGGGGCCTGGGGTCGGACACCACCAAGGGCCCCGGCCCGTGGGAGGGCGAGCAGCGCAACATGTGGAAGCCCACCCAGCAGGAGGCGCTGTGGTTCCACGGCGGCAACCTGCACCAGTCGCGGCACTACTCGCTGTACCTGGCGCTGCAGCTCAAGGCCCGGCAGGTCGGCATCCCGACGCCCGTGTACGGCCTGGCGCCGGTGCACCACACCTGCTGAGGACGGGCCGCCACGATCGGGAGGACCCGCCCCCGGAGCGACCCGGACGCAGGCGCCGGACGACTCAGGCGGCGGACTCCCGGCGGGCGGCGGCCGCGGCGACCACGTGCGGGGTCAGCGCGTCGGCGATGTGCGCGTAGCCGGCCGAGGACGGGTGGAACCGGTCGGCGGAGAACAGTCCGGCGTCGGCGGAGAACGCGGCGGCCACGGCTGCGGACACCTCCGCGACCATCGCGCCGGCGGCCCGGGCGGCGGCGGCCTGCTCGCGCTGCAGCTGTTGGGAGGCGGTGCGCACCAGCGGGCGGTACGCCGGGGGCACGAACGGCACCATCGACATGTCCGGCGCCGGGACCACGAGCACGTCACTGCCGCTCGCGCGCAGGTCACCCACCGCCGCGCCGAGGGCGGCGGCGGCCTGCGCGGGCGGCACGAACCGGGCGAGGTCGTTGGCGCCGACCACCACGACGGCGAGGTCCGGTGCGAGCGGGACGGCGCGGCGGGCCTGCGCGGCGAGGTCCCGCGACACCGCGCCCGGGATGGCCAGGACGTGCAGGTCGACGTCGTAGCCGGCGCGGTCGAGGACGGTGGCCAGGCGGGGGCCGAGGGTGTCCTCGACGTGGGTGGCACCGGAGCCGTACGCGAGCGAGTCGCCGAGCAGGACGAGGCGCAGCGGGGTCATCCGTCCTCCCTTACCCACCGGGAGGGCCCGGACACGCAGCAGGGCCCGGCCGGAGATCCCGCCCGGGCCCTGCTGAGGTGCTGGAACGGCCCGTCCCGGGTCCCGCCCTGGGTCTGCGGAGGGTGGGGTGGACGGGGTCCTGCGTCAGGCCTTCGGGCCGCCCGCGGCGTAGACGACCTGCCCGGAGACGAAGCCCGCGCCCTCGCTGACGAGGAAGGACACCAGGTGGGCGATGTCCTCGGGCTGACCCACGCGCTGCACCGGGATCTCCTTGGCGGCCCCGGCGATGAAGTCCTCGAACGGGATGCCGATCCGCTCGGCGGTCGCCTTGGTCATCTCGGTCTCGATGAACCCGGGCGCGATCGCGTTGGCGGTGACGCCGAACTTGCCCAGCTCGATGGCGAGGGTCTTGGTGAAGCCCTGCAGCCCCGCCTTGGCCGTCGAGTAGTTGGCCTGGCCGCGGTTGCCCAGCGCGGAGACGCTGGACAGGTTCACGATCCGGCCCCACCTGGCCTCGATCATGTGCTTCTGCACCGCGCGGGTCATGAGGAAGGCGCCCCGCAGGTGCACGTTCATCACGACGTCCCAGTCGACCTCGGTCATCTTGAACAGCATGTTGTCGCGGGTGACGCCGGCGTTGTTCACCAGCACGGTGGGCGCGCCCAGCTCGGCGGCGACGCGTGCGACCGCGGCCTCCACCTGCTCGGCGTCGCTGACGTCGGCGCCCACGGCCAGTGCCCGGCCGCCGGCCGCCTCGATCGCCTGCACGGTGGCCTTGCCGGCGGCCTCCTCCAGGTCGAGCACGCCCACCGCGAACCCGTCCCGAGCCAGGCGCAGGGCGGTGGCCGCGCCGATGCCGCGCGCCGCCCCGGTCACGATGGCCACGCGGGCCCCGGTGCTGCTCGTCTCGCTCATCCCGATCCCCTTCGATGTCTGGCGCCGTACGGCTGCCCGGGGACACGGTACGGCGGCCCGTCCGCGGACCTACCGACCGGTAGGCCCCGGCGGGTCGCGGCGGCCCCGGAGGGGCCGGGGCGTCAGGGCCAGATGCTCGCGACGACGATCGCGGCGACGGAGAGCTGCACCGCCCCGAGCACCAGGCTGGCGGGGTGGAACGCCACCTCGGTGACGTGCGCGCCGAGCTTGCCCGGGGTGATCAGGTCCAGCACGAGGAAGGCGACCGCCTGCAGCAGGACACCCAGCACCCCGAAGACGACGGTGTAGAGCAACGCCTCCCCGAAGCCGCTGGTGGCGTTGGTCCAGATGGCGGCGAAGACGACCGCGCCCTGGCCGAGGAAGCCCGTGGAGAGCACGATGCCGGCGTTGACCGACCGCTCCTCGTGGATGTGCCGGCCCAGCCGGCCGGGCGTGAGCAGGTCGAGGACGACGAAGCCGAGGGTCAGCAACGCGATGCCGAGCGCGGTGTAGGCGACGGCGTAACCGATGCTGGCCAGCACGGGGACCTCCGGGGGTCGGGGACTCGGGTGGACAAGTCCTACCGCACCCGGGGACCCGGCCCCCGCCCGGCGTGCCGGGATCAGCCCTGGCGGACGACGTCCACCCGGTCGAAACCCTCCGCGACCGTCGGCGGGGCGAACCGCGCGGCCGTGCCGTACAGGCCGGCGAGGGGGACCCGGGCCCGGCCCTCGCGGCCGTCGTTACGGGCCACGCAGGTGGGGACCGGCGTGTCCACCCACACCGCGCGGACCGGGACGCCGGCCGACCGGGCCGCGGCCACCAGCGGTGCCCGGTCCTCGGCCGTCGGGTTGGTGTTGTCGACGACGACGCTGCGCCCCTCGGCGAGCAGCTCGTCGACCACGCGCCGCTGCCGGGCCTCGCGGCGGCGGGCGTTGGGCCAGTGGTCCTTGCTCACCACGGTGTGGGTGGCGGCGAGGTGCTCCCCGACCCAGGTGGACTTGCCACTGCCCTGGAGCCCGGCCATGACGACCAGCTCCGGGGCGGGGGCCTCACTCAGGCCGCGCCCCTCGGCGCGGGTGCTCGCACGGGGCCCCCGAGCCCCGTCCCGAGCCTGCGGGGGCGAGGACGGGGTGCGCCCTCACGCGGTCTTCCGCAGCTCGGTCACCGCGGCGTCGTCGTCCAGCGCCCGCCGCGGAGCGGGGTGCTCCACCAGCGCCAGGACCCGCCCGGCCATGAACCGCGCGGTGCGGACGGGGGTGCCGCCGCGGGTGGTCTCGGTGACCTCCACCAGCCCCCGGCCGTGGGTCACGTCCACCCGCCGTCCGGCGCGGGTGGCCTCGATGTCGTAGGTGCGGGTCGTGCCGCCGGCGTCGATCACGACCTCTACGCGGTCGCCCTTCATCTGTTCCTCCGAAGACGTCTCGCCGAGCGGTGTGCCCGACATGGAGACAACGTCCTCCGGGGGTGTGACATTCCGCGCTGACCTGCGCGTTCAGCCCTCCGAGCGGTCGCGTGCCGCGGCCGCGTCCTCGGTCTCCGGCGGCTCTGCCGCGGCGGCCGCCGTGCCGCTCGAGCGCCGTCCCGGCAGGTGCGGCTGCAGGGCGCGGACCGAGGCCAGCGCGGCCCGCCGGGCGTGGGCCCGCTGCCGGGCACGGCTGGTCCGCGGCGCCCGTGGCTCCTCCCGCAGCAGCGCGTCCAGCCAGTGCCCCCGCGGGTCGACGTCCACGAGCATCGCCTTGACCAGCAGGGTCAGCGGGATCGCCAGCAGCGCGCCCAGCGCGCCGAGCACCCACCCCCAGAACAGCAGGGCGACGAAGGTGACCGTCATCGACAACCCCACCGAGTCACCGACGAACCGGGGCTGGATGAGGGTCTGGACGACGAAGTTGAGCAGTGCGTAGACGGCCACGACGACCCAGAACTCCGTCCACCCGCCCGAGAGCAGGCCGAGGATGGCCGGCGGCACCAGCCCGAGGACGAAGCCGATGTTGGGCACGTAGTTGGTGATGAACGACAGCAGGCCCCAGATCACCGGGAGCGGGATGCCGATGATGGCCAGCGCGATCGCGTCGCCGATCGCGACGATGGCCCCGAACACCGTGCTGACCCACAGGTAGCTGCGGGTGCCGCGGGCGAACAGGCCCAGCGCGATGGGCAGGTGCGGGCGCTCGGCGGCGACCAGCCCCAGCCGCCGACCGAACCCGCCCGACTCGATCGCGAGGAACACGAGCGCGGCCAGCAGCAGGACCAGGGTGGAGGCGGCGTCGGTGGCCCGGGTCAGCACGCCGGTGGCCACCCCCACCAGCTGGCTGTAGTCGAACTGGGCGATGAGGTCGGAGAGCTGGCCGGAGACGATGCCCCGGTCGTTGAGGTCGGCCACCACCGAGGCGAGCAGCGCCTCGGCGGCACCGGCGTAGTCGGGCAGCAGGGCGGCGAACTGGGCGATCGAGACGATCAGCAGCGCGACGAAGGCGAGCAGGATCGTCCAGACCAGCACCAGCAGCACCGTGGCGCTGGCCCAGCGCGGCCAGCCGTGCCGTTGCAGGAAGCGCTGCACCGGCATGAGCGCGATGACGACGACCAGCGCCAGCAGCACGGGGCCGACCAGCCAGGCGATCGACCGGACGCCCGCGATGGCGATGGTCGCCGCGGCGGCCCCGCCGACCAGCACCAGCCAGCGCGGCAGCCCCCCCGGCGACGGGTCGGGGATCGGGTCGGGCACCTGGTGCGCCGCACCGTGCCCCGCCTCGGCGGCCCGGGCGGCGACCACCGTGGCGTCCTGGACGCCGCCGGCCTCGGCCGGGGTCAGGGCGCGGGTGCTCCCGGGAGGCGGGACCTCCGCCCCGGCCCCCGCCAGGTCCTGGTGCGCGACCATCCTCGTCCCGCCCGCTCAGCGTGCGCGGCCGGGCACCGGCCCGCCGGACGTCTCGACGTCGAGCATGTGCACTCCGCCCTCCCCCTCGGGCCGCCGCCGTACCCGCGGACCAGACTGACATGCCTGGCCGGCCGGGTCAGGAGCGCGCACCGTCCAGCAGCGCGGCCATCGCCGGGAGGTCGAAGAACGCGGCCGTCTCCCGCGCGGTCGGCCCGCCCCCGTCCGGGTCGGCGCCGGCGGCCAGGAGGTGGCGCACGGTCGCCTCGGACTGCTTGAAGACCGCCGCGGCCAGCGCCGTCTGACCCCGGTCGTTGACCCGCGACGGGTCGGCACCGGCGGCCAGCAGCGCGGCCACGGTCTCCGGGTGGCCGTGGTAGGCCGCCAGGATGAGCAGCGTGTCGCCCTTGTCGTTGGTCAGGTTGGCCGGCACCCCGGCGTCCAGGTAGGCCACCAGCTCCTCCGTGGCACCCCCGCGGGCGAGGTCGAAGACGCGGGCCGCCAGCTCGATGACCCCGGGGTCGATCCCCCCGCCGTGCTGTTCGCTCACGGCGCCGAGCCTAGGAGGTACCCCGCGCACCGGACCGACGCCGGGCCGCCTGCTCCGGGAGGGCCCGCTCCCCGCCCGAGGCGCTCGCGGCGCTGCGCCCGCCGTCGTCAGCCGGTGGCGACCCGGTCGGTGAGCGCGAGCACCCGGCGCCAGACGTCGGCGCAGGCGTCGGCCCAGTCGCCGTACGCGCGGTCGAAGAACGAGTGCGGGGCGCCGTCGTAGACGGCGGTCTCCACCTCGGCGCCGCCGGCCCGCAGCTGCTCGGCCAGCGCGAGCTGGTCCTCCAGCGGCGTCGCGGCGTCCGCGCCGGCGATGACCATGAGCGTCGGGCGCGTCGCCACGGCCTCGCCGACCATGGCCGGCCGCCCGTAGAAGCCGATGCACGCCGCCAGGTCCAGGTCCCCGCCCGCGAGCCGCCACGAGTGGCTGCCGCCGAAGCAGAACCCGACGGTCACCACCGGCAGGTCGGGCCGGGTGCGCTCCCGCAGGTGGGCGATCGCCGCGGCCACGTCGGCGTCCACGCCCGCCGGCGTGGTCTGCGGGATGTGGGTCTGCCACTCGAAGTCCTGCTCGCGCGTGCCGGTCGGCGGCAGCTCCGCCGTCCGGCCGAAGTAGTCGACGGCGACGGCAGGCAGGCCGGCCTCGGCGAACCGCTCGGTCAGGGCCACGTAGTAGGGGTGCAGGCCGCGGATGTCGGGCAGGACCACGACCCCCACCCGGGCCGGCTCCGCCGGCGCGGCGTGGGCCGCGGCGAACTCGGTGCCGTCAGCGGCGGTGAGCGTCAGCGTGCCGCGCTCGGCGACGGCGCCGGTCCTCGGCGGCGCCGGCGGGCGGCTGTCGGTGTCGTGGCACATGCACCGTTCCTACCTGCGCCGACGGCGCGGCGCCCGCTCAGGTGTCGGCGGCCTCGTCGGCGGCCCCCGGGCGCCCGCCGAACACGCTCGCGGCGACCTCCCGCCGGACGTCGGCCAGCCAGTGGTGCTGCTTGTCGGCCTGCTCGATCAGGCGGTGGAACAGCTCGGCGTCGACCCGCTCGTCGGTCTCCCCCAGCGCGCGCAGGGTCTCGAAGCCGGCCCGCTTGGCCAGCACGGCGGTGGCGATGAACTCGAACTCGACCAGGTCCGACAGCGGGGAGCGCGAGAGGAGGTGGCCGTTGAGCTTCAGGCGGGTGAGCTTCTCCCCGACCCAGGTCGCCACCTGCTTGTACTGGCGCACCGGGATGCCGAGGGCCTGCATCGTGCCGCGCAGAGCGGACCGCTCCTCCTGCAGCTCGCCGAGCAGCTCGGTCAGCCGGGCCTCGTACGCGGTGCCCCGGTGCTGCCCGAGCATGCGGCGGACCAGCTCGATGCCCCCGGTGGCGGCGGCCAGGTGGTCGTTGGTGTAGACGGTGAGCAGCTCGGCGTTGCGGAGCCCGGCGGGCGCGGACGGCTCGGACACGGTTCTCCCTGGAGCGCTGGACGGCGGTGGCGCCCCATTCTCACCGGTCGGTGATCATCGCGCTCGACGGCGGATCAGCCCGCGGCCCGGGCGAGCAGCCGGGCAGCGGTCGGGCGCAGCTCCCGCTCCAGCTCCCACAGCCCGGCGGCCAGCCGCTGCCCGACCGCCTGGCGGGAGATCCCGAGGGAGGCGGCGGCCTGGGCCTGCGTGCGGCCGGCCCCGACCAGCTCGATCGCCTCCCACGCCGGCGCGCTGCGCCGCTGCACCAGGACCGCGAGCGCGGTCAGGACCGCCTGGGCGTCGCCGGCGTCGGACGGGACCACGCCACGCACGGCCAGCCGGGTGCTGCGCTGCCGGGCCGCGTCCACCGCCCGGCGGGCACCCAGGACGGCCGGCCCGCTGCTGCGCAGCCCGTCGGGGTGCGGGCCGGCGCCCACGCCGACGTCCCACCCGCCCTCACGGACGAGGCCGAGGACCACGTCGACGACGACGACGGGGTCGGCCAGGACACCGGAGAGCTCCCGGTCCCCCGTCCGCTCGACGGGCAGGACCGCCGGGACCGTCGTGGCGAGCCGCGAGACGGCGGCGGCCGGGTCGCCGCGGCCGCCGTCCCGCCGGGCTGCGGTCAGCACGAACGGCACCGCGCAAGCCTGTCAGCTTTCCCCCGCGCGGGCCAGCACTACATCCGCGCGGCCACCTCGGGCGGGAAGCCGCCGGTCGCGACCGGCCCCCACCGCTCGACGGTGATCCGCAGCAGCGACTTGCCCTGCCGGGTCATCGCGGCGCGGTACTCGTCCCAGTCGGGGTGCTCGCCGCTGATGGAGCGGAAGTAGTCGACCAGCGGCTCGAGGGCGTCGGGCAGGTCGAGCACCTCGGCCCGGCCGTCGATCTGCACCCAGGGGCCGTCGAAGTCGTCGGAGAGGACGCAGAGCGACACGGCGGGGTCGCGGCGGGCGTTGGCCACCTTCGCCCGCTGCGGGTAGGTGGAGACGACGACGCGCCCCTCGCCGTCCAGGCCGCAGGTGACCGGCGAGAGCTGCACGCCACCTCCGCTGCGGCGGGTGACCAGCACGGCCTTGTGGCGGGGACGGAGGAACTCCTCCAGCGCGGCCCGGTCGACCCGGTCGGCTGTCGCGGTCTTCGGCATGGGACCGACGCTACGACGCGGGCCCGGTGATCGTTTCCGGTCGGCCGAGAACGGACATCCACGTGCCGTGGTCAAGCGTCTGCAGCTCCGCTCGTCCGGCCGATCCGGCTCCGCGCCCGGAGCTGCCGACGAGACGGCCGAGCGTCCCGACGGGGGTGGCGTGGACCCCGCCGTCACCCCCGGCCCGACCCTCGGGGTCGCCGCCAGCCCGGCTCCCAGCCCCGAGCGCGGCCCGCGCCTGCGGAAGGGGGTCCGGGCGCTGGCCGTGGCCTCGGCACAGCTGCTGCTGATCGCCGCGGGCGTCGTGGTCGTCGGCTGGGTGCTCGGCAAGCTGTGGCCGGTCCTGCTGCCGGTGATCCTGGGCCTGCTGTTCGCCACGGTGCTGTGGCCACCCGCCCGGCTGCTGCGCCGGCTGCACTTCCCGCCGGCGCTGGCCGCCCTGGTCGTGCTGCTCGCGTTCCTCGGGGTGATCGTCGGCCTCTTCGCCTGGATCATCCCGCAGGTGGCCGACCAGTCCGGCGAGCTGGCCGACGCGGCCACCGCCGGACTGCAGGACCTGCAGGAGTGGGTGACCGGACCACCGCTCAACCTCGGCCAGGACCAGATCGGCCAGGGCGTCGACCAGGTCATCAACACCGTCCAGAACAACGCGCAGAACATCGCCGGCTACGCCCTGACCGGGGCCACGGCGGTCGGCAACGGACTGCTCAACCTGGTGCTCGCGCTCGTCCTGGCGTTCTTCTTCATCAAGGACGGCCCGCGCTGGCTGCCGTGGCTGGCCGCACAGACCGGCCCGAAGGTCGCCCCGCACGTGGCCGCGCTGTCCTACAAGACGTGGAGCACCCTGTCGGAGTTCATCCGTCAGCAGGCCCTCGTGGGGTTCGTCGACGCCTTCTTCATCGGCCTCGGGCTGTGGATCCTCGACGTGCCGCTCGTGCTGCCCCTGTCGGTGCTGACCTTCCTCGGCGCGTTCATCCCGATCATCGGCGCGTTCGTGGCCGGCGCGTTCGCCGTGCTCATCGCCCTGGTCAGCAACGGCTGGCAGACGGCGCTCATCGTGCTGGTCATCGTCCTGCTCGTGCAGCAGCTCGAGGGCAACGTGCTGCAGCCGATCCTCCAGGGGCGCGGGCTGAACCTGCACGCGGCCGTGGTGATCCTCGCGGTCACCGCCGGCGGCAGCCTGTACGGCATCCTCGGCACCTTCCTCGGCGTGCCCGTGGCCGCGATCATCGCCGTCGTCTACCGGTACGTCCGCGACGAGCTCGACGGACGCTCACCCGAGGTCGGTGCCGACGGCACGCGGGCGCAGCTGTCCAGTGACGCGTCAGGGACGACGGTGGTGCGGGAGCGCGTCGACGTGGCATCCGGCGACCGCCCTCCACCCGACTCGACGGACGACGACGGCCGCTGAGCTCCCCGCACGGGTGAGCCGGGAATGCCCGCCGCCTGCGGCGGGCTGACACCGACAGACCCCGAGAACGAGGAGGCATCCCCGTGGCGCACCGTCCGGAGGAGCTCGTCGAGCTGCTCCCCGAGGCCGAGCCGTTCCTCGCGCGCGAGGCGGAGGTGACCGGGGCGGCGCACCGCCGCGGCCTGGTCCTCGTCCACGACCTCGCCGGTGAGTTCGACGCCGCGCACGCCGGTGCCCTCGCCGGCTCCCACCTGCTGGCCGGCCTGTCGCACCAGGTCATCGCCCGGTTCGACGTCGACAGCCTCGTCGACTACCGCGCCCACCGGCCCCGGATGACGTTCAACGGCGACCGGTACGAGTCGTTCACCGCGCCGGAGATCGTGCTGTACGCGGTGGAGGACGACGCCGGCGAGCCGTTCCTCCTGCTGCACGGCGCCGAGCCCGACTTCGCCTGGGAGCGGTTCGTGGCCGCGGTGAGCTGGCTGGTCGAGCGGCTCGGCGTGACGTCGGTGGTCGCGCTGCAGGCCATCCCCATGCCCGTCCCGCACACCCGCCCGGTCACCGTCACCGCGCACGCCACCCGGCGGCAGCTCATCGAGTCCTACCCCGTCTACTGGGGCGAACTGCGCATCCCCGGCAGCGTCGCGGCGCTGCTGGAGCTGCGCCTGGGCGAGGCCGGCGTCGACGCGTTCGGCGTGGCCGCCCACGTGCCGCACTACCTGGCCCAGGCCACCTTCCCGGCCGCCTCGCTGACCCTGCTGGAGCACCTCACCCGGCTCACCGGGCTGCACCTGCCGACCGAGACGCTGCGGGAGGCCGCCGAGGCCCACCGCACCGAGGTGGACGAGCAGATCGGCCACTCTCCCGAGAACGTCGCCGTCGTCGCGGCACTCGAGCAGCAGTACGACCAGTTCGCCGCCGCCCGGGAGGGTTCGGACCTGCTCAGCGACCTCGGCGAGGTACCCAGCGGCGACGAGCTCGGCGCGGAGTTCGAGCGGTTCCTCGCCGAGCAGGAGCGCCGTCGCGGGGAGTGAGCGAGGCGCGCCTGTGATCGCGGGGAGTGAGCGAGGCGCGCCTGTGATCGCGGGGAGTGAGCGAGGCGCGCCTGTGATCGCGGGGAGTGAGCGAGGCGCGCCTGTGATCGCGGGGAGTGAGCGAGGCGCGCCTGTGATCGCGGG
>NZ_JBJGYR010000026.1:0-62038 GCF_054050095.1 Geodermatophilus sp. SYSU D01105
CCGCTCCTCACTCGTCCCTCGCTGCGGTGCCCACGCCCCTGTCCGCTCAGTGCCCCCCGTTCGCTCCCGCGGGGCGCTCCGCTCCTCACTCGTCCCTCGCTGCGGTGCCCACGCCCCTGTCCGCTCAGTGCCCCCCGTTCGCTCCCGCGGGGCGCTCCGCTCCTCACTCGTCCCTCGCTGCGGTGCCCACGCCCCTGTCCGCTCACTGGCCTGCCAGCCGCTGGAGGACGCCGAACACGCACGCGGTGTCCTGGGTGAGCCGGTCCTGGGCGATCGCGGCCTCGTAGAGCACGCGGGTGGCCGAGAACAGCGGCGTGGGGCTGGCGACGCCGTGCGCGAACTCGGCGATGAGCCCGTTGTCCTTCTGCATGGTGGCGACGGTGGCCGTGGCGGGCTCGTACCGGCCGGCGGCCATGAGCGGGCCGCGGACCTGCAGCATGCGCGAGCCGCCGGCGCCGTCCCCGACCGCGGTGAGGACCTGCTCCAGGTCCAGACCGGCGCGCTGGGCGAGCAGCAGCGCCTCCGCGGCGGCCGCGTTGTGCACCGCCACCAGCAGGTTGGCGACGAGCTTCATCGCGGTGCCCTGCCCGAAGGCGCCCAGGTCGTACTGGGCCCGGGTGAAGGCCTCGAGCACGGGTGTCGCCCGCCGCTTGGCCTCCTCCTCCCCGCTGAGGTAGGCGATCAGGTCGCCGTCGCGGGCCTGCTGGCCGGTGCCGCTCATCGGGCAGTCCAGCAGCGTGGCGCCGAAGGCCCGCGCGCGCTCGGCACCCGCGCGCTTGGTCTCCGGGGAGAGCGTGCTGGTCTCGACCACCACCAGGCCCGGGCTCGCGCCGGCCCCCAGCCCGTCGTCCCCGTCGAGGACGGCGAGCAGCGCGTCGGCGCTCGGCAGCGAGGTGACCACGATCCGCGCTCCGCGGGCCACCTCGGCCGGGCTGGCGCACGCCGTGCCCCCGCGCTGCTCGTGCTCGGCCCGGCGGCCCGGGTCGACGTCGAAGCCCGGCACCGGGTACCCGGCGGCGAGAACGTGGGTGCTCATCGCCGAGCCCATGACGCCCAGGCCGACGAACCCGACCGGTTCGCGGGTCACCGGGCGGTCCCGTCCCCCAGGAAGCCGGTCAGGGCCTCGACGAACTGGTCCCGCTGCTCCAGGACGCCGGCGTGCCGGGCCGGCGAGAGCCACACCAGCCGGGCATCGGGCAGCGTGGCGGCCAGCTCGCGGGCGGCCGCGGTGAACGGCGGGGCGTCGTCCTCCCCGCACACCAGCAGCGTGGGTGCGGTGATCCGGCCGACGACGCCGGTGAGGTCGACCTCCTCCAGCGCCGTGCAGGCGTAGGCGTAGCCCTGCGGGTCGGCGTCGGCGACGGTGCGCCGGACCCGTTCGACGACCGGCCCACCGGCCGCCAGCGTGTCCGCGGTGAACCACAGCGACAGCGTCGGGTCGACGAACGGCGCCATGCCCTGCTCGGGGGCGGCCGCCGCCCGGTCCCGCCACTGCTGCTTGAGCGGCGGCGGGTAGACCGACACGGCGTCGACCACCACGAGCCTGCGCACCAGCTCCGGGTGGCAGGCGGCCAGCCGCTGGGCGACCAGGCCGCCGAGGGAGACGCCGACGACGTCGGCGGGGACGGCGCCGGCCTCGGTGAGCAGCGCCGCCGCCTGGTCGGTGAGGTCCTCGATCGTGTAGGGCTGCGGGGGCACCGGCGTCGACCCGTGGCCGGGGAAGTCGTAGGTGAGCACCTCCGCTCCACCGAGCGCGGGGACGACGTCGTCCCAGAAGGACGCGTCGACCCCCAGCGGGTGCAGGAGGAGCACCGGCCGGCCCTCCCCCGTGCGGTGCAGCACCGGGGTGGGCAGCGTCGCGCCGGTCACCGGAGGGCTCCGTCGCTCGCGGCGCTCCGGTCGGGCAGCGTGGAGCCGCCGGGCACCGGGGTACGGGCCACGTTCATGACCATGGCCAGCGTCGTGTAGTAGCCGGCCGCGCCGACCACCTCGACCACCCCGGCGTCCCCGAGCTGCTCGAGCGCGCGGGCGTAGGTGTCGTCGCCGACCCGGCGGGTGCGGTGCAGCTCGTCGAGCAGGTCCCACACCGCTGCCGCGGCCGGGTCCATCCCCTCGGGCCGCCGTCCCTCGCCGAGGGCGTCGGCCACCGCCGGGTCGAGCCCGGCCTCCAGCGCCAGCGGGTGGTGGTAGCTCCACTCGAAGTCCTGGTCCCACCAGCGGGAGACGAACAGGATCGTCATCTCGAACAGCCGGCGGTCCAGCGGGCTGGACCAGCGCAGGTGCTCGCCGACCTTCTGCAGCCGGGTCATCAGCTCGGGGCTGCGCAGCAGCGGCGCGAACGGGCCGATGACCGCGCCGCGCGGGCCCGAGCTGATCTCGGCGACCGCGGCCCGCTGGGCGTCGGTCAGCTCGCCCTCCGGGGGCAGGGGCAGCCGGTCCTCCCCCATCGTCAGCGCCCCCCGTCGGCGGGGACGGGGCCGTCGTCGGCGCCCAGCGCGTCGTTGACCCGGGGCATGACCTCGGTCGCCATGAGCTCCATCGAGCGGCGGGCCAGGCCGGGGTCGACCCAGTCCAGGCCGGCGTAGACCAGCTCGCCGAACTCCCCGGTCTGCTCGCGCAGCGCCAGGATCTGGTCGGCCACCGAGTCCGGCGTCCCGCAGATCACCAGGTCGCGCAGGACGCCCTCGAGGGAGACCTCCTCGTCGGGTTGCTCGCGGGAGGTCTTGAACAGCGCGAGGCGGCCCAGCGACCGCATCTTGCCGAGCATCTTCCCGTAGTAGTAGCGGTACGGGCTGCCCGCGTCGGCCCGCCCGTAGGCCTCGGCCACGTCGGCGTCGTCCGCGACGAAGACCGTGCGGGCCACCCGCCAGTCCGCCGGCGACGCGGTGGCGCCGACCGACTCCCGGCCCTCGACGTAGTTCGGCCAGTGCGTGGCCACCCACTGCGGCAGCAGGAAGTTCGCCGACAGCGGGTGGAAGTCCTTGGCGCCCATGGCGATGACGCCCTTGGAGAACGGCGCGACGACGGTGCCGACGACCTCCGGCCGGGGCTGCTGCAGCGGCTTGCCGACGATCCCGACGCCGACGTCGCCGTCGTAGGTGTTCGCGGTGCTGACGGTGAACCGGTTGTCGGGGAAGTCGATGTCGTAGGGCGGCTCGCGCTCCCACAGCGCGGTGATGACGTCGATCGCCTCGGCGAAGATCTGGTTGCGGTCCTCCTTGAGCAGGCCCAGCAGCTCCGCGTCCGAGGGCAGCGCGCCGGGGCTGACGCCCAGGATGAACCGGCCACCGGAGAGGTGGTCGAACATCGCGCTGTTGACCGCGACCAGCGCGGGGTGCATGTGGGACAGGTTCGTCGTCCCGGTGGCCAGCCGGATCCGCTGCGTCTCCGGGATCAGCGTGGCCAGGAAGACCAGGCTGTTGGTGATGTTCTCGTGGCGGTCGGTGAGGTGCTCGCCGATGAACGCGTCGTGGAAGCCGAGCCGGTCGGCCAGGACGACCGCCTCGCGGTCCTCCTGGAGGGTCTCGGCCCAGGCCCGTCCCTGCGGGTGCATCGGCATGGCGAAGTAGCCCAGTCTCACGACGTCCTCCTCAGGGGTCGGCCGGTGGACGCCGCCCAGTCAAGGCCCCGGACCGGTCCCCGGGCAGTGTCGGGAGCCGACAAGTTGACCGCCGGGCGATGACGGCGGACGTGAGTCGGGACGGCGGGGTGACGGGCCCCGGCATCCCGACCGCGCCGGGGTGACGCGCTCCGCCATGTGCCGGGGACCGCCGCGCGGTTTCACTCGACCGCAGGTCCGCGCCCGCTCGGGGCGCGGCACGGCCCCCGAGGAGGGTCCCCCGTGAGCACTCCCGAGCCGGCAGCTCCCGCCCCGGTCGACGCCGGGACGTTCCGGCACGTCGTCGGCCACCTCGCCAGTGGCGTGACCCTGGTGACCACGCGCACCGCGGACGGCGCGTTCGGCATGACGGCGAGCTCGGTGACCTCCCTGTCGCTGGACCCGCCGATGATGCTCGCCTGCCTGAACACCTCCTCGGCGACCTGCGCCGCGGTCGCCGAGGCCGGCGCCTACGGCGTCAACGTGCTCGGGCAGGGCCAGGGGCACCTCGCCCAGCAGTTCGCGACGCCGACGGCGGACAAGTTCGCCGGGGTGCAGGTCGCCGAGGGCGTCACGGGGGTGCCCCTGCTGACCGAGGCACTGGCGCGCATCGAGTGCGAGGTGGTCGAGCAGGTCAACGCGGCGACCCACACGATCTTCCTCGGCCGGGTCCGCCAGGCCGAGGCCGACGAGGGCGCTCCGCTGACCTACTTCCGCGGCGGCTTCGGCCGCTTCGAGTTCGCCCGCGACGACGCCGTCTACCAGCGGGCCCGCCAGCAGGTGCTGGAGCGTCGCTACGCCGCCGACACCGTGCTGCTGCTGGACGACCTGGCCTACTCCCTGGACGTGGACAAGCCGGCGGCGTTCTACGCGCTCACCCGGCTGGCGGCCGAGGGCCTGGTGCGCCGCGACCCGGAGCGCGGCTACGTCGTCGTCCCGTTCACCACGCGGACCTCCGACGAGACCTTCGACGCCCGCTGCGCCATCGAGCTGGGGGTCATCGACATGGTCTGCGGACGGGTGCCCGAGGCGGAGCTGGCCGAGCTGCGCACCCGGTTCGAGGCCATGGCCGCGCTCCTGGTCGGCGAGCGGTTCGTCGACTTCGACGGCTACCTCGACGCGAACTACGCCTACCACGAGACGCTGGTGGCCCTGGCCCACAGCGCACCGCTGACCACGGCGTTCGCGCAGCTGCACATCAAGTCGGTGATGACCCGCAGCTTCGGCGCGACGCCGGTGACCTCGCAGAGCTTCATCGAGGCCCAGCGCGGGATCACCGAGGGCCTGGAGCGCGGCGACGCCGAGACGGCGCGGGCGGCGGTGTACCGCTACACCGACCTGGCCAAGCAACGGGTCCGGGAGATCCTCGAGCAGACCGGCGGGCGGCTCTGAGCCGCGCCGGTTCAGGCGGGCCCACCCGGCGCCGCACCCCGGGCGGCGACGGTCGCCCGGACGGTCTCGGCGTCCGCGCCGCCGGCCAGGAGGGTCCACAGCAGCAGGCGCGCCTTGCGCGCGTCGAGCCACCCGGCCCGCAGCACACCGCGGCCGAGCAGGTCCTGCTCGCTGCCGACGAACCCGTAGGTGCCCTCCAGCACCGGTCCTCCGCCGGTGCGGGTCGCCAGCACCACGGGGCAGCGCCGCACCACCGCGCCGACCACCTCCGCCGCGGCGGCCGACACGTGCCCGGCGCCGAACCCCGCGACGACGACCCCGTCCCACCCCGCCTCGGCGACGAGGGCGAGCAGGTGCCCCTCGTCCCCGAGGGAGGTCTCGAGCAGGGCCACCCGCGGGTCGCGCCCCCCGGCCGGTCGGGGCAGCACCGGCCAGCGCGCCGTCCGGCCCGCGAAGGTCACCGTGCCCTCGTGCACCCGGCCCACGGGCCCGAACGCCCCGGAGGTGAAGGCCTGCAGCGCGACGCTGTCGGTCTTGCGGACCCGGCTCGCGGCGTGCACCTCGTCGTTGAGCACGACGAGCACGCCCCGGTCGCGGGCGCCCGGGTCGGCCGCGACGCGGACGGCGGCGAGCAGGTTGGCCGGTCCGTCGGCTCCCGGCGACGACGGGTGCCGCATCGCACCGGTGACGACGACCGGTTCGGGACGGTCCCACAGCAGGTCGACCAGGTAGGCGGTCTCCTCGATCGTGTCGGTGCCCTGGACGAGGACGACGCCGGCGGCCCCCGCGGTCACCTGCGCGGCGGCCCAGTCCGCGGCGGCGAGGACGTCGGCCGGGGTGAGCCAGGCGCTCGGCACGGTCTGCAGGGTCGTGGCCGCGATGTCGGCGACCTCGCCCAGGCCCGGCACGCCGCGCAGCAGGTCGGCCGCGTCCAGCGCCGGCTGCACCCCGCCACCCCCCGCGGGCGCGGTCATCGTGATCGTGCCGCCGAGCGACCCCACGGCCACCCGCGGCCGGCCCACCTGCGTCCCCATGCCCCTGACCTCCCGTTCCCGGCCGCGAGCCCGGTCGGCACCCGGCCGGCCCACCGTAGGGCCCCACTCCCCCGAGAGGACCGTCCATGACCGACCTGGACCTGCTCGTCGCGGGCGGCACCGTCGTCACGCCCACCGGCCGCCGTCGCGCACACGTCGGTGTGCGGGACGGCGTCGTCGTGCACGTCGGCCCGCCGGTGGCCGACGGCGCGCCGACCGCCGCGCGCACGGTGGACGCCGCCGGCCTGGTCGTGCTGCCCGGCGGGATCGACACGCACGTGCACCTGATGGACCCCGGCAGCCCCGAGCGGGAGGACTTCCCCACCGGGACGGCAGCCGCCGCCGCGGCGGGGGTCACCACGATCGTCGAGCACACCCACGGGGCACCGGTGCGGACCGTCGACGACCTGCGCGACAAGACCGCGTACCTGCGGGAGCGCTCCGAGGTCGACTTCGGGCTGGCCGCGCACGCCTGGCCCGGCGCCGCGGGTGAGGTCGCCGCGCTGTGGGCGGCCGGGGTGACCTTCTTCAAGGTCTTCACCTGCACCACCCACGGCGTCCCCGGGCACGACCCGGCCCGGCTCAAGGAGCACCTGGAGGCGACCGCCCGGGCCGGCGCGGTGAGCCTGCTGCACTGCGAGGACGAGTCCCTGACCGAGGCCGCCGAGGCCCTGCTGCGGGCCGAGGGCCGCACCGACGGCGGGCTGGTCCCCGAGTGGCGCAACCGGGACGCCGAGCTCGTCGCCGCCGCCGTCGCGGCGCTGCTGGTCCGGCGGACCGGGGCCCGGGCGACGGTCGCCCACGTGAGCTCCCCGGAGGTCGCCGCGTACCTGTCGGCCGAGCGTGCCCGCGGGGCGGGCCTGGCCGTCGAGGGCTGCCCGCAGTACTTCCTGCTGCGCGAGGACGAGGTGCTCGACGCCGGCGCCCTGCGGAAGTTCACCCCGCCGGCCCGGGCGCGCACCGACGAGGACGAGGCCGAGATGTGGCGGCTGCTGCGGGCCGGCGTCCTCACGCACATGTCCAGCGACCACGCGCCCTCCACGCTGGAGCAGAAGCGCGCCGGTGACATCTGGAACGTGCACTTCGGCCTGCCGGGTCTGGACAGCACGATGCAGCTGCTCCTGGACGCCGTGGCCCGGGGCCACCTGGCCTACGAGGACGTCGCCCGGGTCTACGCCGAGCAGCCCGCCCGGACCTATGGCCTGTGGCCGCGGAAGGGGCGGGTCGCCCCGGGCGCCGACGCCGACCTGGTGCTCGTCGACCCCGGCGGCAGGCGGACGCTGCGCGACGCCGACGTGCTGTCCAAGGCGGGGTGGACGCCCTACGACGGGCGCGCGGTGCAGGGCCGGGTGGTGCAGACGTGGCTGCGCGGCGAGCTGGTCGCCGAGGAGGGCCGCCCGGTGCGCGCTCGCGGCGGGCGCTTCCTCCCCGGACCGGGGACCCGACCGGCACCCGCCTGAGGACACCCTTGCCCTGCCACGGGTCCGCGGCCTATCGTCGGACAACCCCGTATACAGGCAGCCGTGCTGCGCATACGACCGATCCTGGAGTGCCCGTGACCCTGTCCAACCCCGTCCCCGACGTCGTGGACCTGCCGGTCGCCTCGCTGCCGACCGGACTGCGCATCGGCGGGGAGCTCTCCCCCGGCGGCGCCGAGCCGATCGAGGTCCTCAACCCCGCCACCGGTGAGGTCATCGCCGCCGTGGCCGCCGCCGACGCCGAGGACGTCGACCGGGCCGTGCGGGTGGCCGACGAGACGTTCCGCTCCGGCGTGTGGAGCCGGATGCCCATCCACGACCGCGCCCGGGTCATGCACGCGTTCGCCGACGGCATCGAGGCCCGCATGGAGGACCTCTACAAGCTGGAGACGATGAACAACGGCCGGCCGATCACCGAGACCAAGGCGCAGATCACCCGCCTGTCGGAGTGGTATCGGTACAACGCCTCGCTCCTGCTGGCCGACCGGGACGCCGTCGTCCCGCTGCGCGGCGACTACCACGCGTACACCAGCCGCTTCCCGCTCGGCGTCGTCGGCATCCTGGCGCCGTTCAACCACCCGATGATGATCGCCTCGAAGAGCCTCGCGCCGGCCCTCGCGACCGGGAACAGCGTGGTCCTCAAGCCCTCGGAGCAGACACCGCTCACGGCGATGCTGCTCGGGGACATCGCCGCCGACGCCGGCATCCCCCCGGGCGTGCTGAACGTGGTGAACGGCCTCGGGCACACCGCGGGCGCGGCACTCACCGAGCACCCGCTGGTCAAGAAGGTCGTCTTCACCGGCGGCACGGAGGTGGGCCGGGCGATCTCGCTGGCCACCGCCCGCCGCTTCGCCAAGGCCACCCTGGAGCTGGGCGGCAAGTCCCCGGTCCTCGTCTTCGACGACACACCGGTGGACACCGCCGCGCGCGGCGCGGCCTTCGCCGGGTTCATCGGAGCCGGGCAGACCTGCATCGCCGGCAGCCGTCTGCTGGTCCAGCGCGGCATCTACGACGACGTCGTCGACGCGCTCGCCGCGCAGGCGCGGCAGATCCGCATCGGGGACCCGACGCTGCCCGAGACCCAGCTCGGGCCGGTCATCTCCGAGCGCGCCCGCACCCGCATCCTGCGGCACGTCGAGAGCGGGATCGCCGAGGGCGCCCGGCTGGTCACCGGCGGCCGGGCCGCCGAGGTGCCGGACCTGCCGGGTGGCTTCTTCGTCGAGCCGACCGTCCTGGCCGACGTCCGCAACGACATGCGGATCGCGCAGGAGGAGATCTTCGGGCCGGTGGTCGTCGTCATCCCGTTCGACGACGAGGACGACGCGATCCGCCAGGCCAACGACTCGCCGTTCGCGCTGGGCTCGGCGATCTGGACCCGCGACGTCGCCCGCGCCCACCGGGTGGCCGCGCAGCTGGAGATGGGGATGGTCTGGGTCAACGACCACCACCGCCTCGACCCCTCCTCGCCGTGGGGCGGGCTCAAGGAGAGCGGCACCGGCCGCGAGGGCGGCTGGGAGTCCTTCCACGACTTCACGCACGTCCGCGCGGTCACCGTCCGGACCGCGGCCGACGACGTCGACTGGTACGGCGGCCGCGCGACGGGACGGCTGAACTGATGACCGGCCTGTCGATCTCCCCGGTCACCGACGGCGTCGTCGTCGCCGAGGTGGACCGGCCCGACGGCCTCTGGGCCCTCGCCGACGTGCGCGCGCTGACCACCCTGCTGGAGGACCCGCCCGAGGGGGCGCACGTGCTCCGGATCCGCTCGGCCGGCGAGACGTTCTGCCTCGGCCGCGAGCGCGGCGGCACCAACGCCGCACCGGGCGTGGTCCGTGGCGAGGCCGAGACGCTGGTCGCCGCCACCCGCGCCTTCCGTCGGACCCGCCTGGTCACCGTCGCCGAGGTGACCGGCGACGCCGCCGGCTTCGGCGTCGGGGTGCTGGCCGCCTGCGACGTGGCCGTCGCCGTGGCCGACGCCCGCTTCTCCTTCCCCGAGGTCGGCATCGGCCTGGCCCCCGCGCTGGTGCTGGCCTGGCTGCCGCGGAAGGTCGGCGAACGACAGGCCTTCTGGCTGACCGCGACCGGCGAGCAGGTGACCGCGTCGCGGGCACTCGAGCTCGGCCTGCTCAACGCGGTCGTCGCCTCCGGCGAGGAGCTGCGCAAGGACGTCGACGAGCGGGTCGCCGCGCTGCGGGCCCGCAGCCCGCGGGTGCACGCCGACATCAAGGACATGCTGCGCGCGTTCGGGGCGGTCGGCGACGACGCCGCCCTGGACATGAGCGTCGACCGGCTGGTCGTCGGCTCGCTGCGCCGCGGTGAGGCGTGAGGGACGGCGGTGCGACGATGTCCCGACGTCCGGGGAACGGCACCGAGGTGAGCTGAGATGAGCGACGAGTCAGCGGGCAGCCGCGTCGCGCGCGGGCTGCGCGACCGGCTCCGGACCGGGGCCATCCCCCCGGGGACGGTGCTCTCGCAGTCCGACATCGCCGCGGAGTACGGGGTCAGCCGCATCCCGGTGCGCGACGCGCTGCACGTGCTGTCCACCGAGGGCCTGGTCGACCTCGCGGTGACCGGTGCGGTGGTCACCGGGCTGTCCATCCCGGAGCTGCAGGAGCTCTACGAGATGCGGGAGGCCGTCGAGCCGGTGGTCACCGCCATCGCGGTGCCCAACGTCGGCCGCGCGGAGATCGCCCAGATGTCCGCGCTCGCCGCCCGGATGGAGTCCGGGGAGATGACCCCCGGGGAGTGGCTGGAGGCCAACGCCCGGTTCCACGCGCTGGTCTACGAGCGCGCCGACCGTCCGCGCATGGTGGCCCTCACCGAGCAGCTGCGCCGGCTGACCGACCGCTACGTGTACCTGCACCTCGACGTCATCGGCGACGTCGAGCACCTGCACGACGAGCACCGGCAGATCCTGGCCGCGGTGCGCCGCGGGGACCCGCGGGAGGTCGCCGAGCTGACCCGCCTGCACCTGGCGACGTCGCACGACTTCATCCTGCGGTACCTGCTCCGCACCGCCGCCATGGGCGAGGACGCGGCCACGGGGTGACCGGCCCCGGACGGTGGTGACCCCGCGGCGGGTCACCGCCGTTCCGGGCCCACCCCCGCCGTGCGGAGCGCCGCGCGAAGCCGGTCGGGGGTCATCGGCAGCTCGGTGACCCGCACCCCGAGCGGGGCCAGGGCGTCGTTGACCGCCGCGTTGAGCGCGGCCGGCGCCATCATCCGGCCACCCTCACCACCGCCCTTGATCCCGTGCGGGGTGTACGGGGACGGTGTCTCGACGTGCCCGATCCGCAGCTCCGGGACCTCCATCGCCGTCGGGATCGAGTAGTCCAGGAAGCTGCCGGTGGTCAGCTGCCCCTGCTCGTCGTAGACGAACTCCTCGTAGAACGCGGTGCCGATCCCCTGGGCGGTGCCGCCGACGATGTGCCCGGCCAGCGAGCGCGGGTTGACCAGCGTCCCGCAGTCGTGGACCGCGGCGTAGGCGAGGATGCCGACCCGCCCGGTCTCGACGTCGACCTCGACCACGGGCACGTGGCAGGCGTTGCCCATGAACGGGTAGAAGACGCCGAGGTCGCTGCGGTCGGCCGAGGGCATCGTGGTGTACGGGTGGTCGAAGACCTTGGACTCCTCGAGGCCGGACTCGACGTCCTCGGGGAAGCTGTGCTTGAACATGTGCAGCATGGCCGCGATCTCGTCGAGGCCCTTGCGCTGGTCGGGCACGCCCCGGACGTGGAAGCCGCCGTCGGCCCACTCGAGGTCCTCCGGGTCGACCTCCATGAGGTGCGCCGCGGCCCGCCGCGCCTTGGCCTTGATCTTGGCCGAGGCCCCCTCGACGGCACCGGCGAGCATGACCGTCGTCCGCGAGCCACCCGGCCCGGTCGCCGGCAGCCCGCCGGAGGTCCCGTGGTAGATGATCGACACGTCGTGCGGGTCGCAGTCGAACTCCTCGGCGACCAGCTGGGCGACCATCGTCTCCGGGCTGTTGCCCCAGAAGGCGCACGAGTACAGCGTCGCGGTGATGGTGCCGGTGGCGTCGACCCCCAGCGTCACGCTCTCCGGGCTGCTGGTGACCGGCGCGTTGGGTTCGTCGAACCAGAACCAGAACTCGGTCGCGGAGAAGACGCTGCGCTCCTGGGCGGAGATCACCCCGATGCCGATGTAGCGGCCCTGCTCGCGGAGCCGGGCCTGCTCGGCGCGCCAGCGGTCGTACTCCCCGAGCCGCAGCGCCTCGTCGAGGACGGCCGTGTAGTTGCCGCTGTCGTAGACGTTGCCGCTGGGGATGAAGTACGGGAACTGCTCGGGCCGGATGAAGTTCCGCCGCCGGATCTCGACCGGGTCCATCCCGATCTCCCGGGCGGCCTTGTCCACCATCTGCTCCAGCATCCAGTTGTTGACCTCGGAGCCGAAGCCCCGGTAGGCGCCCTGCTGGTTCTTGTTGGTCAGCGCCGCGCGGACCCGGTAGCGCACGCTGCCGATGGTGTACGGGCCGGTGACCTGGGCCAGGGCGTTGCCGTGGTGGCCGACGCCGAACTGGATGTAGGCGCCGTAGTCGTCGACGCAGTCGATCCTGATGCTGCGCATCGTGCCGTCGCGCATCACGGCCAGCTCGACGTCGTACACCCGGTCGGAGCCGTGGTGGTCGGCGTTGGACATGTTGTCGACGCGGTCCTCGAGGTAGGCCACGGGCCGGCCGAGGACCTTCGAGCACATGCCCGCGATGACGGTCGGCTTGGTGACGAACAGCTTCGAGCCGAAGCTGCCGCCGGCCGGGACCTGGTGGACGTCGAACTTGTTCATGGGGACCCCGAGGGACCCGGCCGCCATGAACATGTAGCTGGTGAAGCTCAGCGAGTTGGTGTGCACGGTGAGCTTGCCGGTGCTGGGGTCGAAGTCCGCGATCGCGCCGACCGTCTCCAGCGGCTGCCCGCCCGAGCGGTGCCAGCGCAGCCGGTCGCGGACGACGACGTCGGCCGCGGCGAAGTCCGCGTCGACGTCGCCGAAGGTGAACTCGCGGTCGTAGGCGACGTTGCTGCCCAGCGCCTCGTGCACCACCGCGGCATCGGCGTCGAGCGCGCGCACCGGGTCCACGACCGGGGGCAGTGGCTCGTACTCGACGTCGATCAGCCCGAGGGCGTCCTCGGCGAGGTAGCGGTCGTCGGCGACGACGACGGCCACCCCCTCCCCGGCGTAGCGCACCTTGTCGACGGCCAGGCAGCGCCAGGCGTGCTTGCTCGGGTCGGGACCGAAGTCGGGCAGCGGGCCGGTCAGCTCCGCGGCCCGGGCGCCGGTGACGACCAGGTGCACCCCCGGAGCGGCCTCCGCCGCCGAGGTGTCCATGCTGACGATCCGGGCGTGCGCCATCGGGCTGCGCAGCACGGCGGCGTGCAGCGTGCCCGGCCGGACCAGGTCGGCGATGTAGCCGCCGCGGCCGCGCAGGAACTTGGGGTCCTCGACCTTGCGGATGCTCTTGCCGACCCACCGGCGCTCGTCCTTGTGGACCCGGACCGGTGGCGGCGCCGGACGGTCGATGGCGGTCATGCCTGGGCTCCCGTCCTGGGCTCGGAGGTGGCGGCATCGGCCTGCCGCATGCGCTCGCCGGCGGACACCACGGCCTCGACGATGAACTGGTAGCCGGTGCAACGGCACAGGTTGCTGGCGATCTCCTCCCGCACCCGTTCGGGGCTGGGGTCGGGGTCGGTCTCGAGGATCTCGACGGCGCGCATCAGCATCCCCGGGGTGCAGTACCCGCACTGCAGCCCCTGCTTGTCCCAGAACTCCTCCTGGAGCGGGTGCAGGTCCGCGCCGTCACCGAGCCCCTCGACCGTGCGGACCGTCCGCCCGTCGGCCTGCACGGCCAGCGTCGTGCACGACCGGATGCTCGCACCGTCGAGGAGCACGGTGCAGGTGCCGCAGACGCCGTGCTCACAGCCGATGTGCGTGCCCACCAGGCCGAGGTCGTCGCGCAGCACGTCGACGAGCAGTCGCCGGGGCTCCACGGCGAGGGTGTGCCGGCGGCCGTTGACCGTCAGCGTGATCTCCTGCAGGTGCCTCACCTGTTCACCTCCGGTCACGGGCGCGGCCGACCGCGCGCTGGATCGCCTCGCGCAGGACCGCACGGGTGATGTCGATGCGGGTGGCGGCGCTGGCGTGCACGTCGCCGGCCGGGGCGAGAGCGGCGGTGCCGGCGTCGACCGCGGTCGCCACGGCGGCCTCGTCGCCCGCCGTGCCCACGAGTGCTTCCTCGGCGGCGGTCAGCCGCACCGGCGTCGGCGCCACACCGCTGGCCGCGAGCGCCGCCCGCGCGATCCGGCCGTCGTCGAAGCCGACGAGGGCAGCCACCCCGACGACGGCGAAGTTGCCGTGCGTCTGCGCGAACTCGGCGAAGGCGTGCCCGCCGGGGAACGCGGAGAACCGGACCTCGGTGAGGATCTCGTCCGGGGCGAGCGCGGTGGTGAACGGTCCCTGGAAGAAGTCGGCCGCGGGGATGCGCCGCTCCCCCTGCGGTCCCACGGCGGTCATCTCGGCGTCCAGGGCGAGCGCGACCGCCGGCAGTTCGGCCGCCGGGTCGGCGTGGGCGATGCTGCCGACGACGGTGCCGCTGTGCCGGACCGGCGGGTGGGCGACGTGGCCGAGCGCCTCGGCCAGCAGCGGCGCGACGAGGGCCACCTCGGGGCTCCGCTCGGCCGTGGACTGCCGCACCATGGCGCCGACGACGAGGGAGTCCCCGTCGAGCCGGAGGGTGTCGAGGCCCACCACCTGCCGCAGATCGACCAGGTGCCCCGGCTGGGCCAGCCGGAAGTTCATCAGCGGCACCAGGCTCTGCCCGCCGGCGAGGACCCGCGGGTCCTCCTCGGCGTGCTCGACGAGCAGCGCCACGGCGTCAGGGACGGTGGTGGGGATCGAGTACGTGAACGGCGGCGGTTTCACCGGCGGCTCCTCGCGTCGGGCTCGGCGAGCGTGCCGCGATCCTGTCGGTGGACCCCCGGGGGCACCATGTGCCCGGCCCCAGGATGTGCGCCGTTCCTTGGTGGCCGGCCACAGGTGGACCGGCCCCCGGACGGGGTACCGGGGGCCGCCGACCGGCGGCCCCCGTAGCCAGGCTCAGCCCCCCGCGAGCGCGGCGAGCCGGTCGCCGACCTCCGCGGTGCGCAGCGAGCCCTGCTTCTCGCGGGTGGACAGGTCGAACGCGACGGCCGCGTTGACCTTCTTCGCCTGGTCGGCGCGCCCGAGGTGCTCGAGGAGCAGGCCGACGGAGAGGACCGTGGCGGTCGGGTCGGCGATCCCCTGACCGGCGATGTCGGGCGCCGAGCCGTGCACCGGCTCGAACATGCTCGGGTGGGTGCCGGAGGTGTCCAGGTTGCCGCTGGCGGCCATCCCGATGCCCCCGGTCACCGCCGCGGCGACGTCGGTGACGATGTCGCCGAAGAGGTTGTCGGTGACGATGACGTCGTAGCGCCCGGGGTCGGTGATGAAGAACATCGACGCGGCGTCGACGTGCTGGTAGGCGACGGTGACCTCGGGGAACTCGGCCGAGACCTCCTCCACCGTCCGTGACCACAGCCCGCCGGCGTGGGTGAGCACGTTGGTCTTGTGGATGAGGGTCAGGTGCCGGCGCGGGCGGGTGAGCGCCCGCTCGAAGGCGTACCGCACGACCCGCTCGACGCCGAAGGCGGTGTTGAGGCTGACCTCGGTGGCGATCTCCTGGGGCGTGTCCCGGCGGATCACCCCACCGTTGCCGGCGTAGAGGCCCTCGGTGCCCTCCCGGACGCAGAGCATGTCGATGTCACCGGGCTCGGCCAGCGGGCTGCGGACGCCGTCGTAGAGCCGCGCGGGCCGCAGGTTGACGTGGTGGTCGAGCTCGAAGCGCAGGCGCAGCAGCAGGCCGCGCTCGAGGATGCCACTGGGGACCCCCGGGTCGCCGATGGCACCGAGCAGGATCGCGTCGTGCTGGCGCAGCTCGTCGAGCACGGTGTCGGGCAGCAGCTCGCCGGTCCGCTGCCACCGTGCGGCCCCGAGGTCGTAGGGGGTGGGCTCCACGTCGGGGGCCACCTCACGGAGGACCTTGAGGCCCTCGGCCACCACCTCCGGACCGATGCCGTCTCCAGGGATCACTGCCAGGCGCATGGGACCAGACCCTAGGTCAGCGGGGGCTGAGGTCCGCCGAGCGGGCCTCACGCGCGCCGATCCGGCCGGCGATGTCGCTCAGCAGCTCCGGGGGGACCGGGCTGTCCACGGTGACGGCCATCAGCGCCTCGCCGCCGCGGTTGGTGCGGCTCACCTGTGCCCCGGCGATGTTGACGGCCGCCTCGCCCAGCGCCGCGCCGACGGTGCCGACGACGCCCGGCCGGTCGGTGTAGACGAAGAAGAGCAGGTAGCCCGACAGGTCCAGGTCCATGTCGAAGCCGCCGATCTCGACCAGCTTGGGCACCTGGTTCTTGCCGAAGAGCGTGCCGGAGACGGTGACCTCGCTGCCGTCGGCCATCGCGCCGCGGACGCTGATCAGGTTGCGGTAGTCGGGGCTCTCCACGTCGCTGGTCATGGCGACGTCCAGACCGCGCTGCTCGGCGAACAGCGGGGCGTTGACGTAGGTGACCTGCTCCTCGACGACGTCGGAGAAGACGCCCTTGAGGACGGCCAGCTGCACGACCGAGACGTCGTACTCAGCGATCTTGCCGCGCACCTCGACGTTGACCGACTGGGCCAGCCCGCCGGCGACCGCGGTGAAGACCCGGCCGAGCTTCTCGGCCAGCGGCAGGCCGGGCCGGACGTCCTCGGCGACCACGCCGCCGGCCTGGACGTTGACCGCGTCGGGCACGAACTCCCCCTGCAGCGCCAGCCGCACCGAGCGGGCCACGGCCGTGCCCGCCTTGTCCTGCGCCTCGGTCGTCGAGGCGCCCAGGTGCGGCGTGACCACGGTGTTCGCCAGCTGGAACAGCGGGCTGTCGGTGCACGGCTCCTTGGCGTAGACGTCGATGCCCGCCGCCCCGACCTGGCCGGACTTCAGCGCGTCGGCGAGCGCCGCCTCGTCGACGAGCCCGCCGCGTGCGGCGTTGACGATGATCACGCCGCGCTTGGTGGTGGCCAGCTCGGCGGCCCCGATGAGACCGAGGGTCTCGGGCGTCTTGGGCAGGTGGATGGTGATGAAGTCCGCCTCGCGGAGCAGCTCCTCCAGCGACACCATGCGGACGCCGAGCTGGGCGGCCCGGCCGGGCTGGATGTAGGGGTCGTAGGCGATGAGCGTGACCCCGAAGGCTGCCAGCCGCTGGGCGACGAGCTGGCCGATCCGGCCCAGGCCCACCACGCCGACGACCTTGTCGGTGACCTCGACCCCGGTGAACTTCGACCGCTTCCAGGCTCCCTCGCGCAGCGACGCGTCCGCGGCGGGGATGTGCCGCGCGGCGGCCAGCAGCAGGGCGACGGCGTGCTCCGCGGCGCTGACGATGTTGGAGGTCGGCGCGTTGACGACCATGACGCCGCGCTCGGTGGCGGCGGCGACGTCGACGTTGTCCAGGCCGATCCCCGCCCGGGCGACCACCTTGAGCTCGGGCGCGGCGGCCAGCGCCTCGGCGTCGATCTGCGTGGCGCTGCGGATCATGACCGCCGAGGCCTCGGCCAGGGCGGGCAGGAGCGCGGCACGGTCGGCGCCGTCGACGTGACGGATCTCCACCTCGCTCCCGAGCACCTCCAGCACGCTCGGGGCGAGTTCTTCGGCGATGAGGACGACGGGCACGGTCGTGGTCACGGGGAGCAAGCCTAGGGAACCCGGCCGCCCCACTCCCCCGCGAGCCCCTCTCCGCACCCACCGTCACGTCACGGATGCGCCACGACACCCCCGCCGGCGGGGGAGGTGTGCTTGCCCCTGCCGTGGCGCAGCGGACATCCTGGCCGCGCAGAGTCGGCGAGGGCCGGCGCCGACGGAGGAGACCATGAGCACCAACGACAACGAGCCCGGCTCGCCGCAGTACGGCCAGCAGGGCTCCGGTCAGCAGGGGTACGGCCAGCCGTACGGCCGGCCCCAGGACGCGGGCCAGGGGTACGGCCAGCAGTACGGCCAGCCCCAGGAGGCGGGCCAGGGGTACGGCCAGCAGTACGGCCAGCCCCAGCAGGCCTACGGTCAGCAGTACCAGCCCTCCCCGTACGGCCAGCCCTCCCCCTACGGCCAGCAGCCGGGCCACCCGCAGCAGTACGGCCAGCAGGGTGGCTACCCACAGCAGTACGGCCAGTACGGCCAGTCGGCGGTGCCGGCCAAGCCCGCCGGCGTCGTCACGGCGGCCGTGCTCGGGTTCGTGTTCGGCGCGATCGGCATCCTGTTCAGCCTCGCGCTCATCTTCGCGGGGGCGCTCTTCGGCGGCGCGGCCGGTGACACCGAGATCCCCGGCTTCGGGGAGGTCGCGGGCGCCGTGGCCGGCATCGCGCTGGTCTTCGGCCTCCTGGCGCTGGCCTGGACCGTCGTCATGATCTGGGGATCGGTGTGGGCCCTGACCGGGCGCAGCCGGGTGATGCTGCTGGTGGGCGGCTCGATCGCGGTGGCCTTCACCGCCCTCAACTTCTTCGCCAGCCTGGCCGATGCCGACACCAGCGGCGCCGGTGGCATCGTGACCAGCCTGCTGTTCTTCCTCGCGGCGCTGGCCATCGTCGTCCTGCTGTCGATGAAGCCCGCGGCGGCCTTCTTCGCCGCGCACCGCGCGCGCCGGGGTCGCTGACCCGGGCAGCCACACCCCCGAGCCGGCCCACCCAGCCCCTGTCCGCGCCACCGAGCGGCGCGGACAGGGGCTGTCGCACACCAGGAGGACCCCCGTGACCGACCCCAGCCCCGCCGAGCCCGACCCCCGGGACGCCCCCCACCCGCAGGACGGCGGGTCGTTGCCGGCCCCGCCCGGGCGGCGCCCGCCGCAGGTGCTGGCCGCGGCCGCCATCGGCTTCTTCCTGGCCTTCTACGTGCTCATGTACGCCCTGCTGCTGCTGGCGGCCACCCGGGTCCTCGGAGCGGCCAGCGCGGCCTTCGGCACCGTGTACCTGGCCGTCGCGGTCGCGAACACCTGGGGCGCGGTCATGGCGCTCAAGGGCAGGGGCAGCGCCGTCCTCAAGGTCGCCGGCCTGGTGACCGCCGGCCTGGCCGTGCTGGGGCTGGTCGTGTCGCTGGCCCAGGGCGGGTTCACCATCTGGTCGGTGCTGCTGATCGCCGCCGGGGCGGGGATCGTCCTCCTGCTCAACCAGCCGTCGTCCCGGCAGTACTTCGCCGCCCGCGGCACCCGCTGACCGCAGGACGGACAGAGGCCCCCGCTGCCGTCCGGCAGCGGGGGCCTCTGTCCGTCGGGGTTCAGCCGCGGGCGGCGGTCCCGGTGTAGTCGTCCGACGCCGACACCCAGCTCATCAGCCCGCGCAGCCGGCGGCCGGTCTCCTCGATCGGGTGCGCCTCGGCCTCGGCCCGGCGCCGCGTGAAGTCCGGCGCGCCGGCGTCCTGGTCGGCGATGAACTCCGCCGCCCAGGAGCCGTCCTTGATCCGCGCGAGGACGTCCTTCATGGTGTCCTTCACGTGCTGGTCGATCACCTTCGGACCGGTGGTGTAGTCGCCGTACTCGGCGGTGTCCGACACCGACCAGCGCTGCTTGGCGATGCCGCCCTCGTACATGAGGTCGACGATCAGCTTCAGCTCGTGGAGACACTCGAAGTAGGCGATCTCCGGCTGGTACCCGGCCTCGGTGAGGGTCTCGAAGCCCGCGGTCACGAGCGCCGACATGCCACCGCAGAGCACCGCCTGCTCACCGAACAGGTCGGTCTCGGTCTCCTCGGCGAAGGTCGTCTTGATCACGCCGGCGCGGGCGCCGCCGATGGCCTTGGCGTAGGACAGCGCGAGCTGCAGCGCCTGCCCGCTGGCGTCCTGCTCGACCGCGACCAGGCAGGGCACGCCCTTGCCGTTCTCGAACTCGCGGCGCACCAGGTGGCCGGGGCCCTTGGGGGCGACCATCGCGACGTCGACGCCCGCCGGGGGCTTGATGTAGCCGAACCGAATGTTGAAGCCGTGGCCGAAGAACAGCGCGTCGCCGTCCTGCAGGTTGGGCTCCACCGACTCCTTGTACAGGTTCCGCTGCACGTGGTCCGGCGCGAGGATCATGATCAGGTCGGCCTCGGCGGCGGCCTCGGCGGGGGTCACGACCCGCAGACCCTCGGCCTCGGCCTTGGCGCGGCTCTTGCTGCCCTCGGGCAGCCCGACGCGGACGTCGACGCCCGAGTCGCGCAGCGACAGCGCGTGCGCGTGTCCCTGACTGCCGTAGCCCAGGACGGCGACGGTGCGCCCCTGGATGATCGACAGGTCGGCGTCGTCGTCGTAGAAGATCTCGGCGGCCATGTGCTGTGCGGTTCCCTTCGGTTGGTGCTGGTAGGTGGTGCGCGTGGCCCCGTCCGGGGTCCCGCTCCGAGCCTGCGAGGAGCGGGGAGGACGGGGTCCGCTCAGGCGGTGCGCTCGACCGGGCGCAACGTACCGGCGCCCGACATCGAGCGCGGGCCCCGCCCCAGGGCGACGGTGCCCGACTGCGCCATCTCCTTGATGCCGAGCGGGGCGAGGACGGCGAGCAGCGCCTGGAGCTTGTCCGGCGTGCCGGTGGCCTCCAGGGTCACGGTGTCGGTGTTGACGTCGACCACGCGGGCCCGGAACAGCTCCGCGGTCTGCAGCACCTGGGTGCGGTCGGCCATCGGCGCGCGGACCTTGACCAGCAGCAGCTCGCGCTGGACGGCGGCGGCGGAGTCCAGCTCGACGATCTTGATGACCTCGATCAGCTTGTTCAGCTGCTTGGTGATCTGCTCCAGCGGCGCGGTGTCGGCGTCCACGACGATCGTCATCCGGGAGAGCTCGGGGTTCTCCGTCGGCCCGACGGCCAGGGACTCGATGTTGAAGCCGCGCCGGCTGAACAGCGCCGAGACCCGGGCGAGGACGCCGGACTTGTTCTCGACGAGGACCGACAGGGTGTGGCGGGTCATCTGAGGGGAACCTGCTTCCGATTCGTCGTTCGGCCCCGTTCCAGGGGTCCGCCGCGAGCGTGCGAGTGGTGGGGAGGAACGGGGTCCTCCATCAGACCTGGCCGTCGCCGAAGACCGGGCGGACGTCGCGCGCGGCCATGATGTCGTCGTTGCTGGCGCCCGCAGCGACCATCGGCCACACCTGGGCGTCGTGGCCGACGACGAAGTCGATGACCACCGGGGCGTCGTCGATCGCCATGGCCTTCTCGATCACCGCGTCGACGTCGTCCTTGCTCTCGCAGCGCAGCCCGACGCAGCCCAGCGCCTCGGCCAGGGCGACGAAGTCGGGGATGCGCACCGGCTTGGGCGTCCCGTTCTCGTCGACCGGGTGCAGCTTGGTGTTGGAGTAGCGGCCCTCGTAGAAGAGGGTCTGCCACTGCCGGACCATCCCCAGGTTGCCGTTGTTGATGATCGCGACCTTGACCGGGATGCCCTCGATGGCGCAGGTGGCCAGCTCCTGGTTGGTCATCTGGAAGCAGCCGTCGCCGTCGATCGCCCACACGGTGGTGTCGGGGCGGCCGTACTTGGCGCCCATCGCGGCCGGGACGGCGTAGCCCATCGTCCCGAGCCCACCGGAGTTGAGCCAGGTGCCCGGCTTCTCGTACCGGATGAACTGGGCGGCCCACATCTGGTGCTGACCGACGCCGGCGGCGTAGATCGCGTCGGGGCCGGCGATGGCGCCCAGCCGCTCGATGACGTACTGCGGGGACAGCGCGCCGTCCTCGGGCCAGTCGTAGCCCAGCGGGTACTTCTCCCGCCAGGTGTCCAGCTGCGCCCACCAGGCCGACAGGTCCGGGGTGCGGCCGACCTCGTGCTCGGCGCGCAGGGCGGTGACCAGCTCGGCGATCGTCTCCCGGGCGTCGCCGACGATCGGGACGTCGGCCCGGCGGTTCTTGCCGATCTCCGCCGGGTCGATGTCGGCGTGGACGACGAGCGCACCGGGCGCGAAGGAGGACAGCTGTCCGGTCACCCGGTCGTCGAAGCGCGCGCCCAGGGCGACGATGACGTCGGCCTTCTGCAGCGCGGTGACCGCGGCGACGGTGCCGTGCATGCCGGGCATGCCCAGGTGCTGCGGGCTGCTGTCGGGGAACGCGCCGCGCGCCATGAGGGTGGTGACGACGGGCGCGCCGGTGAGCTCGGCGAGCTCGGCGAGCTCCGCGGTGGCCCGCGCCTTGAGCACCCCGCCGCCGACGTAGAGGACCGGCCTAGCGGCCCGGGCGATCAGCGCCGCGGCCTCGCGGACCTGCTTGCCGTGCGGGCGGGTGGTCGGCTTGTAGCCGGGCAGGTCCAGCCGCGGCGGCCAGGCGAAGTCCGTGGTGGCCTGCAGCGCGTCCTTGGAGATGTCGACCAGCACCGGGCCGGGGCGACCGGTCGCGGCCAGGTGGAACGCCTCGGCGATCTTCTGCGGGATCTCGTCGGCGTCGGTGACCAGGAAGTTGTGCTTGGTGATCGGCATCGTGATGCCGCGGATGTCGGCCTCCTGGAAGGCGTCGGTGCCGATCGAGGCGCTGGGCACCTGACCGGTGATCGCGACGACCGGGACCGAGTCCATGTGCGCGTCGGCCAGCGGGGTCACCAGGTTGGTCGCACCGGGACCGGAGGTGGCCATGCAGACGCCGACCCGGCCCGTGGCCTGGGCGTACCCGGTGGCCGCGTGACCGGCGCCCTGCTCGTGCCGGACCAGCACGTGGCGCACCGTGGAGTCGAACAGCGGGTCGTAGGCTGGGAGGATCGCCCCGCCGGGGATCCCGAAGACGACCTCCACACCGACGGCCTCGAGCGACCGGACGAGGCTCTGCGCCCCGGTGATGCCGGTGAGCGGCTCGGGGGCGGCCGTCTCGACCGAGCGGGCGGTCGTCTCGACACCGGTGAGCGACGCGGCCGCCTCGCGGCTGGCGGACTCGCCCGGGGTGGTGCTGTTCATGGCGTCTCCTGGCAGTGCCCCGGTCTGGGGGCCGTCGGTTCGGGGGCCGTGCGGTGTGCGGCCCGGCTGCCTGCGGGCGCGGGCCGGCCGCTGTCCGGGACGGTCAGGGGGCCCGCAAACGAAAAACCCCTCGTGCCGCTGGCACAGAGGGGTGAGCGCGTCGGTCGGGCGACCGACGCGCTAGGCGACTACGAGGAGCAGGCTGGCCGGGCGCACCCGCTCACTGTGCGCCTCGACGAGCGGCCCGTCAACCATCCTGTCCCACCAGGTGGACACCGGCGTCCTCATGTGTGGGACGGACGCCCACGCCCGCGGCGGCGAGGACCGCCGGGTCGAAGCCGACGACCACCTCCGGCACCGTCTCGGCGGGCACCGGCCGACCGAGCAGGTAGCCCTGCAGGAAGCGGCAGCCCAGCCCGGCCAGCGCGGCCAGCTGCCCCGGCGTCTCGACCCCCTCGGCGACGACGTCCATGCCCAGGGTCCGGCCGAGCTCGACGACACTGCCGACGAGGGCGGCGGTGCGGGGGTCCTCCTCGATGTGCGCGACGAACGCGCGGTCCATCTTGAGGACGTCGACCGGCAGCCGGGCCAGCCGGGCCAGCGTCGAGTGGCCCTTGCCGAAGTCGTCCAGCGAGAGCACGCAGCCCATGTCGCGCAGCGCGGTCAGGTCGCCGTCCACCCGGTCCTCGGCGCCGAGCAGGACCGACTCGGTGATCTCGAGCATCAGCCGGTGCGCCGGCACCCCGGACTCGGCCAGGGCCCGGGTGACGTCGGGCACCAGGCAGCCGGCCTGCAGGTGCCGGACGGAGACGTTGACGCCGAGCTGCAGGTCCAGCCCGCGGGCCAGCAGCGGCGCGAGGGCCGCCGTGGCGGCGCCGAGCACCCACCGCTGCAGCGGCACGACCAGGCCGTCGTCCTCGGCGAGGGCGACGAACTCGTCCGGCGGCACCGAGCCGAACTCCGGGTGCTGCCACCGCACCAGGGCCTCCAGCCCGAGGACGCGGCCCTCGTCCACCCCGACGACCGGCTGGAACACCAGGGACAGGCCGCCGCCGGCGATCGCGGCCGGCAGGTCGCGCGCCAGCCGGGCGCGCCGGTCCACCACGCGGTCCAGCGCCTCCCCCGAGGTCCGGACGCAGTTCTTGCCGGCCGCCTTGGCCGTCCGCAGCGCCAGGTCGGCGCGGCGGACGGTCTCGGCGGCGTCGTCTGCCGACCGCAGCTCGGCCACGCCGACGCTGCCGGAGACGGCGAAGACCGGTCCGCTGCCGGCACTGCCGTCGGGCGCCACCGGCCGGTGGTCCCGGTCGAGCACCTCGACCAGCCGCCCGGCCAGCGCCGTGGCCTCCGCCCGGCCGGCGCGCACCAGGACGGCGAACTCGTCGCCGCCCAGCCGCGCGACGAGGTCCTCCTCGCGGGCGGCGGTGCGCAGCTGCTCGGCGACCTCGCACAGCAGCCGGTCGCCCGCGTCGTGGCCGGCGACGTCGTTGACCGCCTTGAACCCGTCGAGGTCGACCAGCAGCACGCTCCCCGGCCGGCCGGTGGCCAGCGCCTCGTCGAGGGCGGCCATGAAGCGGGCCCGGTTGGGCAGGCCGGTGAGGAAGTCGGTGTAGGCCAGCCGCTCCAGCTCGCGCTGGCTGCTGCGCCGGTCGGTGACGTCGCGCAGGTGCAGCACCAGCCCGTCGCGGCTGCGGGTGCCTGCCCCGGCCCGCGCGGCACCGGAGACCTCGACGTCGCGCCACGCGCCCTCCCGCGTCCGCAGCCGCACCGTCGCGGGCAGCCCGTCGGTGCCGGTCCGGTTGCCGACCGCCGCGCGCACCCGGTCGACGAGGTCGCGGTCGTCGGGGTGCAGCAGCGGGGCGAGCGGGGTGCCGGCGAGCTCGGCCTCGGGCCAGCCCAGCTGGGTCTGGACCGGTCCCGAGGCCCAGCCGATCCGCCCGGAGGCGTCGAGGACGACGGTGACGGCGTCGCCGCTGTGCACCAGCGCGCGGAAGTAGCCCTCGGCGCGCTGCAGCCGCCCGGTGAGCCGGTGCCCGTCCCGGGTCAGCAGGACGGTGCGGACGGCGGTCAGGACGACGAGCACCGCTCCCCCGCCGGCCTCGGCCACGGGCAGGGGGCGCCCGTCGAGGGCCCCGGCGAGGAGCATGAGCAGGACGCCGGAGGACGCGGCGTAGGCCAGCGCGATGCCGCGCACCGGCAGGCCCAGGCCGTCGTCGTCCGGGGTGACCGGGTCCCCGGGGTCGGCGCCGACCCCGAGCACGCCGGCGGCGAGCATGGCCAGCCAGGCCAGCTCGGTGACGACCGCGGGCCCCGTTCCGCCGTCCGTGCGGCCGAGGGCACCGCCGACGGCGACGACCGCCATCGCGGCGAAGCACAGCAGCAGCCACGTGGCCGCCCGCCGCCGGGGACCGGGCACGCCCGTCACGGTGACCAGCCCGATGCCACACAGCAGCGCACCGACGGCCGGGTAGCCCACCGAGATCAGCCCGTCGGCCGCACCCTGCACGTCATCCAGCAGCGGGCCCAGGAGCACGTGGCCGAGCACGGCGACGGCGAGGGTGACGACCGCGCCGTCGAGCAGCACCCGGGAGCCCAGCCGGCGGCCCTCGCGGGGCGGCAGCAGCCAGCTCGCGGCGGCCATCGCGACGGGCACCGCGACGAGCATCGGGAGGTCCTCCACGCCACCGGAGGACAGGTCACCGCCCGCGGCGCGCAGCACGGCCAGGCACTGCCCGAGGGCCAGCAGCCCGGCGGCGAGGGCCAGGCCCCGCCAGGGCCGGCCCGCCCGTCCGGGCAGCCGGGCGGCGCCGCGGTCGACGGCGACCGCGGCCGCGGCGGACCCCAGCGCCAGGCACACCGGGACCAGCCGGGAGGCGTGCGGGGAGCCGGTCCCCTCGAGGACGGCGGTGACCGCCGCCAGCACCCCGAGCAGGGCCAGCGTGAGCACCCGGGCGCGGCGGCCGGCACGAGCGCTCGGCACGGTGGCCATCAGCGCGACCCGACCAGCCCCGGCCACAGCAGGCCGGTGCCGTCGGCCAGGAGCTCGGTGAGCTCGCCCAGCCGCATCGGACGGGACAGCAGGAAGCCCTGCGCGAAGCCGCAGCCCAGGGCGCGCAGCGCACCGAGCTGCGCCGGCGTCTCCACGCCCTCGGCGACCACGTCCAGGCCCAGCGCCCGGCCGATGGTGACCACCGACTCGCAGAGGGCCCGGCTCTTCGGGTCGCGGTCGACGCGACCGACCAGCGGGCGGTCGAGCTTGAGCACGTCGATCGGCAGCCGGGTCAGGTCGGCCAGCGACGAGCGGCCGGCACCGAAGTCGTCCAGGGCCACGTGCACGCCCATCAGGCGCAGCGCCTCGATGTCCACGGCCACGTGGTCGCCCTCGGCCAGCACTGTGGCCTCGGTGATCTCCAGGACCAGCCGCTCCGGTGCCAGCCCCGTGCTGTGCAGCACCGAGGCGACGTCGCCGACCAGCGTGCGGGCCGCGACGTGGGAGGCGGAGATGTTCACGCCCAGGCGCAGCGGGGCGCCGGTCTGCGGCAGCCCGACGACGACGGTCGCCGCGTGCTCGAGCGCCCACCGCTGCAGGTCACCGATGACACCGGCGCGCTCGGCGATCGGCACGAACTCCGCGGGCGGGACCTCCCCCAGCTCGGGGTGCCGCCACCGCAGCAGCGCCTCGACGCCGGTGACCCGCTGCTCCTCCAGGGAGACCACCGGCTGGAAGAGCACGGAGAACTCCCCGCGGGTCCAGGCGCCGGGCAGGTCGTCGCGCAGCCGGCCGCGCCGGGCGGCGGCGCTGCCCAGCGCCGGCCGGTAGCGCAGCGCGCTCCCCGGGCCGGAGGCCGCGGCCGCCCGGACGGCGAGCTCGGCGCGGGCCAGCAGGTCGGCGACCGACTGGCAGGGCTCCAGCTCGACGGTGCCGATGCTGGCGGTGAGGTCGAAGATCCCGGCCGGGGTGTCGACGGGCTGCTCGATGACCGACAGGCACCGGTCGGCGAGCAGGTCGACGGTGTGCGGCGCGCCCTCGGCGAGGACGGCGAACGACCCGCCGCTCACGCGGGCGACCACGTCGGTGTCCCGGACCGTGGCCCGCAACCGCCGGCCGACCTCGACCAGCACCGTGGTGGCCACGTCCAGCCCGGCGGTCTCGCGCACCGCGTCGACGCCGTCGAGCTCGATGAGCAGCAGGCTGCGGCACGGCGCCTCGGGCCGGGCGAGGGCCTCCAGCACCACCCGCTCGCAGCCGGCCCGGTTGGGCAGCCCGGTGAGCGGGTCGGTGAACGCCACCTGCTCCAGGTCGCGCTCGCGCTCGACGCGCTCGGTGGTGTCCCGGCAGTGCAGCACGACCGCGCCCACGTCCGCGTCGCGCCGCAGGTCGGAGACGCTGGCCTCCAGGTGCCGCCAGGTGCCGTCGGCGTGCCGCAGCCGCATCGGGAGCAGGCCGCTCACCGGCGTGCCGTCGGCCTCGGGCTGCAGGGCGCGGGCCACCGGCAGCGCGTCCTCGGGGTGGACCAGCTCCAGGAGGTCCCGGCCGGCCACGACCCGATCGGGGTCCCCCAGCGTCGTCGCGACGGTCGGCGAGGCCCAGGTGACCCGCAGGTCGCCGTCGAGGATGAGCACGGCGTCGCCGCTGGCGGAGACCAGGGAACGGAAGTAGGCCTCGCTGCGCCGCAGCCGGGCGCCCAGGCGCTGCTCGTCGCGGGCGGTGACCCAGCGGTGCACCGCGGCGAGGACGGCGCACGCCATGACCCCGACGACCACGACGGGGTTGGACCGGCCGGTGAGCAGCGCGTCCCCGGCGCCGACGAGCAGGGCCGCGACCATCGCCACGTGCGGGAGCAGCTCGCCCAGGCGGGTGGACCGGCCGCCGCGCGGGCGGGGCCGGGCGCCGGCGTCCGGGCTCGGGCCGGGGTCGGCGAGCGCGGCGGCGGCGAGCAGGCCCAGGCCGCCGACGACGAGGAAGCGGCTGAGGTCGGTCGCCGCGGAACCGCCGGAGAGCATCGCCGAGGTGCTCAGCGCCCGGCCGGCGGTGGTGAGCAGCGCGCCGGCGAGCAGCACGAGCGCCATGCGCTGGCGCGAGCTCTCCACCACGCCGAGCAGGACCAGGGCGGAGGTCACCGTGGCCGAGGTGACCAGGACGGCGGCGACCAGCACGGCCGCCTGCGCCGGACGCAGCTCCAGCCAGCTCCGGCCGGGGCCGAGGACGAGCAACTGGACCGCGAGAACGCAGGCGGTGCCGAACAGGGCGACCTCGACGCCCGAGCGCAGCCCGCGGCGCACCCGGCCCCGGTCGACCAGGCTGAGGCAGCCGAGCACGACGAGCAGGTAGCCGGGGACCGTGGGGCCCCAGCGGAGCAGCACGGACTGCATCGGGTCGGCCGGAGCGGCCGCGACCACGGCGACCTGGCCGGCGACGGGGAGCAGGGGCGCGACGGCGATCAGCCGCCACCCGCGCGCCCCGCAGCCGCGGGACCCGGCGGCACGCCACATCACCCCGGCCGCGGCCAGGCCCATCGCCGCCACAGCGACGTCGGCGGCGACGCCGGGACCGGGCGTGACGGCGGCCACCGCACAGGTGACCACCCCGAGCAGGGCGCTCCCCAGGAGCACCCATCGCAGCCTGTCCACACGTGCTGTCTCGGCACGAGGACGGAGCCGCAACAGCGCAGCGGGGCGGGCCTCACCCCAAGGGGGGGGCCCGCCCCGACCCGGCGCCGTCCAGCCGGGCTCAGCCGCAGATGGCCCCCTGCGCGGCGGACCCGACCAGCTTGGCGTACTTGCCGAGGACGCCGGTGGTGTAGCGCGGCGGCAGCGGCGTCCACCCCTCCCGGCGGCGGGCCAGCTCGTCCTCGTCGACCAGCAGGTCGAGGGTGCGGGAGCGCAGGTCCAGCCGGATCCGGTCGCCGTCCCGGACGAACGCGATCGGGCCGTCGTCGGTGGCCTCGGGGGCGACGTGACCGACGCACAGGCCCGTCGTCCCGCCGGAGAACCGGCCGTCGGTGAGCAGCAGGACGTCCTTGCCCAGGCCCGCGCCCTTGATCGCGCCGGTGACGGCGAGCATCTCGCGCATGCCCGGCCCGCCCCGGGGGCCCTCGTACCGGATCACCACGACGTCGCCGGCCTGCAGGGTGCCCTCGGTGACGGCGTCCATCGCGCCCTGCTCGCCGTCGAAGACGCGGGCGGTGCCCTCGAAGACGTCGGCGTCGAAGCCGGCGGACTTCACGACCGCGCCGTCCGGGGACAGCGAGCCGCGCAGGATGGTGAGCCCGCCGGTCTTGTGGATCGGGTCGTCCATCGCGTGGACGATCGTGCCGTCCAGGTCCGGCGGGGCGATCTCGGCGAGGTTCTCGGCCATCGTCTTGCCGGTCACGGTGAGGACGTCGCCGTGCAGCAGCCCGGCGTCGAGCAGCGCGCGCAGCACGACCGGCACGCCGCCGACGCGGTCGATGTCGGTCATGACGAACCGGCCGAAGGGCTTGACGTCGGCCAGGTGCGGGGTGCGGTCGCCGATCCGGTTGAAGTCCTCGAGGGTCAGGTCGACCCCGGCCTCGTGCGCGATGGCCAGCAGGTGCAGCACGGCGTTGGTCGAGCCACCGAGCGCCATGACCACGGTGATCGCGTTCTCGAACGCCTCGCGGGTCATGATCTGGCGGGCGGTGATGCCCTGGCGCAGCAGGTTCACCACGGCCTCGCCGGAGGCGATGGCGACCGCGTCGCGACGGCTGTCGGGGGCCGGCGGGGCGGCGCTGCCGGGCAGGGCCATCCCGAGGGCCTCGGCGACGCTGGCCATCGTGTTGGCGGTGTACATGCCGCCGCAGGAGCCCTCACTGGGGCAGGCCGCCTTCTCGATGGCGTCGAGCTCCTCGCGGCTGATGAGCCCGCGGGCACAGGCGCCGACGCCCTCGAAGACGTCGATGATCGTCAGGTTGTCCCGGTCACCGAGCCGCCCGGGCAGGATCGAGCCGGAGTAGACGAACACACTGGCGAGGTCGAGCCGGGCGGCGGCCATGAGCATGCCGGGCAGGGACTTGTCGCAGCCGGCCAGCAGGACCGTGCCGTCGAGGCGCTCGGCGAACACGACCGTCTCCACCGAGTCGGCGATCACCTCGCGGGAGACCAGCGACGCGCGCATGCCCTCGTGGCCCATCGAGATGCCGTCGGAGACCGAGATCGTGCCGAACTCCAGCGGGTAGCCGCCGGCGGCGTGCACGCCCTCCTTGGCCCGCTTGGCCAGCCGGTCCAGGGAGAGGTTGCAGGGGGTGATCTCGTTCCACGACGACGCGACGCCGATCTGCGGCTTGTCCCAGTCGTCGTCGCCCATGCCCACCGCGCGGAGCATCGCCCGCGCCGGGGCCTTGGCGATGCCGTCGGTCACCTCGTAGCTGCGCGGCTTCAAGGGGCTGTGGGTCCCGCTGTGGGACTCGTGTCCGGGGATGAGGTCCTCGCCGATGCTCACGTCCGCAGAGCGTAGGCCGGTCGCGGGCCGCCGCCGAGAGAGCGCCGATACTGGTACCGACACCACCACCGACGTCCCGGGGAGCCGCCGTGCCGCCGTCCGCGCGCCGGGAGCTGGCCGACTTCCTCCGCTCCCGCCGCCGCCAGGTCGACCCCCGCCAGGCCGGGCTGCCGACCGGCGGCGCCCGCCGCACGCCGGGCCTGCGGCGCGAGGAGGTCGCGCTGCTGTCGGGGGTGAGCCACACCTGGTACACGTGGCTGGAGCAGGGCCGCGACATCCGGCCCTCCCGCCAGGTCGTCGACGCCCTGGCCCGCACCCTGCGGATGTCGCCGGCCGAGCACGAGTACGTCCGCCGGCTGACCGGGCACGGCAGCACGCCCGTGGCGGCCGCGCCGGAGGGGATGCCGGCCCACGTGCAGCGACTGCTGGACGCCCTCGGCTCCTCCCCCGCCTACGTCATCACCCCGAGCTGGTCGATCGTCGGCTGGAACCGGGCCTACGAGCGGCTCTACCCCGGGGTGGCCGCCGTCCCGCCCGCCGACCGCAACCTGCTCTGGCTGGTCTTCACCGACCCGGCGGTGCGCGAGCTGCTCGGCGACTGGACGACCGACAGCCGGCGGTTCCTCACCCAGTTCCGCGCCGAGGTGGGGCCGCGGCTGGCCGACCGGGACGTGGTCGACCTCGTCGCCCGCCTCGAGGCGGCCAGTCCCCACTTCCGCGCCGGCTGGGCCAGTCACGACGTCGACCGGTTCAGTTCCTCCGAGCGGCGCTTCGAGCACCCCGAGGTCGGCACGCTGCTGCTCGAGCACCACCAGCTCACGCCCGCGGACGCGCCCGGCCTGCAGATGGTCGTCTACACCGCCGCGGAGGGCAGCGACGCCGCGGCCCGGCTCGCGCGGCTGGCCGACGGCGGCCGTCTGGGAGGATGAGCAGCCGTGGTCGCTCCCGCCCGGTTGCGGATGAGCCGGACGGCGTTGCTCCCGGTCGGCTTCCTGTTCATCTGCGCCGTCCCACTCGCCTTCGCCGCGTCCTGGACGCCGGTGTTCCTGCTCGTGCCCGTCCTCGTCGCGCTGTGGGTCCTCCGCGTCGGGGTGGACGTCGGGGACGACGGCATCACGGTGCGCTCCCTCGCCGGCCGGCGCCGGGTGCCCTGGGCCGAGCTGGCCGGCATCCGGGTCGCCGAGCGCGGTGACCTGTGGCTGGTCACGACCGGCGGCACGCAGGTGCGGCTGCCGGTGCTGAGGGCCCGGGACCTGCCCCGGCTGGCGGCGCTCTCCGGCGGCCGGATCCCCGACCCCGCCTGACCTCCGCCGCCCGGCCGAGCGGGCATTTTGCATGACCATTCACCGCCATGCATACTCTTACCCGTGTCCAAGGTGCTCACGTCCCTGCCCGTCGGCGAGCGCGTCGGGATCGCCTTCTCCGGCGGCCTCGACACCTCCGTAGCGGTCGCGTGGATGCGCGACAAGGGGGCGGTCCCCTGCACCTACACCGCCGACATCGGCCAGTACGACGAGCCCGACATCGCCTCGGTGCCCGGGCGCGCCAGCGCCTACGGCGCGGAGATCGCCCGGTTGGTCGACTGCCGGGCGGCCCTCGTGGAGGAGGGCCTGGCCGCCCTGACCTGCGGCGCGTTCCACATCCGCTCCGGTGGCCGGGCCTACTTCAACACCACCCCGCTCGGCCGGGCGGTGACCGGCACCCTCCTGGTGCGCGCCATGCTCGAGGACGACGTCCAGATCTGGGGCGACGGGTCGACCTTCAAGGGCAACGACATCGAGCGCTTCTACCGCTACGGCCTGCTGGCCAACCCGTCGTTGCGGATCTACAAGCCGTGGCTGGACGCCGACTTCGTCACCGAGCTCGGCGGCCGCAAGGAGATGTCGGAGTGGCTGCTGGCCCACGACCTCCCCTACCGGGACAGCACGGAGAAGGCCTACTCCACCGACGCCAACATCTGGGGCGCGACCCACGAGGCCAAGGCGCTCGAGCACCTCGAGGCGGGCATCGAGATCGTCGAGCCGATCATGGGCGTGCGGTTCTGGGACCCCGACGTCGACATCGCCCCTGAGGACGTCACGATCGGCTTCGCCCAGGGCCGGCCGGTGACGATCAACGGCAAGGAGTTCGCCTCGGCGGTCGACCTGGTGCTCGAGGCCAACGCCATCGGCGGCCGGCACGGCCTGGGCATGTCCGACCAGATCGAGAACCGCATCATCGAGGCCAAGAGCCGGGGCATCTACGAGGCGCCGGGGATGGCGCTGCTGCACGCGGCCTACGAGCGGCTGGTCAACGCCATCCACAACGAGGACACCCTCGCCACCTACCACAGCGAGGGACGGCGGCTGGGCCGGCTGATGTACGAGGGCCGCTGGCTGGACCCGCAGGCGCTGATGCTGCGGGAGGCGCTCCAGCGCTGGGTGGGGACGGCGGTGACCGGCGAGGTGACGCTGCGGCTGCGGCGGGGCGAGGACTACTCGATCCTCGACACCACCGGACCCGCGTTCAGCTACCACCCGGACAAGCTGTCCATGGAGCGCACCGAGGACTCCGCCTTCGGGCCGGTGGACCGGATCGGCCAGCTCACCATGCGCAACCTGGACATCGCCGACTCCCGCGCCAAGCTCGAGCAGTACGCGGCGATCGGCATGGTCGGCGGCGCCCACCCCGCCCCCATCGGCGTCGCCCAGGCGGCCTCCACCGGGCTGATCGGCGCCATGGCGGAGGGCGGGGCCGAGGCGATCGCCTCGCGCGGCCGGGTCCCCACCGACGAGGAGCTGCTCGACCGCGCCGCGATGGAGTCCGGCACCGACTGAGCGCCCGGCGTCAGTAGACCCCGACCACGTTCGCCAGTGGCTCGCCGGCCAGCACGCGCGCCAGCTGGTCGGTGACCGCGGCCGCGGCGCGCTCGTTGGTGTCGGGCACGTTGCCCGCGACGTGCGGGGTGAGCAGCAGGCCGGGGGCCGACCAGAGCGGGTGGCCGGGCGGCAGGGGCTCGGGGTCGGTGACGTCCAGCGCCGCCCGCAGGCGCCCGGACCGCAGCTCGGCCAGCAGCGCACCGGTGTCCACCACGACCCCGCGGGCGGCGTTGACCAGCAGTGCGCCGTCCCGCATCGCGGCGAGGAACCGGGCGTCGACCAGGCCGGTCGTCTCCTCCGTCACCGGGACGATGACCACGACGACGTCGGCCTCCGGGAGCAGCCGTGGCAGCTCGTCGGTGCCGTGCACGCCCTCGCGTGGGGTGCGGGCCACGTAGGTCAGGTCGACGTCGAACCCGGCGAGCATCCGGCCGACGGCGCGGCCGATGTCCCCGGCGCCGACCACGAGCACGCGCGCGCCCACCACGGTGCCGAAAGCGGTCGGGGTCCAGCGGCCGGCGTCCTGCTCGCGGACGAACTCCGGGATCCCGCGCTGGGCGGCCAGCACGGCCGCCACCACCCACTCGGCCGTGGCCGGCGTGTGCGCCCCGCGGGCGTTGCAGAGGACCACTCCCTCGGGCAGCCGGCCGGCGAACCGCTCCGCATCGGCGCTGAGCAGCTGGACCAGCCGCAGCCGCGGGAGCGCGGCGAGGAAACCGTCGGGGACCCCGGTGCCGCCGCCGGGGACCCACACCTGCGCCTGCGCGGCCTCCCCGGACGGCGGTCCGCCCGTCGGCGGGACCCGGTGGGCGCGTACCCGTGGGGAGACCGCCTCCACGGCCGCGGCCAGGGCCGAGGAGGGGACGAGCACGTGCAGCGTCTCCTCCGGGCCGACGATCTGCGAACCGGGGATCTCGGGGGCCACGGACACCGACCCTAGGAGGACCCCGTCCTCCCCACCCTCCGCACGCTCAGGGCGGGACCCGGGACGGGGCCACCTGCCCCCCGCCGCTCGCACGCCCGCAGCAGGCCTGGGCGCGGCGCCGGGGCCCGGCACGGGGCCGCCGGGCGCACGTACTGTTCAGGTGTGGGCGGGCGGCGCGGCAGACGGGCGGGAGCCGCGGCAGGCGCCGCCGTGCTGACGCTGGTCCTGGCCGCGTGCGGCAGTGGCGGCTACGAGCCGTCCGGCCCGTTCCGGCCGCTGCCCGAGGGTCCGCCGCCGCAGGTGGGGCCGCCCACCGAGTCGACGCCGCCCCCCGCCCCCGGCGACCCCGCCGAGCCGAACTCCGGTGAGGAGGGCGGCGACCCCAACGTCGTCGCCTCGGGCCTGACCGTGCCCACCGGCCTGGTCGTGCTGCCCGACGGCAGCGCGATCGTCGGCGAGCGGGAGACCGGCCGGCTGCTGCAGGTCTTCCCGGACCGCTCCCCCGCCGAGGAGCTGATGACCGTCGGCGGCATCGACACCGCCGGGGACGGCGGGCTGCTCGGGCTGGCGCTGTCCCCCACCTTCGCCGAGGACGGCCTGCTCTACGCCTACGTGTCCACCGCGACCGACAACCGCGTGGTCCGCTTCCCGATCGGCGGCACGCCCAACCCCGTCATCACCGGGATCCCGCGCGGCGAGACGCACAACGGCGGCGGACTGCTCTTCGGCCTCGACGGCACGCTCTACGTGGGCACCGGCGACACCGGCAACGCGGGCCTGGCCCAGGACCCCGCGTCGCTGGCCGGCAAGGTGCTGCACGTCGACGTCTTCGGCCAGCCGGTGGGCGGGGACGGCCCGGTGTTCAGCCAGGGCCACCGCGACGTCACGGCGCTGTGCCTCGGCGGGGACGAGACGGTCTTCGCCACCGACGACGCGGCGGAGGGCGCGGACGAGCTCAACGCGCTCACCGACGGCGGCGACTACGGCTCGCCGGAGGACCGGCCGGACAGCCTCGGCCCCGTCGTCGACGTCCCGGCGGTGGAGGGCGGCCTGGGCGGCTGCGCGGTCTCCGGCCGCACCGTCTTCCTCGGCGCCCTCGACGGTCGGCGGGTGCACACGGTCCAGCTCGACGCGACCGGGGTCGCCGTCGAGGAGCCCACCGCGTTCCTGACCGACCGCTACGGCCGGCTGCGGACCGTCGTCCTCGACACCGAGGGCGCCCTGTGGATCACCACGTCCAACCGCGACGGCATCGGCACCCCGGCCGAGGACGACGACAAGGTGCTGCGCATCCTCCCGCCGGGCGGCTCCTCCGACTCCCCGTTGTGAGCCCTCGTGCCCGAGCGGCCCGCGAGGGGCCCGCTCGGGCACGAGGACCAGGGCTGCGCGCGGCGGGGCGGCACCCGGCCGTGGTGTCAGAGCACGCGCTCCTCGAGCATGCGCTTCACCGTCGCCGCGTCGGCCTTGCCGCGGGTGGCCTTCATGACCGCCCCCACGAGCGCGCCGAGCGCCTGGACCTTGCCGCCCTTCACCTTGGCGACGACGTCCGGCGCGCCGGCGATCGCGGCCTCGACCGCGGCCACGAGCTCGTCGGACTCCCCCAGGACCGCCAGGCCGCGGGCCTCGACGACCTGCTCGGGGTCGCCCTCCCCGGCCAGCACGCCGTCGAGCGCCTGGCGGGCCAGCTGGTCGTTGACCGTGCCCGCGGCGACCAGCGCGGTGAGTTCGGCGACCTGCCGCGGGGTGACCGCCAGCTCGGAGAGCTCGACCCCGGCGTCGTTGGCCCGGCGGGCCAGCTCACCCAGCCACCACTTCCGGGCGTCGGCCGGGGTGGCGCCGGCCGCGACGGTGGCGTCGACCAGGTCGACGGCACCCGCGTTGGCGATCCAGGCCATCTCGGTGGCCGACAGACCCCACTCCTCCTGGAGGCGGGTGCGGCGCGCGGCGGGCAGCTCGGGCAACTCGGCGGCGAGCTTCTCCACCCACTCGGCGTCCGGCGCGACCGGGACGAGGTCGGGCTCGGGGAAGTACCGGTAGTCGGTGGCCTCCTCCTTGCTGCGCCCGGGCGAGGTGGTGCCGGTGTCCTCGTGGAAGTGCCGGGTCTCCTGCAGCACCCGCCCACCGGCGTCCAGGACCGCGGCCTGGCGGCGCATCTCGTAGCGCACCGCGCGCTCGACGCTGCGCAGCGAGTTGACGTTCTTGGTCTCGGTGCGGGTGCCCCACTCGAGGCTGCCGCTCGGCGCGAGCGAGGTGTTCACGTCGCAGCGCAGGCTGCCCTGCTCCATGCGGACGTCGGAGGCGCCGAGGGTCTGGATGATGTCGCGCAGCTCGGTGACGTAGGCGCGCGCCACCTCGGGGGCCTTGGCGCCCGCGCCCGGGATGGGCCGCGTGACGATCTCGACCAGCGGGATCCCCGCACGGTTGAAGTCGACCAGCGAGTAGTCGGCCCCGTGGATGCGGCCGGTGGCGCCACCCACGTGCAGGTTCTTGCCGGTGTCCTCCTCGAGGTGCACCCGCTCGATCTCCACGCGGTAGGTCTCGCCGTCCACCTCGACGTCGAGGTGCCCGGCGGTGCAGAGCGGCTCGTCGTACTGGCTGGTCTGGAAGCCCTTCGGGATGTCCGGGTAGAAGTAGTTCTTCCGGGCGAAGCGGCACCAGGTCGCGATCCGGCAGCCCAGGGCCAGCCCGATGCGGATGGTCGCCGCGATGGCGGCCGCGTTGGCCACCGGCAGCGAGCCGGGCAGGCCGAGGCAGACCGGGCAGGTGTGGGTGTTGGGCGGGGCGCCGAAGGTGGTCGCGCAGCCGCAGAACATCTTCGACGCGGTACCCAGCTCGACGTGGGTCTCCAGGCCGATGACCGGCTCGTAGCGGGTGAGGACCTCGTCGTAGTCGACGAGGTCCTCGCCGGTCCGGGTGGTGGTCATGAGGGGTTGCCCTCCTTCGGGCCGGTACGGCCGGAGAACCAGGCTCCGGCGGCGGTCAGCAGGCCCAGGACGATGAAGACGGCGAAGAAGACCTCGCCGGTCACGATCCAGCCGACCAGACCCACGACGACGACGAACGCGGTGAGGGCCCAGGCGGCCTTGAGCGGCCCGTTCACGCGCGGGTCGCCTGCGTCGTCCGCTGCGCGAGCTCGTCGAGCAGCCGGTGCCCGCGGGCGGAGTCCAGCGCGGCCTCCACGGCGGCGGCGACCCGGTAGCACCGGTCGTCGGCCAGCGCGGGGGCCATCACCTGGAAGCCGACCGGCAGCCCCTCGGAGAGCCCGCACGGGACGGAGATCGCCGGCAGCCCGGCGAGGCTGGCCGGCAGGGTGCACAGGTCGGCGGCGTACATCGCCAGCGGGTCGTCGACCCGGGCGCCGATCGGCCACGCCACCGTCGGGCTGGTCGGGCTCACCAGGACGTCGACGTCGGCGAAGGCGGCGGTGAAGTCCCGGGTGATCAGCGTCCGGACCTTCTGCGCCTGGCCGTAGTAGGCGTCGTAGTAGCCGGCCGAGAGCGCGTAGGTGCCGAGGATGATCCGGCGCTTCACCTCCGCGCCGAAGCCCTGCTCGCGGGTCAGGGACATGACCTCGTCGAGGGAGTGGCTCCCGTCGTCGCCGACCCGCAGCCCGAAGCGCATGCCCTCGAAGCGGGCCAGGTTGGACGACGCCTCGCTGGGCGCGATCAGGTAGTACGCGGGCAGCGCGAGGTCGAAGGACGGGCAGGAGACCTCACGGACCTCCGCGCCCATGCCCTCCAGCAGCGCCACCGTCTGCCGCACCCGGTCCAGGACACCGGGCTCGTAGCCGTCGGTGTGCCCGTCGCCGCCGAGCTCGCGGACGACACCCACGCGCAGACCGGCCAGTTCGCCGCGCGCGCCCTCCTGGGCGGCCTTCACCAGGACCGGCACGGGGGCGTCGATGCTCGTGGAGTCACGCGGGTCGTGCCCGCCGATCGCCTCGTGCAGGACGGCGGCGTCGAGGACGGTGCGCGCCATCGGCCCGGCCTGGTCGAGGCTGGACGAGAAGGCGATGAGCCCGAACCGGGAGACCGAGCCGTAGGTGGGCTTGTGCCCGACCAGCCCGGTGACCGCGGCCGGCTGCCGGATGGAGCCGCCGGTGTCGGTGCCGAGCGCCCACGGGGCCAGGCCACCGGCGACCGCCGCCGACGACCCGCCCGAGGACCCGCCCGGGATGCGGTCGGGGTCCCACGGGTTGCGGGTCGGCCGGTAGGCGGAGTTCTCCGTGGACGAGCCCATCGCGAACTCGTCCATGTTGGTCTTGCCCAGCAGCACCGTGCCGGCGTCCTTCAGCCGCTTGGCCACGGTGGCGTCGTAGGGCGGCCGCCAGCCCTCGAGGATCCTCGAGCCGCTGGTGGTGGGCACGCCCTCGGTGACGAAGACGTCCTTGAGCGCGACGGGCAGGCCGGCCAGCGGGCCGAGCTCCTCCCCCGCGGCGCGGGAGGCGTCGACCTCGCCGGCGCGGGCCAGCGCGGCCTCGGGGTCGACGTGCAGGTAGGCGCCGACGGCGCCGTCCTCGGCGGCGATCCGGTCGAGGTAGGCGCGGGTCAGCTCCACCGAGCTGACCTCGCCGGCGGCCAGCCGGCGGCCGAGCTCGGTGGCGTCGAGGTCGGTCAGCTCCACGGTCACTCGCCCTCCTCGCCGGCGCTCGTCGGCTTCGTGCCCGCCGGTGCTGTGTCCCTCTGGTGAGCTCGCACGCTCGCTCACTCCTCCTCCCCGAGGATCTGCGGCACCCGGAAGCGGTCGTCCTCCGCGGCCGGGGCCTGGGAGAGGACGACGTCGCGCGGCAGGCTCGGGGTGACGACGTCGGGACGCGTGACGTTGGTCAGCGGCACCGCGTGCGTCATCGGGGGCACGTCCTCGACGTCGGCCTTGCCGACCGCCGCCACGGCGTCGAGCACCGCGCTCAGCTGACCGGCGAAGTGGTCGAGCTCCTCGTCGCTCAGGGCCAGCCGGGACAGCCGCGCCAGGTGGGCGACGTCGTCCCGCCCGAGGCCGGCGGTGTCCGGCGCCGGGTCGGCGGCGTCCCGCGCGGCGGCGGTTTCCTTCGGGGAGGGGGTGCTCATGCTCTGGCGGAACTCCACTTCGGCGGGGCCTCCGCGGCCCTGCTGGGGACCGGGATCCAACCCCGCCACTGTACGTGGGCCGCTTCCCGGTCCGGCCGGCGCGGAGGTCTCCCGGCGACCGGCCGGGGGGCCTCTCGACCGCCGGCCGCCCCGTGCGGGAAGCTGACGGCGCCCGCGATCGACGGAGATCGGCCCGTACCCCGCGCCCCGGAGGAACCGTGTCCTATCTCCTGCGGCTGGTCGTCCCCGACCGTCCCGGCATCCTCGGTGCCGTGGCCACCGCGCTCGGCACGGCCGGGATCGACATCGTCTCGGTCGACGTGCTGGAGCGGGGCGGCGGCGTGGCCGTCGACGACGTCGTGGTCGACCTGCCGGCCGATCGGCTCCCTGACAGCCTGATCACCGCCGCACACTCCGTGGAGGGCGTGCAGGTCGAGTCGCTGCGGCCGTTCGCCGGGCCGCTGGACACCCACCGCGAGCTCGAGCTGCTCGAGTCGCTCGCCCGCGCCGCCACCGATCCCCCACCCACCCTCGCGGTGAAGCTGCTCGCCGCCGAGCTGCCCCGCGTGTTCCACAGCGGCTGGGCCGCGGTGCTGCACGGTGGGTCCGAGGGGGCGCCGTGCGAGGTGCTGGCCGCCTCCGATGCCGCACCCACCTTCGACGGGATGGTCCTGCCGTGGCTGCCCCTGGCCGCGCCGCGGCTGCTGCCCAGCGAGGACGACTGGCTGCCGGAGCGGTGGCGGGAGATGGCGATCGAGATGATGGTCGCCCCCTTCGGCGGCCCGGGGACGGCGGTGGTGCTGGGCCGGTCCGGCGGACCGGCCTACCGGCGGTCGGAGCTGCTGCGCCTGGTCCACCTCACCGGCATCGCCGCCAGCGTGGCGCACCTGCCCCCGGCCTGACGGAGGACCCTCCTGCCCCCCGCAGGAGGGCCGTCGGTGAGGACACCGCCGCTCGGCCGGCGGTCAGGGTCCGGCGGGCTCGCTGCCGTCGCCGATCGTGGCCACCGCGCGGGCGGCGTCCGGCCCCTCCTCCAGCAGCACCCGGAAACCGTCGTCGTCCAGGATCGGCGCCTTGACCTGCACGGCCTTGTCGTACTTGCTGCCCGGGTCGGCGCCCACGACGACGAAGCCGGTCTTCTTGCTGACCGAGCCGGTGACCTTGCCGCCGCGCTCCTGGATCGCCGCGATCGCCTGGTCGCGGCTGTGGTCACGCAGCGAGCCGGTGACGACGACGGTGACCCCGGTCAGCGGGCCCGGTCCGGCGTCCTCGCCCTCGTCGGCCATCCGCACCCCGGCCGCCCGCCACTTCTCCACGACCTCGCGGTGCCAGTCGACGGCGAACCAGTCCCGCACCGACCTCGCGATCGTGGGGCCCACCCCGTCGGCGGCCGCGAGCTCCTCCTCGGATGCCTCGGCGATCCGGTCCAGGGAGCGGAAGTCGCGGGCGAGCGCCTGGGCCGCGGTCGGGCCGACGTGCCGGATCGAGAGCGCGACGAGGACCCGCCACAGCGGGACGTCCTTGCGGGTCTGCAGGTTGGCCAGCAGCTTGCGGCCGTTCGCCGACAGCGCGCCGTCCTTCTTGGTGAAGAACGCCGTGCGGCGCAGCGCCTCCTCGTCGAGGGAGAAGATGTCGCCCTCGTCCTGCAGCAGGGAGCTCTCCAGCAGAGCGATCGCCGCCTCGTAGCCGAGCACCTCGATGTCGAAGGCGCCGCGCCCGGCGACGTGGAACACCCGCTCCCGCAGCTGCGCCGGGCAGGACCGGGCGTTCGGGCAGCGGATGTCGGCGTCGCCCTCCTTCTCCGGCCGCAGCTCCGTGCCGCACTCCGGGCAGTGCGTCGGCATGACGAACTCGCGCTCCTCGCCGGTGCGCGCGGCCGCCACCGGCCCCAGCACCTCGGGGATCACGTCGCCGGCCTTGCGGATGACGACGGTGTCCCCGATCAGCACGCCCTTGCGCTTGACCTCGCCGGCGTTGTGCAGCGTGGCCAGCTGGACGGTGGACCCGGCGACCTTGACCGGCTCCATGAACGCGAACGGGGTCACCCGGCCGGTGCGGCCGACGTTGACCCGGATGTCGAGCAGCTTGGTGGTCGCCTCCTCCGGCGGGTACTTGAAGGCGATCGCCCAGCGGGGCGCGCGGGAGGTCGAGCCGAGCCGGCGCTGCAGGGCGATCTGGTCGACCTTGACGACGACGCCGTCGATCTCGTGCTCCACCGAGTGCCGCTGCTCGCGGTAGCGCTCGATGAAGGCCCACACGCCCTCCAGGTCGTCGACCACCTCGTAGCGGCTGCTGACCGGCAGGCCGAGCGCCCGCAGCCGCTCGTAGGCGGCCGACTGGAACTCCGGGGCGAAGCCGTCTCGCGCGCCCAGCCCGTGCACGACCAGCCGCAGCGGCCGGGAGGCGGTGATGCGCGGGTCCTTCTGCCGCAGCGACCCGGCAGCGGCGTTGCGCGGGTTGGCGAAGGGCGCCTTGCCGGCCTCGACCATCCCCGCGTTCACGTCGGCGAAGGCGGCGACCGGGAAGTAGATCTCCCCGCGGACCTCGAGCAGCGCGGGCACGTCGTCGCCGGTCAGCTGCTGCGGGACGTCGTCCATCGTCCGGACGTTGGCCGTGACGTCCTCGCCCGTGACACCGTCGCCCCGGGTGGCCGCCCGCACCAGCCGGCCGCGCTCGTAGACCAGCGCCACCGCGACGCCGTCCACCTTGAGCTCGCACAGGTAGGTGGCGGCGCTGCCCACCTCCCGCTCGACGCGGGCGGCCCAGCCGGAGAGCTCGTCGCTGCTGAAGACGTTGTCCAGGCTCTGCATCCGCTCCAGGTGCGCGACCGGGGCGAAGGTGGCCGCGAAGCCGCCGTTGACCTTCTGGCTCGGCGAGTCCGGGGTGACCAGGGCCGGGTGCTGGGCCTCGATGCCCTTGAGCTCACCCATGAGCTCGTCGTACTGGGCGTCGCTGACCAGCGGCGCGTCCTGCACGTAGTAGGCGAAGGCGTACCGGTCGAGCTCCTCGGAGAGGTCCCGGTGGCGGGTGCGTGCCTCGTCGGGGACCTCGGTGAGGTCCTCCCGCTCGGTGGCGGCAGCCACCTCGGGCGCGTCGACCGACGACTCGTCCAGTTCGGCTTCGGTGGTCACGGCCGAACGGTATCCGGCGCCTGGGACAGCGAACCGGTCGTTCCCCCAGGCGTGTGCGTCACTCCGGCTGCAGGTACCGCGCCGCCTCGCGGACGTGGGTCATCGCCGTCCGCGCGTAGCCGGGGGTCGCGCCGGCCAGGCCGCAGGAGGGCGTGAGGGTGACGGCCGTGTGCAGCTGCTCGGCGGGGAAGCCGAGCTCGTTCCACCAGGCCTGCACCCGGGAGGCGGTCGCCTTCGGCGCCGGCAGGGTCGCGTCGGTGCCCGGGACGACGCCGGGCAGCAGGTGGGTGCCCGCGTCGACGGCGGTGCCGACGGCGTCGAGGTCCTGCACCAGCCCGAGGTCGAAGGACAGCGCCGCGGCACCGGCGGCCCGGAGCAGCTCCAGCGGGGCACGGTTCGCGCAGCAGTGCAGCACGACGGGCACCGGCAACGCCGCGACCACGGCGGCCAGCTCCTGCTCGACCACCGGGGCCGGGACGGCGGGCAGCTTGCCGAAGCCGCTCACGGTGGGCAGCGCCCCCTGCAGCACGGCGGGCACCGTGGGCTCGTCGAGCTGCACCACGATGCGGGCCCCCGGCACCCGGGCGGCGACGGCGGCCACGTGGGCGGCCAGCCCCTCGGCCAGTGACTGGCCGAGGTCCCGGCGCGCACCCGGGTCGACGACGGCCCGGTCGCCCCGGGTGCGCTCCAGCGCGGCGGCGAGCGTCCACGGCCCGGCCGCCTGCAGCTTGAACGGCCCGTCGTGGCCCTCGGCGACGTCGTGGAGGGCGTCGAGGTCGCGCGCCAGGAACTCCTGCGCCCGGCGCAGGTCGACGCCCGGCCGCGGGACCAGCCGCCAGCCGGCCGGCGTCAGCTCGACGGCGAGGTCGACCAGCAGCGCGGCGGTGCGCCCCACCATGTCGGCACCGGCGCCGCGGCCGGGCAGCTCCGGCAGGTGCGGGAACTCCGGCAGCTCACCGGTGACGATCCGCACCGCCTCGGCGGGGTCGGTGAAGGGGAGTGAGCCGACGCCCGAGGCCGGGCCCCACGTGGTCGGGGTCGCGGCGGCGTCGTCGGCGGTCGGGTCGCTGGGCGTGACGGGGTCGATCGGCGAGGCCACGACGGCGACGCTAGTCGCGCAGCCCCGGCCCAGGAGCCCCGGCCTCAGGCGAGGACGGGCCGCCCGGTGGCGACGACGGCGCCCTGGCCGAGCACGAGGTCGCCCCGCTCGGCGTCGGGCGCGTACAGCACGGCGGACTGTCCCGGCGCGACGCCCCGCTGCTCGGCGTCCAGCCGCAGCCGGAGGCCGCCGTCCTCGGCCGCGGTCACCTCGCAGGGCACCGGCGTCCCGTGGGCCCGCAGCTGCACCTCGGCCCGGAGGGGCAGCTCCGGCGCCGGGCCGGTCCAGGACGGCGCCGCCGTGCGCACCTCGGTCACGCCCGTGAGGTCGGCGGTGCCGATCGTCACCGCGCGGGTCACCGGCTCGATGCCGAGCACGTACCGCGGCCGGGAGTCCCCGACGGCCACGCCCAGCCCCCGTCGCTGCCCGACGGTGAAGCCGTGGGTGCCGGCGTGCTCCCCCACCGTGGCGCCGGTGGCCGCGTCCACGACCGGGCCGGGCCGCTCCCCCAGCCGGCGGGCGAGGAAGCCGCGGGTGTCGCCGTCAGGGATGAAGCAGATGTCGTGCGAGTCGGCCTTGGTCGCGACGGCGAAGCCCCGCTCGGCGGCGATCTCCCGCACCCGCTGCTTGGTCATCGACCCCAGCGGGAACACCGCGCCGGCCAGTTGGTCGGCCGTGAGGACGGCGAGCACGTAGGACTGGTCCTTGCCGGCGTCCACCGACCGCCGCAGCTGTCCGTCGGCCAGCCGTGCGTGGTGGCCGGTGACGACGGCGTCGAAGCCCAGCGCCCGCGCGCGGTCGAGCACCGCGGCGAACTTGATCCTCTCGTTGCAGCGCAGGCAGGGGTTGGGGGTCCGGCCGGCCGCGTACTCGGCGACGAAGTCCTCGACGACGTCCTCGGTGAACCGCTCGGCGAGGTCCCAGACGTAGAACGGGATGCCCAGCTCGTCGGCGACCCGGCGGGCATCGTGCGCGTCCTCCACGCTGCAGCAGCCGCGGGCGCCGCTGCGCAGGGTCTGCCGGTCCGTCGACAGCGCCAGGTGCACGCCGGTGACGTCGTGCCCGGCGTCCACGGCCAGGGCCGCGGCGACCGCCGAGTCCACGCCCCCGCTCATCGCGGCGAGGACCCTCACCGGCGACCCATCCCCGCCCGGCGCGCCCGCTCCACCACCGGCTCGATCACCCCGAGCACGGCGTCGACGTCGGCGTCGGTGGAGGTCGTGCCGAAGGAGAACCGCAGCGAGCTGCGCGCCCGGTCGGGGTCGGCGCCCACGGCGAGCAGCACGTGGCTGGGCCGGGCGACGCCGGCACTGCACGCCGACCCGGTCGAGCACTCCACCCCGCGGGCGTCGAGCAGCATGAGCAGCGCGTCGCCCTCCGCGCCGCGGAACGACAGGTGGGCGTTGCCCGGCAGCCGCCCCGGCCCCCCGGCGACGACGTCGTCCAGCGGAGCGCCGTTGAGCTGCACGTCGGGCACCTGCGCCATCACCCCGGCCACCAGCCGGTCGCGCAGCGCGGCCATCCGCGCGGTCCGCTCCACACGGGTGCCGACGGCGGTGGTCGTGGCCACCTGCAGCCCGACGATGGCAGCGACGTCGAGGGTCCCGGAGCGCACGTCCCGCTCCTGGCCCCCGCCGTGCAGCAGCGGCGTGCACTCGGCGTCGCGGCGCAGCAGCAGCACGCCGGCGCCCATCGGCCCGCCCAGCTTGTGCCCGGTCATGGTCAGGGCGTCGACCCCGCTGGCGGTGAAGTCGACCGGCACCTGCCCGACGGCCTGCACGGCGTCGGTGTGCAGCGGCACGCCCACCGTGTGGGCGACGTCGGCCAGCGCGGCCAGGTCGCTCACGGTGCCGATCTCGTTGTTGGCCCACATGACGCTGGCCAGCGCGACGTCCTCCCCGTCGCCGAGCGCCGCAGCCAGCGCCTCCGGGGTCACCCGGCCGGTGGGCTCGACCGGCAGCCAGGTGATGTCGGCGGCGTCGTGCTTGGCCAGCCACTCGACGCTGTCGAGGACGGCGTGGTGCTCCGCGGGGCTCACCACGATCCGGCGACGGCGCGAGTCGGCGTCGCGGCGCGCCCAGAACAGGCCCTTGACGGCCAGGTTGTCGCTCTCGGTGCCGCCGCCGGTGAAGAGCACCTCCGACGGCCGGGCGCCCAGGGCGTCGGCGAGCCGCTCGCGGGACTGCTCGGCGGCGCGGCGCGCGGCGCGGCCGCTGGCGTGCAGCGAGGAGGCGTTGCCCACGCGGCCGAGCTGCTCGGTCATCGCAGCCAGCACCTCGGGCAGCACCGGCGTGGTCGCCGCGTGGTCGAGGTAGGTCATGACGCAGCCAATGTAGTCGCGGACGCGGGAGTGCCCCCCTCGGCCGGGGCGGCCGCCCGTGGGGCCACGACGGCGCCGAGCACGGCCAGCCCGGCGAGCAGCGCCGCGGCGAGGGCCACGGCGCCCGGCAGCGGCAGCAGCGCAGCGGTGGCTGCGGCGACCAGGACCCCCACCAGCCCGACGCAGAGCGCCGAACCGCTGACGTCGGCGATCTGGAAGGCCGCCGAGTCCGCGCCGCGACGGTGCTCCGGCGACGAGGCGAGCAGCAGCACGCCGACGGTGGGCATCCCCAGGCCCATGCCGAACCCGGCCACCGCCCAGGTCAGGTACGCCGGCCACCCGCCGACCCCGGGGACGGCGACCAGCGCGCTGCCGCCGACGCCCAGGGCCAGGAGCACGAAGCCGGCCCGCAGCAGCCGGGCCCGGGACACCGCGGGACGGCGGCCCTGCAGCTGGGACGCGGTCGCCCAGCCCACCGCGCCGGCGGTCAGCGGGAGGCCGGCGGCGGTGGGGCTGGCGCCGTGCAGCTGGGTCAGCGCCAGCGGCAGGAGCACGTCCATGCCGAAGAACGCCCCGGCCAGCAGCCCGCGGGCGCCGACGACGGCCGGCAGCCCCGCCCGGGCGCGGACGACGCCGGCCGGCAGCAGCCGCCGCAGCCCCAGGACGAGCGCGACCAGGCCCGCGCCGGCCAGCACTCCCGCAGCGAGGTCCAGCCGCTGGCCGGCCACCTGCAGCGCGCCGACACCCACCCCCGCCAGGCCGGCCCACGCCGTCCGGGCGCGCCCGCCGGCAGCGCCGGGGTCCGCCGGCGCGGCGAGGTCGCGCAGCGCCGGGAGCACCAGCAGCAGGCTGACCGCGGCCAGCGGGAGCAGCCCGAGGAACACCGCCCGCCAGCTGACGTGGGTGGTGACCAGCCCGGCGACCAGCGGCCCCACCAGCGCGGGCAGCACCCAGGCCGCGGAGATCGCGCCGAACAGGCGGGGCCGCAGCGCGGCGTCGTAGGCCTGCCCCGCGACGACGTAGAGCGAGACGGCGATCAGCCCGCCGCCCAGCCCCTGGACGGCCCGCGCGGCCACGAGCAGGGCCATGTCCCCGGCCAGCCCGGCGGCCAGCAGGCCGGTGCCGAAGACGGCGACACCGGCCACCAGCGCCGTCCGGGGGCCGCGCCGGTCGCCGAGGTCGCCGCCCACGACCATCCCGACGACCGAGGCCACCAGGTAGGCGCTGAAGGGCCAGCCGTACCAGGCCAGCCCGTCGAGCTCGGCGACCACCGTCGGCATCGCCGTCCCCACGGCCATGGCCTCGAAGGCGACGAGGGTGACCAGCAGGAGCAGCCCGGAGGTCGGCAGGCGGTGCCGCCGGTCGAAGAGCCCGTCCCCCGGCGCCTGCACGTCCACCTCCCCGCCAACCGTCACGCGCGGCCACGGCTTCCCCGACACGCATCGAGCGCCGGCCCCGTCGGACGGGACCGGCGCTCGGTGTGGCCTCGCCGCAGGGGCCCGCGCCGAGCGTCAGCGAGGCGTGGGGCAGCGAGGTCCTCTCACCTGCGGGCGGTGATCAGCTCGGTGGCCTGCGGGACGACGGTGTTGAGGTCGCCCACGACGCCGAAGTCGGCCAGCTCGAAGATCGGGGCCTCGGGGTCCTTGTTGACCGCGACGATCGTCTTCGACGTCTGCATGCCCGCCCGGTGCTGGATCGCGCCGGAGATGCCGACGGCGATGTACAGCTGCGGGGAGACGGTCTTGCCGGTCTGCCCCACCTGGAAGGTGTGCGGGTAGAAGCCGGAGTCCACCGCCGCGCGTGAGGCGCCCACCGCCGCGCCGAGGGAGTCGGCCAGGGCCTCGATGATCGAGAAGTTCTCGGCGCTGGCCACGCCGCGGCCGCCGGAGACGACGATCGAGGCCTCGGTCAGCTCCGGGCGCGAGGACTTCTGCTCGACCACGCGGTCGACCACGCGGGTGGCCTTGGCGGCCTCGGAGACGGTGACGGCCACCTGCTCCTCGGTCGCGGCGGCCGGGGCCGGCTCGGGGGTGACCGAGTTGCCGCGCACGGTGTAGATCGGCGTCCCGGTGGTGACCTTCGAGTGCACGATCGTCGCGCCGGCGAACGCCACCTGGGTCGCGGTGCCGTCGGGGGCGATCTCGGTGACGTCGGTGAGGAAGCCCGAGCCGGTCTTGACCGCCAGCCGCGCGGCGACCTCCTTGCCCTCCTGGGAGGAGGGGATGACCACCGCGGCCGGCGACGCGGAGGATACCAGCTGGGCGAGCACCTCGGCCTTGGGGGCGACGAGGAACTCGTCGACCTCCGGGGACTCGGCGACGTAGACCTTCGCCGCGCCGTACTCGGCCAGCTGCTCGCGGGCGGCGGCCGCCGAGCCGGGCGCGCCGACGACGACGGCGGCGGGCTCGCCGAGGGCGCGGGCGGCGGTCAGCGCCTCGAGCGTGGTCTTGCGGACGCCGTCGCCGGTCGGGTTGAGCTCGACGAGGACCAGGACCTCAGCCATGGGGGTTGCCTCTCTCCTTCGATTCGGTCCGGGTCAGACGATCTTCTGGGCGGCGAGGAAGTCGACCAGCTTCTGCGCGCCGTCGCCCTCGTCGGCGACCTTGACCCCGGCGCCCTTGGGCGGCCGGCCGGCGAAGTCGAGGACCTGGCTGGTGGCGGTGGCCAGGCCGACGGCCGAGGGGTCCAGGCCCAGGTCGGCCAGCGACTTCTTCTCCACCGGCTTCTTCTTCGCGGCCATGATCCCCCTGAAGGAGGGGTAGCGCGGCTCGTTGATGGTGTCCCAGGTGGACACGATCGCCGGCAGCGGCGCCTCCAGCGCCCAGTAGCCGCCGTCGGTCTGCCGCTCCACCTTCGCCACCCCGCCCTCGACGGTGAGCTTGCGGGCACCCGACAGCTGCGGGATGCCCAGCCGCTCGGCCAGCAGCGCCGGCATCACCGACATCTGGCCGTCGGTGGACTCCGCCCCGCACAGCACGATGTCGTAGGACAGCTGGGACAGCGCCGCCGCCAGCACCGCGGAGGTCTGCACCGCGCAGGAGCCGTGGATGGCCTCGTCGGTGACGTGCACCGCCTTGTCCGCGCCCATCGACAGCGCCTTGCGGATCGCGTCGGCGGCCGAGTCCGGCCCGACGGTCAGGACCGTGACCTCGCCACCGTGGGCCTCCTTGAGCTGGAGCGCCTCCTCGATCGCGTACTCGTCGATCTCGTTGACGACGTTGTCCGCGCTCCCCCGGGCGACGGTGTTGTCCGCCGCGTCCAGGGTGCGCTCGCTCCCGGAATCGGGGACCTGCTTGACCAGAACGACGATGTCCATCGCCAGACCCACCTCCGCGCTGGGGTCGGTGTCGCGGGTCGACGCCCGCCTGCTCGATACTGGAGGTTACCGCCGAGTAACGGGGCCGCCCGCCCGGGTCCGGGTGAGCCCGGTCACTCCCTCCGCGGACTACGCGCGGGGCTCCGCCGGCGCGACGAGGACCGGGCGCTCCGCGGGGGTCACGGTCACCGCGGCGCCGGGCACCAGGGCGGCGCTGTCGGCGCTGGCGACGTCCACGGCCACCTCGACCTCGCCGGGCAGCGCGACCGCCAGGCGGGTCACCGCGCCCGAGAAGGTGCGCGTGACCACCCGCCCGGCACCGTCCGGGTCGGCGGCGACCGTCAGCGACTCGGGCCGGACGAGGGCGACGACCGGACCGGCCGGCGGCACCGGCCCGGCGACCGGGCGGCGGACGCCGAGCAGCGCCACCTCGGAGCCGGCCCGCTCGGCGGGCAGCCGGTTCATCGTGCCGACGAACTCCGCGACGAACGCCGTCGCCGGGCGCTCGTAGAGGTCGTCGGGCGAGGCCACCTGCTCCAGCCGGCCCTGGCGCAGCACGCCGACCCGGTCGGCCACCGAGAGCGCCTCGGCCTGGTCGTGGGTGACGAAGACGGTGGTGATGCCCAGCTCCAGCTGGATCCGGCGGATCTCCTCCCGCAGCTGCACGCGGACCTGGGCGTCCAGCGCCGACAGCGGCTCGTCGAGGAGCAGCACCTGGGGGGCGACGGCGAGCGCGCGGGCCAGCGCGACGCGCTGCTGCTGGCCGCCGGAGAGCTGGTGCGGGTAGTGGCGGCCGCGGTCGGCGAGACCCACCACCTCCAGCAGCTCCGCGGCGCGGCGGCGCTGCTCGGCCTTCCCCTGGCGGCGGACCCGCAGCCCGAAGGCCACGTTGTCGGCGACGGTGAGGTTCGGGAACAGGCTGTAGGCCTGGAACACCATCCCCATGTCCCGCTTGCTGGCCGGCACGTCGGTGACGTCCCGCCCGTCGAGCAGCACCCGACCGGCGTCGGGCCGCTCGAAGCCGGCGATGGCCCGCAGCGCCGTCGTCTTGCCGCAGCCGGAGGGACCGAGCAGGGCCAGCAGCTCGCCACCGGCGATGTCGAGGTCGAGCCCGTCGAGGGCCAGCACGGAGCCGTAGCGGCGGCTGACGCCGGCCAGCCGGACGGCGACCCCCGGGCGCTCCCGGAGGTCGGCCGGCGCCGCGGCGACCCGGGCGGCGGGCAGCGGGGTGGTGGTCATGCGGACTCCTTCCCCGCCCGCCGGCGGTCCAGCGCGGAGATCAGCAGCAACAGCAGCCAGGTGAGGACGAGGGACAGCACCGAGACGGCCACCGACAGCTGCGGCCGCGACCCGGAGATCTCCAGGATCCAGGTCGGGAAGGTCCGGAACCCGAGGATCTGGGCGATGGTGAACTCCCCCAGCACCAGGGCCAGGGTCAGGAACGACGCGTTGAGCACCGACGTCCGCAGCAGCGGCAGCACCACCGAGACCAGCACCCGCGGCCAGGAGGCCCCCAGGTTGCGCGCGGCCTCGGTGAGGGTGCGCAGGTCGGTGCCCCGCAGGCCGGCGTCCAGGGCGCGGTAGACGAACGGCAGCGCCAGGACGACGTAGACCAGGACCAGGATCCACGGCAGCTCCGGGCGCTGGAGGGCGAAGAACGCCTCGGCCAGCGGGGTGCCGAAGAAGTGGTCGGGGGCCCAGGCCAGCACGCTGCGGACGCCGACGACCAGGGCGATCGGCGGCAGCACCAGCGGCAGCAGGGTGAGCAGCTCCACCGTCGTCCGCAGCCGGGGCAGGCGCAGCTCGACCAGGACGACGGTCGGCACCATGAGCAGCAGCGACAGCAGGACCGTGAGGACGGCGATGGTCAGCGACCGCCCGAAGGTCTCGGCGAACCCCTCGGCGGCCGGGATGGTCGTGTAGTTCTCGGCGGTCAGGCCGCCGGTGCCGCGGTCCCGGATGGTGAACCACACCGACGCCGCGATCGGCACGAGGAAGTACAGACCGGCCAGCACCAGCACGGCCCAGCGCCAGGCCCCGGCGCCGCGGCGGCCCGGCCGGACCGGGGTCTCGGGGGCGACGCTCCCGGCACCGGCGATGCCCGAGGTCGACAGCGCGGTCACGACAGCCACCGCTGGGTGCGCCGCTGGACCCAGGCGTAGAAGGCCATGACCACGCCGATGAGCGCCACCATGCCCAGGGCCAGCGCCTTGCCGAGGTTCTCCGACCCGACGACCACGTCGCTGGACAGCGCGTCGGCGATCTGCAGGGTCACCAGCGGGATGCTGCTGCCCACGAGCGCGCGGGCGGTGGCGTAGGCGGCGAACGCCGAGGCGAACAGCAGCATGGTGGCCCCGATGACCGGCGGGGCGAGTACCGGGCCGCCGACGTACCGCCAGTACTGCCAGCCGCTCGCGCCGAGGTTGTCCGCCGCCTCGCGCCACTGCGGGCGCAGCGCCTCCAGCGCCGGCGTGATGGTGAGGACCATGAGCGGGACGAGGAAGTACAGGTAGACCAGCGCCAGGCCGGCCATCGAGTACAGCGAGAAGCCCGACCACCCGAGGGTGTCGGTGAGCAGCGCGGTGACCACGCCGGCGTTGCCGATCGTGGCGATGAAGGCGAAGGCCAGCGGGATGCCACCGAAGTTGGCCAGCACGCCGGACGCGGTGAGCACCAGCCGGCGCAGCAACCGGCCGCGACGGGCGCGCAGCACGGCGACGGCCAGGGCCAGCCCGAGGGCGGCACCCAGGACGGCGGTGACCGCCGACAGCTGCAGGCTGCCGACGTAGGCCCGGCGGTAGGCGCCTTCGGTGATCGTGCCGAGGTTGGCCGCCGACCAGCTCTCCTCGAACGTGACCGGGTCGGTCACCCGGAACGCCTCGACCGCCAGGACCGCGACCGGCAGCACGAGGAAGACCGCGACGTAGAGGAAGAACGGCACCGCGCCGAGCCAGGTCAGCAGCCGGCCCCGGCCGCGACCGCGCGCACGCGCAGGGTCCGGGGCGGCGACCGCGGGGCCGCCGTCCCGGACCGGGGTGCTCGCCGTGGTGCTCAGCCGGAGATCTCCGCGTTCCACCGCTGGCCGACCGCCTGCTGGGCGGCGGTCTCCTGCTCCTGGGTCGGGAAGTCCGCGGTGCCCTCGACCGGCGGCAGGGCCGCCAGCGCGTCGGCGTCGGCCGTGCCCGCCTCCTGCATCGCCGGCAGCCGCACCGGCCGCGCGCCGCCGTTGAGCCAGAGGTTCTGCCCCTGGTCGCTGTAGAGGAACTCCTGCCAGAGCCGCGCGGCGGCCGGGTGCGGCGCGAACTTGCTGATCGCCTGGCTGTAGTAGCCGCCGAACAGCCCGTCGGTCGGGACGGCGACCTGCCACTCGGCGCCCTGGTCGGCGAGGTCGTCGGTCAGCGCGGCGTTGTTGTAGTCCCAGTCGATGGAGATGGGCGTCTCGCCGCTGAGGATCGTCGCCGGGGTGATCTCCACCGGGTTGAAGTTGCCGACGTCCTTCACCTGGCGGAAGAAGTCGATGCCGGGGCCGATGTCGTCGAGGCTGCCGCCGTTGGCCAGCGACGCCGCCCAGACCCCGGCGAAGGCCGCCGCCGCCTGGGTCGGGTTGCCGTTGAGCGCGACCTGGCCGGCGTACCGCGGGTCGAGCAGCTCGGCGAAGGTGGCCGGGCACTGGTCGACGACCGAGGCGTTGCAGCCGATGGAGACGTAGCCGCCGTAGTCGTTGTACCAGTGGCCCTCGGGGTCCTTCTGGTCCTCGGGGATCTCGTCCCAGGTCTGCACCCGGTAGGGCGCGAGCAGGTCCTGCGCCTGGGCCTGGCGGGCGAAGGTGGTCCCCAGGTCCAGGACGTCGGGGGCGCGGTCCTGCCCGCGCTGGCTGGTCACCGCGTTGAGCTCGTCCTGGCTGGAGCCGTCGGGGAGGGCGCTGTTGACGGTGATGCCGTACTCCTCCTCGAAGGTGGAGATCACCTCGCCGTAGTTGGCCCAGTCCGGCGGCAGCGCGATGACGTTGAGCTGCCCCTCGGCCTGCGCGGCCGCGACCAGGGCGTCGAGGTCCCCGAAGTCGGCCAGCGAGGTCGCGCTGGCCGCCTCACCGCCCGAGCCCCCGCCACCGGATCCGTCGTCCCCGCCGCCGCAGGCGGTCAGGGCCAGCGCCGCGGTGGCCAGCGCCGCCGCCGTCCGCACGGTGGGGCGTCTGCTCAGGGTCCTGCGCTGCACGTGTCTCCTCCAGGGGATGGGTCCGCCGCACCCGGTCGGGTGCCGGCGGGCGGGTTGCCGGGATGGTCGCAGAACGGAGGCGTCCGGAACGGGTCGCGCACGCCGACGGCAGGTGACGTCCCGGGGAACGGCTGGTGCGGTCAGCGCCCGGTGAACGTGGCCTTGCCCGGCCCGTTCTCGAGGAACGAGCGCATCCCGGCCTTCTGGTCCTCGGTGTCGAACAGCCCGGCGAACAGCTCGGTCTCCAGCGCGAGCCCCCGCTCCAGCGGCACGTCGAGCCCCTCCTCGATGGCCCGCTTGGCCGCCGCGAGCGCGAGCGGCGGGCCGGCGGCGAACTTGCGCGCCATCGCGACCGCCGTGTCGTAGACCTCGGCGTCGGGGACGACGGCATCGGCCAGCCCCATCTCCAGGGCCTCCTCCGCGCCGACGTGCCGGCCGGTGAAGACCAGGTCCTTGGCCTTGGCCGGCCCGACCAGGCGGGCCAGCCGCTGCGTCCCGCCCGCGCCGGGGATGACGCCCAGCAGGACCTCGGGCTGCCCGACCTTGGCGCCGGCGCCCATCACCCGGAAGTCCGCGCACAGCGCCAGCTCGTACCCGCCGCCGAGGGCGTACCCGGTGATGGCGGCGATGACCGGCTTCGGGATGTGCTGCACCGCGGTGAAGGAGTGGGTGAGCTCCCGGCCCCAGGCGACCATGCCGGCCCCGTCCAGCTGCGACATCGCCTTGATGTCGGCACCGGCGGCGAAGACCCGCTCCCCGCCGTAGAGGACCACCGCGCGGACGTCCTCGCGCTGCCCCGCCTCCAGGGCCGCGGCGCGCACCTCCATGTGCAACTGCTCGTCGATCGCGTTCATCTTCGGCCGGTCGAGGCGGATGGTCCCCACCCCGTCGGCAACCTGCAGGGTCACGAACTCCGGCGCTGCCATGGCGGTCCTCCACCGAGCTGGGACGACGTCGTCGCCGCACCCTAGCCATGGGCGGGGGCCCACCGCCCGACCACCCCGCCGTCCGACCGCTCTGCCGTCTGACCGCTCTGCCGTCAGCCGCCGCGCGCGGCCGGCAGGTGCTCCAGGCGCATGTTCTCCGGGACCGACCCGTTGGACCGCACGAGCACCTCCGGCTCCCCCCGGACCGCGGCCAGCGCGTCGACCAGGTCACCGCACCGCTCGGGGGACGGCACGGAGAAGCCGCGGCCGGTCACCACCCAGATCGATGCTCCCCCGGCGCGGTCGAGGACGTCCGCCGCGACGGTCGCCGACGGGGTCCCGGTGACCCGGTCGACGTAGTCGGTCCAGTCGACCCGGTCGGCCGGGGCCAGATCCGGGTGGACGACCAGGTCCAGCCCCCGTTCCGGTGGCACGAGCCGGTCGACCGACGGGCCGAGCTGGTCCGGGCAGAAGACGACCACGTCCCCGGGCCGGGCGTCGGCCAGGGCGCGGGCCACCTGCCCGGCCTGCGTCCGGGGGTCGGTGAGCTGCGGCAGCGCCGTGCCCAGGCCGAGGGCGGCCACCAGGGCGAGCCCGACCAGCCGGGAGCGGACGGTGGGCAGGGCGGCCAGCCCGAGTGCCGCCAGCGCCAGGAACGGCACCACGGCCACGCTGGTGTACCGGCCGTGCACCGCGGTGCCGGAGACCAGGCTGACCAGCCCGGCGAGGACGAGGGTGCCGATCGAGAGGGCCAGCAGGGCGGCCCGTGCGGGTCGCAGGCGCAGCGACAGCAGCACCGTGGCGTCCCCGGGGCTGCGCGCCGCCCGCACGGCGAGGGCCCCGAGCGCGACGAGCAGCACCAGCGCCGTCCCGAGGAGGTGGGCAGGGACCGCGAAGCCGCCGCGCCAGGCCTCCAGCGCGATGGGCAGGGCGGCCAGGCCCGGCGGCTGGGCCCACGGCGTGCCGGTGTGGGCCATCTGGAACAGCAGCGAGGGCAGCCACGGGAGGTACAGCAGGCCACCCAGGGCCAGGCCGGCCAGCACCCGGAGCGCGGTGCGCCGTCGCGTGCGCAGCCCCGCGAGGGCGAGCAGCCCGGTCACGGCGACCAGGTGGGAGGCCCAGACGTGGGTGAGCAGCAGGGCGCCGGTCACCCCGCCCAGCGCGAGCACCGGCCAGGGGCCCGGCCGGCGGACGACGGTGTGCACCGCGAGCCCGCCCAGCAGGACGAGGAGCACCAGCAGCGCGTACATCCGGGTCTCCGTCGCGTACCGGATGGCGAACGGCGAGGTGGCCAGCAGGACGACCAGTGCGACGGCCACGCGGCGGCCTGCCATCCGCCGCGCCACGGGCCAGGCCACCAGCAGGGTGAGCACGCTGATGAGCGCCGAGAGGCCCCGGACCGCGGCCGCGCCCTGGCCGAAGAGCCCGATCCAGCCGTGCAGCAGCAGGTAGTACAGCGGGGGCGAGCCGTCCACGCGCAGCGCGGCGAACAGCTCCGGCAGCGGCAGCCGCGCGATCGCGACGCTCTGCGCCTCGTCCAGCCACAGGTCCGGCGGGGCGACGAACCGCGTCACGACGCCAGCCGCGACGGCGGCCCCCACGAGGACGGCCAGCACCGCCGGGAGCACCGGCGTGCGCGACCGCTCCCCCGGCCGGGGCCCCGCGGCCGGCCGCGCCCCCGGTCGCGGCTCGTGCCGGTCGCGCGGCCCGGCCTCCGGCGCGGCGGCCGACGGCCCTGCGGCCCCCGGGCTAGGCGGCACGCGGGCGGCGGCGGGGCAGGACCGGGGCCTCCCGGCCGGTCCCTGCCCGCACGCTCCGCTCCCCGGCGGACGACTCCGACGCCGCGCCACCCTCGTGGTAGTCCTCCTCGACGTTGACCGCCCACACGTCGTGCGCGGTCCCGTCGGCGATGTTCTCGACGGTGAGCATCGCCGTCACCATCGAGTGGTCCTGGTTGTTGTACTTGTGCATGCCGTTGCGGCCGACCGGGTGCACGTTCGGCACCGCCTCGGCCAGCCAGGCGCGGATGACGTCGACCCGCTCGTCGTAGCCCGCGTCATAGACCGGGTAGGCCTTGGGCATCCGCACGACGAAGCCGCGCTCCACCCGGTCACCGTCCACCAGGCCGAGCGCGACCAGCTCACGGGTCGCCAGCTCGACCAGCGCGTCGTCGTCGCTCTCCCAGAGGTCGTCGCCCTCGTCGACGAAGTACTCCAGCCCCAGGCAGGTCCGCCCGTCCTTGACGAGGAACGGCGACCAGCTGCCGAAGTTCTGGATCCGGCCGACCCGGACCTCGGGCGAGTGGATGTAGATCCAGTTGTCGGGGAAGCCGGCCTCCTGGGGCACGACCAGGGCGACGGTGAGGAAGTCCCGGTGGGACAGCCCCTCGGCGGCCTCGCGGACGTGCGGCGGCGCCGGCGGGTCCATCGCGAGGACCAGCTCGGGCAGCGGCATGGAGGAGATCACGTGGTCGGCCGGGATGCGCCGGTCGGCCTCGGCGGGGTGCGGGCCGGGCCCGTCCGAGCGGGTCGTGACCGCCACCGCGCCCGTCTCGTCGCGGTGCACCGTGGTGCAGCGGGCGCCGAAGTGCACCAGGCCCCCGGCCTCCTGCACCTTCTCCAGCGTCCGCTCCCACATCAGCCCCGGGCCGGTCCGCGGGTACTGGAAGCGGTCGATGAGCGTGGTGATCTGCGGCCCCGAGTGGGGGCGCAGCGCGTGCACCACCGCCCGCCACAGGTCGAGGTCCTTGATCCGCTGCGCGGCCCAGTCCGCCTGGATCTCGGTGGCCGGGATGCCCCACACCTTCTCGGTGTAGGTCTTGAAGAAGATGCCGTACAGCCGCCGCCCGAAGCGCGCGGTCACCCAGCCCTCGAAGTGGCTCTGGTCGCGCGGGGGCCGCAGCCGCGCCGCCACGTAGGACGCCAGGCAGCGCACGGCCTCCACCGGGCCGAGGCCGCGCAGGGCGTTGAGCGGCCGCAGCGGGTAGTCGAACAGCCGGCCGGCATAGTGGATGCGCGACAGCCGGGGCCGGGAGAGGAACTCGTCGTCCTCGAGCATCTCGTGCCACCACCGCTCGACGGCCGGCACCTTCGTGAAGAAACGGTGGCCGCCGATGTCGAAGCGCCAGCCGTCCCGCTCCACCGTGCGGCTGATGCCCCCGACGACGGTGTCCGCCTCGAGCACGGTCACCGGCAGGCCGCGGCTGGTGAGCTCGTGCGCGGCGGTGAGGCCGGCCGGCCCCGCTCCGACGACGACGGTGTGTGGTCCGGTCTCCGCCTGTGGTCCGCGCACGCGTCCTCCGCCTCGTCCCTGCCCCGCAGGGCTCCGCTGCCAGCTCCCCCGGCAGCGACCGCACCGCCCTACCCCGGACCGATGCGGAGGAAAACCAGCTCAGCCGGTGCCCTCCACACCCGACGGGCGCCCGTCGCCCGCCGCACTCCCGACGGCCCGCCACACCGTCACCGACCCGGTCGGGACGGAGGTCGCGACGGGTCGGTAGTGGGCGGCGAGCTCGGCGAGGACGGCCCGGGTCCGCTCCGATCCTCGGACCTCCGGCGCCGCCCGGTCCAGCCCCAGGACGACGACGTAGTCGAGGTCACCGCGGACCGCGGGGAGGTCGACGGCCGGCGGGATGCGCTCCAGGCCACCCTGCTCGGGGTCCAGCCGGCCGCGCAGGGAGCCCTCCGGGAACTCCACCTGGAAGTACGCCTCGACGGCCTCGTAGTGGCCCAGGTCCACAGATCCGCTGCGCACGGCCAGCCGGCTCGACTCGTGGCGCAGCGGATCGGGGGTGCCGTGCTCGGGTGCGACCGCCGAGCGGCTGTACTGCAGGACGACCAGGGTCGACCCGGGCGCGATGGCGCCGGACACCGACAGGAGCTCGTCCACCTCGGCGGCCGCCGCGGCCTGCGCCGGCCACCGGGCCAGGGCGCCGGCCGACGCCGACACCACGAGGACGGCGGCCAGGACGGCGGCGAGCACCCGCCCCGGCGGACGGGTCGCCGCCCACAACGCCAGGAACAGCGGCGGGAACCACGCCAGCCGGCCGACCAGGAACCCGAAGTCGGGTCCCAGGCGCTCGGGCGTCAGGCAGACGGCGAGCAGCGCGCCGGCCAGCAGCACGCCCAGGGCCCCCCGGTCGGCCCGGGAGCCGTCCTGGTCGGCGCGGGTGCGGCGCAGTGCCAGCAGCGCGAGCACCACGAGCGCCGCCGTCCCGAGGAGCGCCGCGGTGCGCCCCAGGTCCGGGACGCCGTCGACCCCCCAACCGGTCAGGAAGGGGCGCTCACCGCGCAGCAGCGTCCCGACACGCTCCAGCGAGGGCTCCCCCTCCGGCGTCGCCGGCGGCCCGTCGCCCGTGGCCAGGTAGGCGGCGGTGAGCACTCCGCCCGGCGCCACGGCGAGCCCGGGTGGGAGGACGTGCCGCCGGACGGCGGGGAGGACCGGCGTCCCGCCCCGCACGTCCGCCGTGGCGCGGGTGACCGCGAGCAGGAGGGCCCCGCCCGTGCCGACCACCCACGGCAGCAGGTGCGCCGTCCAGGTCAGCAGGGACACGACGGTGAGGGCGAGGACCCCGCGCGGGGACCACCCCGACCGGCGGCGGAGGGCGACGCCCAGGACGAGCAGCGACCCGATGACGCCGAGCGCGAAGTTGTAGAAGCCGTAGGAGAGCAGGTGGCTGCTCCCGTACAGCAGCCCCGCCGCGCCCAGCCACCCGGCCCGCCGGGACACCCCCCGGGCGGCGTACGCCAGCGCCGCCACCAGGCCGGCGACGATCCCGGCCACCAGCAGCCGCTCGGCGGCGTCCGGCCCGACCACCTGCAGCAACCCGGTCAGCAGCAGGGTGGCGAGCATGTTGGGCACCGGGGACAGGTCGACCCGGTACTGCTCCCGGAGCACCTCCCCGACGCTCCCGTCGTCCCCGCGGTGGACCAGTGCCCAGGCTCCGGCGACGTGCGCCGGGCCGTCCTGGCTCAGGACGGTCGGGAAGGCCACCAGCGGCGCCAGCTGCACCGTCAGGCCCGCGACCAGCAGGGCCGCGAGCAGCGCCGTCCGGACCGTCCACGGCCCCCTCCAGGGCCTCCCCGAGCCTGCAAGGGGGGCCAGGAGGGGGTCCTTCATCAGGCGGCGCGGCGGGCGGTCCAGCGTCCGTCGGCTCGCTGGACCTGCAGCGCCAGCCCGAAGGTCTCCGACAGCGCCTCCTGGGTGAGCACCTGCTCCACCGGCCCGGCGGCCACCACCTGGCCGGCGCGCAGCAGCAGCGCGTGGGTGTAGCCCGGTGGGATCTCCTCGACGTGGTGGGTGACCAGGACCTGCGCGGGGGCGTAGAGGTAGCGCGCCAGGTCCGACAGCCGGCTGACGAGGTCCTCGCGGCCGCCGAGGTCCAGCCCGGCGCCGGGCTCGTCGAGCAGCAGCAGCTCGGGGTCGGGCATGAGCGCGCGGGCGATCTGGACCCGCTTGCGCTCGCCCTCGCTCAAGGTGCCGAACGGCCGGTGGGCCATCGGCGAGACGCCCCACTGCTGCATGAGCATCGCCGCGCGGGTGAGGTCGTGGACGTCGTAGCGCTCGCGCCACCGGCCGACCACCGCGTACCCGGCCGAGAGGACCACGTCGCCGGTGCGCTCGGAGGGCTCGATGCGCTGGGCCAGCGCGGCGCTGGTCAGCCCGATCCGCGGCCGCAGCTCGAAGACGTCGACCGCGCCGAGGGTCTCCCCCAGCAGCGTGACGGTGCCGCGGGTGGGGTGCATGTGGGCGGCGGCCAGCTGCAGCAGCGTCGTCTTGCCCGCGCCGTTGGGCCCGAGCACCACCCAGCGCTGGTCCTCGTGCACCGCCCAGTCGATCCCCCGGAGCAGGTGCGCCTGCCCTCGGACGACGTCCACACCGCGCATCTCGACGACCGGCTCCCTCGACACCCCTCCATCCAACCAACCCGCCCGTCCCGACCGACGTGCCACCCGACCGGCGCCGGTCCTGTCAGGATCGACCCGTGCGCAGCAGCCCGGACGCCGTCGAGGTCTGGCCCGGCTCCCCCAGCCCCCTGGGTGCCTCCTGGGACGGGACCGGCACGAACTTCGCCCTGTGGTCGGGCGGCGCGCAGGCGGTGGACCTGTGCCTGTTCGACACCGACGGCACCGAGCACCGCCACCGGCTGCAGGAGACCACCCACCAGGTGTGGCACGGCCGGCTGCCCGGCATCGGGCCCGGCCAGCGCTACGGCTACCGGGTGCACGGCGGCTACGACCCCGGCTCGGGGCTGCGGTACAACCCGGCCAAGCTGCTGCTGGACCCCTACGCCCGGGCGGTCGACGGCGAGCTCACCCTCGACCCGGCGCTGTTCGGCTTCGCGGACGCCCCCGGCGAGGACCGGCGCGGCGACGGGCCGCCCGACCTGCACGACTCCGCGCCGTTCGTGCCGCGCGGCGTGGTGGTGCACGACCCGTTCCCCTGGGACGGCGACCGGCGGCCGGGCACGCCGTGGGCGGACACCGTGATCTACGAGGTGCACGTCAAGGGCGCGACCATGAACTGGCCGGACGTCCCGCCCGCGCTGCGCGGCACCTACGCGGGCCTGGCGCACCCGGCGTTCGTGGCCCACCTGCAGGCGCTGGGCGTGACCGCGATCGAGCTGCTGCCGGTGCACCACTTCGTCAGCGAGCCGCACCTGCTGCGCCGCGGCCTCACCAACTACTGGGGCTACAACACCCTCGGGTACTTCGCCCCGCACGCGGCCTACAGCTCTTCGGGCACCGCGGGGCAGCAGGTGACCGAGTTCAAGGCGATGGTCAAGACGCTGCACGCCGCCGGCATCGAGGTCATCCTCGACGTCGTCTACAACCACACCGCCGAGGGCGACCACACCGGGCCGACCCTGTCGTTCAAGGGCATCGACAACGGCGGGTACTACCGGCTCGACGGCGGCGACCCGTCCCGCTACACCGACTACACCGGCTGCGGGAACACCCTCGACGTCCGCCGTCCCCCGGTGCTGGCCCTGCTCATGGACTCGCTGCGCTACTGGGTCACCGAGATGCACGTCGACGGCTTCCGGTTCGACCTCGCCGCCGCGCTGGCCCGCTCGATGCACGACGTGGACCGGCTGTCGGCGTTCTTCGACGTCGTCCACCAGGACCCGGTGGTCAGCCAGGTGAAGCTCATCGCCGAGCCGTGGGACGTCGGCGAGGGCGGCTACCAGGTCGGGAACTTCCCGCCGCTGTGGACCGAGTGGAACGGGAAGTACCGCGACACCGTCCGGGACGTGTGGTCCGGGGCGCACGTGGGGGTCCGCGACCTCGCCTACCGGCTCACCGGCTCCTCGGACCTGTACCGCTCCGACGGGCGCCGGCCGTTCGCCAGCATCAACTTCGTCACCGCACACGACGGCTTCACCCTCGCCGACCTGGTCACCTACCAGCGCAAGCGCAACGAGGCCAACGGCGAGGACAACCGGGACGGCGAGAGCCACAACCGCAACTGGAACTGCGGTGTGGAGGGCCCCACCGACGACCCGGAGGTCACCGCGCTGCGGGCCCGGCAGGTGCGCAACCACCTGGCCACTCTGCTGCTGTCGACCGGGGTGCCCATGCTCACCGCCGGCGACGAGCTCGGCCGGACCCAGCAGGGCAACAACAACGCCTACTGCCAGGACAACGAGATCTCCTGGATCGACTGGAAGTCCCTCGACGAGGACCTGTTCGCCTTCGTCTCCCGGCTGGTGGCCCTGCGGCGGTCCTCCCCCGTCCTGCGGCAGGAGGCGTTCTTCGAGGGCCACGAGATCCCGGGCACCGGCGGCACCCGCGACCTGGCGTGGTTCCACCCCGCCGGGCACCAGCTGAGCACCGCGGACTGGTTCGACGTCGGGCTGCAGACGATCGGGATGTACCTCGACGGCCGCGGGATCCGGCACAGGGACCAGCGCGGCCGCCCCGTGCAGGACGACTCCTACCTGGTGCAGCTGCACGCCGGCCCGGCTCCGGTGAGCGTGCACCTGCCCGGCCCGCCGTGGGCCGACGGCTACGAGTTCGTCGTCTCGACGGAGTACGCCACCGGCGCGCCGCCGCGCCCGGCCGTGGTCGCCCCCGGGCCGCTGGAGATGCCGGCGCGCACCGTGTGGCTGCTGCGGGTGCTGCGCCGGCCCTGAGCCCCTGGGTCGCGGGCCGCGAGCCCGCCGTTGCGGGTGTTCCTCGTGGGGGGGGGGGGGGGGGGGGGGGGGGGGGGGGGGGGGGGGGGGGGGGGGGGGGGGGGGGGGGGCGGGCGGGGGGGGGCCGCCGCGGCGGGGGTGGGGGG
>NZ_JBJGYR010000027.1:0-59767 GCF_054050095.1 Geodermatophilus sp. SYSU D01105
CGGCACCAGGCCCAGCGGTGGGCCCGGTGCCGCACGGGGAGGACGACGCGTGGAGGGTCCGGCGCCCCGACCAGCAGACGGGCGCGGCGGGTGGACTCAGCGGATCGTGTAGCCGCCGTCGACGACCAGGTCGGCGCCGTTGACCATGTCCGACGCGCCGGAGGCCAGGAACACGGCGGCTGCGGCGATCTCACGGGGCAGGGCGAACCGCCCGGTCGGGATCTCCCGCTTGGCGGCTTCGCCCTTCTCGCCGGACCACACGGTGCGGCCCATGTCGGTGAGCACCACGGTCGGGGAGATGGTGTTCACCGTGACGCCCCGACCGGCCCACTCCATGGCCAGGACCTTGGTCAGCCCCACCACGCCCGCCTTGGACGCACAGTAGGCGGCGTGCTCGGGCAGCGCGACGGACGCCGCCTGGGACGCCATGTTGATGATCTTCCCGCGGCCGGCAGCCAGCATGTGCCGGCCCACGGCCCGGCTGACCAGGAAGGTGCCCGTGAGGTTCACGGCCATGGTGCGCTGCCAGGTGGCCGTGCTGAGCTCCTCGGCGGGAGCCAGGTCCGCGATCCCCGCGGAGTTGACCAGGACGTCGATGCGTCCGGCTGCGGCCATCACCTGCTCCACCGCCGCGGCCACGGACGCCTCGTCGGTGACGTCGGCCTCCAGGGCGAGGGCGTCGGCGGTCGGGTCCAGGGACTCCACGCGTCGGCGGGCCGCGTCCAGCGACAGGTCGAGCACCACCGGACGGGCTCCCCGTTCGGCGAAGACCTCGGCGATGGCGCCGCCGATGCCCGAGGCGCCTCCGGTGATCAGGGCGACACGCCCGTCGAGGCGGAAGGACAGGTCCACGTCCTCGTCGGTCAGGGGAGCAGGGGCAGCCACGGGTCTTCTCCTCGGGTCGGGGTGGGGAGTGCGGTCGGGCACGGGGTCCGCCGGTGACGGCGGCCAGGACCGGTCCGGCGGCGGGCCGACCACGAGGGCCCGACCCGGCCGGGCGGGCCGGCACCCCGGGCGGGGTGCCGGCCCGAGGGGCCGGACGCGGCGGGCACGCCCACGACCGGCCCCTGGATCACTTCTCCTGGCCGGGCAGGCCCTCGTAGGCGATGTTCCCGGTCTGCAGGTTCTCCTCGGTCATCTGCGGCAGCTGCTCGAGGAACGCCTCACGCTCGGTGACCACGTTCTTGATGGCGTCATCGACGTTGTCCTGCGTGATCTTCGGCATGACGTAGACCGGCTCGGTGTTCACTTCCTCACCCCGGGCGATCTTGGCCGCCACAGCGAGGCCGGCGGACAGCTCCACCGTGCCGTTCTGCAGCATCGTGCCGATGAACTCACCGCTCTTGACGGCGTTCAGCCCGTCCTCGATGCCGTCGATGCCGACGATCGGGACGTCGGTCCGGCCGGCCTCCTTGAGCGCCTGGAGGGCACCGAGGCCCATGTCGTCGTTCTGCGAGACGACGCCGTTGATGTCCTGGCCGAACGCGGAGATCCAGTTCTTCATCCTGTTGACGGCCTCGTCACGCTGCCAGTTGGCAGTGTCCTGGGCGAGCACCTTGATGTCCGGGTACTTGGCCAGGACGTTCTCGATGCCCTCCTGCCGGTCCAGCTGACCGGACTGGCCCAGCGGGCCCTGCAGGATGACGATGTTGCCCCTCCCGCCGAGCCTGTCGGCCATCATCTGCATCTCCTGCTCCCCGGCGGCCACGTCGTCGGGCTGCACGTTCCCGGCCACGTCGGGGTTGTTCAGCGCGGCGTTGACCGGGATCACCGGGATGCCGGCGGCCTTGGCCGCCGCCACCTGCGGGCCCAGCGAGTCCGCCTGGACGGGGACGACGACGATCGCGTCGACGCCGGCCTGGACGTACTGGTCGAGCTGGGACGCCTGGGTGTTGACGTCGAGGTTGGCCGAGTTCCACAGCAGCTCGATGTCGTTGGCCGCCGCGTAGGCCTCCATGCCCTCCTTGCCCGCGGTGATGAACGAGGACATGTTGTAGACGCTGACGCCGATCCGCAGCGGCTGGGCGCCGCCGGCGTCACCGCCGCCACCACCCCCGGCACTGGGGTCCCCGGCGCCGCAGGCGGCGAGGGGTACGGCGACGGCCGTGAGGGCGAGGCCCACGAGGGTCTTCCGGAATCGCAACACGATTCTCCTTCGGATGTGCGGGTGGTTGGTACGGGTGGGACGGACCGGTCGCTAGACCCGGCGTCGGGAGGTCCACACGTCGACCGCGACGGCGGCGACGATCAGGACGCCCGAGATCACGCTCTGCCAGTAGGCAGGGACGATGAGGATGTCCAGGCCGTTGTTGAGGGTCTGGATGAGGATCAGGCCGAGCGCGGTCCCCCAGACCGTGCCGCGGCCACCCATGAGGCTGGCCCCGCCGATCACGACGGCGGCGATGGCGTCCAGCTCGTAACCGGCGCCCAGCGTGGGGGGGCCGGAGATGACGCGGGAGGCCAGCATGACGCCGGACAGGCCGGCCAGCAGCCCGCTGATGGCGTAGACGCTGAACAGCACCCGGCGGGCGTTGACGCCGGCGATCTCGGCCGCGACCCGGTTGCCGCCGACGGCGTACACGCGCATCCCGTAGGAGGTGCTGCGCATGATGATCCCGGCGGCGATGATCCCGACGATCATGACGATGACGGGGATCTGGAGGCCGAACACCGTGGTGTTCGCGATCTTGCCGAACTCCGCGGGCAGGCCGTTGATCGGGGCGCCGCCGCCGATGACGTACGCGACCCCGGACCCCGCGGTCAACATCCCCAGGGTGACGATGAACGGTGGCACGTCCACCCGGGCGACGAGCAGGCCGTTGATGGAACCGGCCAGCAGGCCGACCGCCATCGCCGACACCACGGTCAGCCACACCTGGCCGGGGTTCGCCGCGGCCACCGCTGCCGACGTCATGCCGGCGACGGCGATGACACTGCCGACCGACAGGTCGATCCCGCCGGTCAGGATGACCAGGGTCTGCCCCAGCGCGATGAGCGCGAAGGGAGCCGCCGCGACGAGGATCGTCTGCAGGTTGTCCAGCGTGCTGAAGCGAGCACTGCGGTAGCTGAAGTAGGCGATGACCAGGGCCAGGACGATCAGCATCGAGCGCCGGGCCAACTGGTCCTTGAACCACTCGGCGGTCCAGCGCCGACCGGCGTCGTGCGCCGGTGTGTTCTCCGCGGCTGGGACGCTGCTCGCAGGGGTCTGCGTGCTCGCGGTCATGACTGGGGGTCCTTCCCGGAGGAGTCGGAGGTGGGCGCGGTGCCCTGGGAGTTCGGTGCCGTCTCCGGCGTGGTCGAGCGATCGCCCAGCCCGGAGGCCAGCCGGAACATCACGTCCTGGACGTCGGGCCGGGAGAGGGCCTCGCGGTCCAGCTCGCCCACCACGGCACCCTCGCGCATGACCAGCGCGCGGTGGGCGAGCCCGAGCACCTCCGGCATGTCGGAGGAGGCCATGACGACGGCCATGCCCGCCTCGGCCAGCTCGGTGATGATCCGGTAGATCTCCGAGCGGGCGCCGATGTCGACGCCCCGGGTCGGCTCGTCGAGCAGCAGCACGTCGACGTGCTCGGTGAGCCAGCGCGCCAGGACGACCTTCTGCTGGTTGCCTCCGGAGAGGGTGCCGACCTCCTGGCCGAGCCCGCGGCTGCGCAGCCGGACGGACTTCATCGCCTCACCGACGGCACCGGCGCGGGCGCGTTGCTTGAGCCACCCCGCGACGTCGAAGGACCCCAGCCGAGGCAGCGAACCGTTGTCCAGGACGCTCATCCCGAGCACGGCACCGGCCCGCTTGCGGTCCTCGGGGACCAGCGCCATGCCGGCGGCGATGGAGGCCGACGGGCTGTGCCGCTTCACCCGCCGGCCGGCGACGCTGATCTCGCCCGACAGGGTCGAGCGCACCCCGAAGATGCCCTCGATCAGTTCGGTCCGGCCGGCCCCCACGAGGCCGGCCAGTCCCAGCACCTCACCGCGGCGGACGCTCAGTGACACCGGCCCCGGGGCGCCGCTGACGTGCAGGTCGCGGACCTCCAGCCCCACCTCCGAGCCGGGTGGACGCACCTCGGGGAACAGGTCCTCCAGGTCACGGCCGATCATCGCGGTGACGATGTCGTCGTCGTGCACCTCGCTCATCGCGGCGTCCAGGACCAGGCCACCGTCCCGCAGGACGACGACGCGGTCGGCCAGCGCTCGCATCTCGCCCATCTTGTGGGTGGTGAAGGCCATGGCCACGCCCTGGTCACGCAGCCGGCGGACGACCTCGTAGAGGCCCTCGACCTCCTTCTCGTCGATCGCCGAGGTCGGCTCGTCCAGCAGCAGGACCCGGGCGCCGCGGCTGGAGTTCTTCACGATCTCGACGATCTGCTGCAGCCCGACGGGGAGGGTGCCCATCCGGGCGGCGGGGTCGATGTCCACGCCGAACACCTCGAGCATGGACCGGGCCTTCGTGATCATGGCCCGGCGGTCCAGGGTCCCCAGCCGCGTCTTGATCTCGTGCCCGACGAACAGGTTCTCGTACACGGTCATGTGGTCGATCGCAGCCAGTTCCTGCGGGACGATCGCGACGCCCAGGCGGTGCGCGGCACGGATGTCACCGGCGTGGAGCTCGTGTCCGCCGACGAAGACCGACCCCTCGTCGGCGCGGTACTGCCCGGAGGCGATCTTCATCAGGGTGGACTTGCCGGCCCCGTTCTCGCCGGCGAGGGCCGTGACGGTACCCAGCGGCAGGGACAGCGACACGCCCTTGAGCACCGGGACACCGCCGAAGGACTTGACCAGACCGCGGCACTCCAGCGCCACGGCGTCCGGGTCCGCCAGCGTGGCCGTCGCGCCCGCGGCGGTCGCCCCTGACGAGGCTGCCGGGCGGCTCATGCCGGCACCACGATCGACTTGAGGCTGCCGGGGTCGCGGTCGGACTCCAGGGCCTGCTGGACGTGGTCCAGGTCGAACCGGCCGGTGACCAGCGAGTCGACGTCGACCTGGCCGGAGGACACCAGGTGGATCGCCAGCGGCCAGGTGTTCGTGTAGCGGAAGATGCCGGTCACGGTGATCTCGCGGTCCTGGATGACCGAGACGGGCAGTGCGAGCTCGCTGTTGCCCAGTCCGACCAGCACCACGGTGCCGGCGGGGCGCACCGACCGGATGCCCGCGGTGATCGCCGGGGCCGCGCCGCTGGCGTCGATGAACGCGTCCACACCGAGGTCGAGCTCGACGAGGTCCTCGCTGGTCGGGTCGACGACGGAGGTGGCTCCGTACTCCAGCGCCCGCTCCCGCCGCGGCCCCACGGGGTCGGAGACGATGACCTCCCGGGCCCCGAAGGCCCGAGCCGTCTGGGCGGAGATGATGCCGATGGGGCCGGCGCCGGCGATGAGCACCGTGTCGCCCGGGCTGATGGCGGCCTTGCGCATGGAGGCGATGCCCACGGACAGCGGCTCCAGCAGCGCGCCGGCGTCGTCGGAGAGGGTGTCGGGCAGCGTGTGCGCGAACATCGACGGCGCGGTGATGAACTGGGTGAAGGCGCCGTCGACCGGCGGCGTGGCGTAGAAGCGCATGTTCGGGCAGAGGTTGTAGCGGCCCTCGACGCACTGCCTGCAGACGTGGCACGGCCGCTGCGGTTCGATCGCCACCCGCTGCCCCACCCGCGCGGGATCGACTCCCTCGCCGACGGCCACGATGCGGCCGGCCACCTCGTGCCCGAGCACCAGCGGGGCGTCGACGACGAAGTCCCCGGCGCGCATGTGCCGGTAGTAGTGCACGTCCGAGCCGCAGACCCCCACCGCGGAGACCTCGACGAGCACCTCCCCGAGCGGGACGGCCGGCACCGGACGTTCCTCGACGACCACGGTGTTGGCGGCGACGAGCACGCTCGCCCGCATGGACTCCGGGATCTGTTCTGCGACCGCGTTCACTGCGCTCATCGGGCTCCTTCCAGAGGGACAGGGACAGGGATGCCGACGGGGTCCGTGGGCTGCAGGAGAGCACGTCCGGAGACCAGGTGCACGGCGCCGGCGGCGAGGCAGGCCGCGGTGTGCTCCGGGCGGACGCCGCCGTCGACCCCCACCGGCAGGTGAGCGGCGAGTTGCCGCACGGTGTCCAGCCGGGAGAGGTCGGCGGCCTCGCGGGTGCCGGGCTGGATCAGCATGACCAGCGCACCGTCCACCGCACCGGCCAGGCCACGGACGACGTCGACGGCGACGGTCGGCGCCACCTCGGTCCAGACCTCGCCGCCGGAACCCCGGATCCGGTGTGCTGCCGGGCTCCCGGCGGCACACCACCCGGGCGGCAGGACGAGCCGCTGGGGTCGCGCCGCGAGCAGCCGTTCCAGCAGGTCGTCCGGGGCCGGGGCGGCGGGGCCGGAGGCGCGCTCGATGACGTGCACCTCCACGCGGGCCGCCGGCAGGGCGGCGCGCACGGCCGCGAGGGTCTCGACCGCCACGCCGCCGACGGCCCGTCCACCCGCGGTGAGGACGTCGACGTGCACCCAGTGGCCCCGTGCGTGCAGCAGCGTGGCACCCGCCGGCCGGGACTCCGGCGGCAGCGCGTACAGGCTGCCGGCAGTGCTGGTGCCCGGCGGCGTGTCCCACTCCTGGACCACGACGCCGCGGCTGGTGATCGGGGCGGTCATCGCGCTGCCACCGGCGTGTGCGCGGCGGGCGGGACGACCGCCGAGGAGGCGGCGACCGCCGCGTACAGCGGGCGCGGGTCGCGTGTCGTGGCCCGCGGCACGGCGCGGACCTGCGCGTCCGGCCGCCAGGCGTCGCGGACCTCGGTGACGTCGGCGCCGGTGGCCACCGCGGCGGCCTGCACGCACGCACCCCGGGCGGTGGCCTCGCCGGCGTCGCCCTCGTCGGCGACCTCGACCGGGCGGCCGGTGAGGTCGGCCAGCAGTTGGGTGTAGGCCGCGGACCGCGCCCCACCCCCGGCGGCCAGCACCCGGCCGTCGACGTCGACCCCGCAGGCCCGCAGGTGTTCCTGCCCTTCCACGAGGCCGAGCAGGACCCCCTCGAACGCCGCCCGGGCGAGGTCCTCGCGTGTGGTGGCGGAGGTGATGCCGGCGAGGACACCGTGGGCCTCCGGGCGGTCCGGCTTCCGCTCCCCGTCGAGGTAGGCGACCAGCACCGGTCCCGTCGCGGCCGGCGCCGCCAGCGCCAGCCGGGACAGCTCGGCGTGGCCCACGCCCAACAGCCGCGCGAAGGCGTCGGTGACCCGTGCGGCGTTCAGCGTCGACACCAGCGGGAGCCAGCCGCCGGTCATGTCGGCGACGCCGTCGACCAGGCCGCTGGCGTCGTGCACCGGATGCGGTGAGGAGGCGGCCACGACGCCGGAGGTCCCCAGCACGTACAGCACGTCGCCACTGCGCATCCCCAGCCCGAGCGCGGCCGCGTGCTGGTCGCCACCACCGGCGCCGACGAGGGTGGTCGAGGCCAGGCCGAGCTGCTCGGCCACCTCGGGCAGCACCGTCCCCGCCGGCTGGGAGGGCTCCAGGACCTCGGGCAGCAGGTCCGGCCAGTCGGCCCGGGGGGCGACCTCCGCGAGGACCTCGAGGGCGTACTCGCCGCGGACGGCGTCGTAGTACGCCGTTCCGGACGCCTCGGAGCGATCGGTGACGTAGCGGCCGGTGAGCCGGTGGGTGAGGTGGTCGTGCGGGAGCAGCACCCGGCGCAGCGCCGCGAAGTGGTGTGGTTCCTCGGCGGCCAGCCAGGCCAACTTGCCCACGGTGAAGGCCGCGGTGGGCACCGAGCCGACGCGACGGGCCCATGTCCCGTCGTCGATGACCGACCGCAGCCGCCGCAGGTGGGGCGTCGATGTCGTGTCGTTCCACAGTTTGGCCGGCCGCAGCACGCGGTCGGCACCGTCGAGGGCGACCAGCCCGTGGCACTGCCCGGCGACCGAGAGGGCCGCGACGTCCCTGCCCCGCGACCCGGCGGACGCCAGGGCCGAGCGGATGGCCGTCGAGGCGGCGGTCCACCAGTCCTCCGGGTCCTGCTCGCTGCACGGCGGGAAGGCAGGGGGGTGCGGCGCTGCGCCCGTGCCGAGCAGGGCCCCGGTCTCGACGTCGCGCACCTCGGCCTTGCAGGACTGCGTCGAGGAGTCGACGCCGACGACCACACGCGGGCTCATCCGCCGGTCCTCTCGCGCACCTGGGCCAGACCCACGACGCCGGCCGGGTGTGCGGCCACCACGTCGCTGAGGGTGTGTCCCCGCAGCTCCATCAGGACCGCGGTCAGCGCGTCCCCCCAGGCCGAGGCGACCAGGGTGCTGCCGGTGGCGACCAGGCCCCCGAGGTCCGCGTCGGCGGGCTCGGTGCGCAACGCGACCACGGTGCCGGCCGCCCGGGCGAACGGGGAATCCGGGGCCTCGGTGACGGCCACGACGTGGACCCCCCGCGTGCCCAGGAGCGTGACGAGGGCGGTGATGTCCTCGGAGCGACCGCCCTTGGAGAACGCGATGACGACGTCGTCCGGGGTGACCGCGCCGACTCCACCGTGCAGGGCGTCCAGCACCGGGAGGGAGAACGCCGGGGTGCCGCACACGGAGAGCAGGTGCGCCAGCCGGGCGGCGACGTTCCCCGACGTCCCCGCGCCGATGGTGACGACCTTGCCGCGCAAGCCGGCCACCCGCGCCACGACCGCGTGGAACGAGGGCCCGAGCTGGTCGGCGAGGCTGCGCAGCGCATCCGCCTGGCGGAGGAGCAGAGCTCGCGCCCGCCCCTCCACGTCGACCTCACCCACGAACCGACCTGCCTGTCTCCGCAGCGTTGCGACGGGGTGAGTTTCCCCACCCCTTGCTCACAGGTCAAGTCCCGTGCTCAGATGTGCACAACGGCGACCGGGGAGGTGCGATGGGGCCCGACGAGCTGGCCGAGATCGTCACCGTGGCGCGCCGGCACTACCTGGACGGCGTCTCGAGGGTCGACATCGCCCGGGAGCGCGGTCTGTCGCGCTTCAAGGTGGGCCGGCTGCTGCAGCGCGCCCTGGAGACCGGGATCGTCCGCATCGAGATCCACTCGCCCATCGACCTGGACCTGGACCTGTCCCGGCGCGTGGCCGACCGTCACGGGCTGCGTCGCGCGCTGGTCGTCGTCACCCCCGACGACCGGGAGGTGTCGGGCTCGATCGGACGCACCGCCGGCGAACTGCTGCGCGAGATCGTCACCACCGCCGACGTGCTGGGGGTGGGCGGGGGCCGGAGCCTGCGGGCGATGACCGCCCACCTGCGGGAGATGGCCCGCTGCGACGTCGTGCAACTCACCGGCATGGTCGGCGTGGTCGGGGAGACGTCCACGGACATCACGCGCGCGGTGGGCGAGGTCAACGGCGGCCAGGTCTTCCCCATCTTCGCCCCGATCATCGCTCCCGACGCCCGCACCGCGACCGCGCTGAGGTCGCAGGAGTCGGTCCGCTCGGCGGTGACCCGCTACCCCGACGTCAGCAAGGCGGTGGTCTCGATCGGCGGGTGGACCGCGGAGACCTCACGGGTCTACTCCTTCCTGTCCCAGCCCGAGCGCGAGGCGCTCACGGCGGCGGGGGTGGTCGGCGAGGTCTGCACGCTGCCGGTCGACGCGTCCGGGCACGTGGTGCCCTCGCTCGACGACCGGCGGATCGGGGTCAGCGAGGCCGAGCTCCGGGGCATCGACGACGTCATCGGCGTGGCCGGCGGCACGGACAAGACCGAGGCGATCCGCGCAGTCCTGCGGGCCGGCCTCGTCTCCTCGCTGGTCACCGACGTCCACGTCGCCCGCCGCCTCCTCGCCGACGACCCGGCTGAGCGGACCACCTCCGCCTCGGGCGCCGGCCCCGACGGCGCCCGCCGCCGCACCGAGGCACGTCCCGTCGACCTCCGGCTCGCACCAGGGAGAACCCGATGACCCGCTTGTACAACGACCCGGCGACCTTCACCGAGGAGGCGCTGGAGGGCTTCCTCGACGTGCACGCCGACCGCGTGGTCGGCGTGCCCGGCGGTGTGGTGCGCGCGCAGGCCACCCGTCCGGGGAAGGTCGCCGTGGTGGTGGGAGGCGGCTCGGGGCACTACCCGGCGTTCTGCGGGGTGGTCGGACCGGGCTTCGCCGACGGCGCCGTGGTCGGCAACGTGTTCACCTCCCCCTCGGCGGCCGACGCGGCCTCGGTGGGCCGCGCCGCCAACGGAGGGGCCGGGGTCCTGTTCTCGACCGGCAACTACGCCGGTGACGTCATGAACTTCACCCTCGCCGTGCAGCGCCTCGAATCGGAGGGGATCCCGGCGCGGTACGTGGCCGTCACCGACGACGTGGCCAGCGCCCCGTCGTCCGAGCAGGCCAAGCGTCGCGGGATCGCCGGCGACTTCACGGTCTTCAAGACCTCCTCGGCCGCAGCCGAGGAGGGTGCCTCGCTCGACGAGGTCGAGCGGGTGGCGCGCCACGCCAACGAGCGCACCCGCACGCTCGGTGTGGCCTTCGACGGGTGCACCATGCCCGGTGCCGACTCCCCGCTGTTCACGGTGCCCGCCGGCAAGATGGGCCTGGGGCTGGGCATCCACGGCGAGCCCGGCGTCCGCGACGAGGACATGCCCAGCGCCGCTGAACTGGCGAGGGTCCTGGTGGAGGGTCTGCTGGCCGAGGCCCCCAGCGGCGCCGGCACCCGGGTCGCGGCCATCCTCAACGGGCTGGGGAACACCAAGTACGAGGAGCTCTTCATCGTCTGGGCCTCGGTGGCCCGCCTGCTGCGCGAGGCGGGGCTGCAGGTGGTCGAGCCCGAGGTGGGCGAGCTGGTGACCAGCCTCGACATGGCCGGCTGCTCGCTGACCCTGATGTGGCTGGACGAGGAGCTGGAGCGGCTCTGGACCGCGCCGGCTGACAGCCCCGCCTACCGCAAGGGCGCCACGGGGGGCGGCGCGGCCGGTCCGGTCCGCTCGCCGGAGGAGACCGCGCGGGCCGCGCAACCCCAGGTGTCCGGCAGCGACACCACGCCGGAGGACGCCCGGGCCGCCGGCGAGGCCGTGCTCTCAGCGCTCCGGGCGCTGGCTGACGTCGTGGCGGGCGCGGAGGAGGAACTGGGCCGGATCGACGCCGTCGCCGGGGACGGTGACCACGGCCGGGGGATGGTCCGGGGCAGCGTCGCCGCGCTGCAGGCGGGGCAGGAGGCGCTCGCCCGAGGCGCGGGCAGCACGGGGGTCCTGTGCGCCGCCGGGGAGGCCTGGGCCTCCCGCGCCGGCGGCACCTCGGGCGTCCTGTGGGGCGAGCTGCTCAACTCCGTGGGCCGCCGCCTGGGCGACACCACCGACCCCCAGGCGCTCGCCGCCGGCATCCAGGAGGGGTTCGAGGCCCTCATGCGTCTGGGCGGGGCCAAGCCCGGCGACAAGACGATGCTCGACGTCCTGCAGCCCTTCAGCCAGGCACTGGGGGCGGGTGTCGCCGGCGGCCTGCCGCTCGCGGCGGCCTGGGCCGCCGCAGCCGATCGGGCCGAGGAGGCCGCCCGGGCGACCGCGGACATGGTGCCCAAGGTCGGGCGCGCCCGCCCGCTGGCGGAGCGCAGCAAGGGCACCCCCGACGCGGGCGCCACCTCCATGGCGATGATCGTCCGAGCGATCCACGGCGTTCTCGTGGAGCGCTGAACCGGCCTCCCGGACCCGGCGCCACGCGGGCGTCGCGGGTCGGCGAGGACGACGGAACTCGAGAGATGGGAAGACGGATGGTGGAGCCGATCAGGGTCGTCGTCGGCAGTGACGACGCCGGGTACCAGTACAAGGAGGCCCTCAAGAGGGACCTCGAGGGTGACCCCCGGGTCTCCGAGGTCACCGATGTGGGTGTCGGCGATGCCGACACGACGGCGTACCCGCACGTGGCCGTGACCGCCGCCCGCATGATCGCCGACGGCCGGGCGGACCGTGCCCTGCTGGTGTGCGGTACCGGTCTGGGCGTGGCGATCAGCGCCAACAAGGTGCCGGGGATCCGGGCGGTGACCGCGCACGACAGCTACTCGGTGGAGCGGGCGATCCTGTCCAACGACGCCCAGGTCCTGTGCTTCGGGCAGCGGGTCGTGGGCCTGGAGCTCGCCCGCCGGCTGGCCCGCGAGTGGCTGGGGTACCGCTTCGACACCTCCAGCGCCTCCGCCGAGAAGGTCGCCGCGATCGGCGAGTACGAGTCGGGCGTGGCCGACGCCAAGCGGACCATCGACGAGGACGCCGCGCTCGCCTGCGACTGAACCACGCGGTGGTGGGTGCCCGCCGCCGGCGCAGGCGGATTCCTCGCCGTCCCGTGATCCGCCGCCGGCGTGTCGGGGCATACCGTCGACAGCGCACCGGCCGCCCCCCGAGGGCGGGGACGTGGGTGGCCTCGCCGGCGCTGCCGGTCCTGCGACGAGCGACGGGATGGCGACGATGGACCTTCGCCTCGTGGTCGGTGGCCTGCTCACCCGGGACGCCGTGCTGGGCACCCTGTTGCTGAACTACGCCGAACGGCTCGAACGCGGGCGGCCCGGCCCCGGCGGGGACAGCTTCATCGTCCCGAGCTGGGAGGACCGGGCGCCGGGCGCGCCGCACGAGACCCGGGTGCTGACCGTCGCGGCGCACACCTGCCGCGAGGACCCCCGTGCCGGCGAGCACCTCGACGCCGTCCTCGAGCTCGTGCACGCGGTGCTGACCGGCGAGGAGGCCCGCGGCTCGATCACCGCCCGCGCCCACGGGAGCTCCGCGGACCTGCAGACCGGGGTCGACACCGTCGCCAAGGTCGGCACCTGGGAGATCACCCTGACCCCGTCCCGGGACGCGGGCGCGCCGCAGCCACGGCTGCTCGCCCTGCCCGACCTGCGCGGACACACACCGCTGCCGGGGAGCGGCCGGCGTCAGCCGCTGGCCGGCCCGGGCGCGGAGGGGCTGCCGCCGGCCTCGGGAGCCGGGGGCTCCAGCCGGTAACCGTGCCCGCGCACCGTGACGATCTCCGGGATCCGGTGCCCGGACCCGGCACCCTCCTGGATCTTGCGGCGCAGCGCAGCGACGTGGACGTCGAGGGTCTTGGTGGAACCGAACCAGTTCTCGTCCCACACGTCCCGCATCAGCTGCTCCCGGCTGTGCGCCACCTCGGGCTGGGCGGCCAGCCGCGCCAGCAGGTCGAACTCCTTCGGGCGCAGGCGGAGCTCCCGCCCTCCCAGCGTGACCCGGTGGCGCGGCACGTCGACGACCAGGTCGCCCACGGTGCGCACCGTCGGCTCGACCGAGGTGGCGGTGCCGCGGCGCAGGTGCGCGCGGACCCGGGCGTGCAGTTCGGCCAGGCGGACCGGCTTGACCAGGTAGTCGTCGGCGCCCGCCTCCAGGCCCACGACGACGTCCATCTCCGCCGAACGGGCGGTGAGCATGACCAGCACGCAGCCGGGCTGCAGGCGCCGGAGCCGCCGGCACACCTCCACGCCGTCGAGGTCGGGCAGCCCGAGGTCGAGCAGCACCAGGTCGACCGGCCCCGCCGCGGCCCGGTCCAGGGCAGCGCTCCCCGACTGCGCCCAGACGACGTCGTAGGCGTGGCTGCGCATGCTGGCCGCCAGCACCTCACCGATCGTCGGGTCGTCCTCGACCAGCAGGATCCGGCCGACCATGGCGACATGGTGGCAGCCCGGGCGGCGCCGCGGGGAGGCGCGATCGATGGCCTGGGCGGCACGCGGGTGCGGTGACATCGCCGCCCCGGCACGGCATCCTGGCGCCCACCGACCGTGGTGCCCGACGGCGACGGCGGAAGGGGACGACGCCCGTGCGCACCCGCATCATCGGAGTCGCCCTGCTGGCCTCCGTCCTCGCCATCTGCCTGTTCGGGGTGCCCCTGGGCGTGGGCGTGCTCCAGTACGCGCTCCAGCACGAGCGCGGCCACCTGGTGCAGGTGGCCAGCGACGTGGCGATCGAGGTGTCCGCCGACGTGGACGACCACTTCGTCGACCCCGATGACCTCACCGAACTCGACGACGACGGTCACCACCGGTCCGCTGCCGTGTACGACGACGACGGCGACCTCCTGGCCGGGTCCGTGCCGATCGACGACCCCGACCTGGTGGAGGAGACGCTCGACGGCGACGTGAGCACCGGGACCGAGGGGGACGTCCTCGTCGCCGCCGTCCCCGTGACGCACTCCGAAGACGTGATCGGTGCCGTGGTCGTCACCGGGTCCCGCGGCGCCGTGCTGGACAACGTCGTCCTCGTCTGGGCGGGGATGGCCGGGCTCGCGGTCGCCGCGGTGGCCATCGCCTGGCTCGTCGGCCGCCGCCAGGCGCGCCGGCTGGCCGGCCCCCTGGAGGACCTCGAGGACCGGGCCCGTCGGCTCGGGGACGGCGACTTCAGCGTCCGCAGCCGCCGGGGCGGGATCGAGGAGATCGACTCGGTGGGAGCGGCACTGGACACCACCGCCGCCCGCCTCGACGACATGCTCGCCCGGGAACGCGCGTTCTCGGCCGACGCCTCCCACCAGCTGCGGACCCCCCTGTCCGGCCTGCGGCTGCGCCTGGAGGCGGCGCTGGAGGAGCCCGACGACGACCTGCGGCAGGCCATCGCCGCGAGCCTGGCCGACGCCGACCGCCTCGAGGCGACCATCGAGGAACTGCTCGCCCTCGCCCACGCCGACCAGGGCGGGCAGGCCGCCCCCATCGACGTCGGCGCCCTCGTCGGCGAGCTCTCACCGGAGTGGGGAGCCCGGCTGGCGCTGCACGGCCGGGACCTCGAGGTCCACGTCGAACCCGGCACCCCGGACGCGTGGGCGTCGACCGCGGCGGTGCGGCAGGTGCTCGCCGTGCTGCTCGACAACGCCACCACGCACGGCGGCGGAACGGTCACCGTCGCCGTCCGCGAGGCCGCGGGCGCCGTGGCGATCGACGTCTGCGACGAGGGCCCCGGGCTGCCGGCGGCCGACGCCGGGCTGTTCACCCGGCGGGCCGACCGACGTGACGGGCACGGCATCGGACTGGCGCTGGCGCGCCGGCTCGCCGAGTCCGCGCAGGGGCGACTGGAGCTGCAGCGCGCCTCGCCACCGGTGTTCACCCTCCTCCTCCCGCCGGTGGGGGGAGACACCGCGACCGGGCGGGAGGTGGACGCCACGGTCCGGCCCGCCGCCGGCTGAACTTGCTCCCGGGCGGCCGGTGCTGGACAGTCCTGGCCCGATGCCGTCGCACGCCTCGAGGAGCCGGGTGACCCGAGGTCGCCGCCCCGGTCCCCCTCGCTCCCCCCACTGATGGCCGGCCCCTCGTCGCGGCCGGTCCGGCTGCTCCAGGTCAACGCGTTCGTCAGCATCCTCGACCGCTTCGCGATGCCGCCGATGCTCCTCGCGATCGCCGCCGACCTCGACGTCCCGCTGTCGGCGGTGGTCCAGGCGGCCGGCGCCTACTTCCTGGCCTACGGGCTCAGCCAGCCGGTCTGGGGACTCGTGTCGGACTCCCTGGGCCTGGTCCGCACCATGCGGCTGGCACTGGTGGTCGCCGGCCTCGCCGCGTTCGCCGCCGCCGGGGCGGGGACGCCGCTGGCGCTGGGCCTGGCCCGCGGCGTGGGCGGCGCGTTCTTCGGCGCGGCCTACCCGGCCGGGATCATCTACGTCGGCGACACCGTGCCCGCCGACCGGCGCCAGCGGGAGCTGACCCGGCTCATGGTCGGGGTGGCGTTCGGCACCGCGCTCGCCTCGGCGGGTGCCGGGGCCGTCGCCCAGCTGTCCTCCTGGCGCGCGGTCTTCCTCACCACGGGAGCCGCGGCGCTGGTGCTGTGCGTGGCACTGCGCCGCCTGCCCGAACCACCGCGCACCCGGACCCACCGTGGTCCGCTGACCCCGCTGCTCACGGTCGCACGGTCCCGGTCGGCGAGGTTCGTGCTGGGCCTGGCCTTCGTCGAGGGCGGCGTGGTCCTCGGCGCCCTCACCCTCCTCCCGGCCGCGGTCGAGGCGGCCGGTGCGCCGCCGGCCCTCGCCGGCGGTGTGACCGCCGTCTACGGCGTCGCGGTGTTCGTCTTCGCGGCGGTGGTGGGCCGGCTCTCCCGTCGCGTGCACCCGTCGCGGCTGATCGCCGTCGGCGCCGCCTCGGCGGTCGCCGCCTGCCTGCTGCTGGCCTCGTCGCGGACGGCGGTCGCCGCGATCGCCGTGACGCTGCTGCTCGGCCTCACGTGGGCGGCCATGCACTCGTCGCTGCAGACCTGGGCGACCGAGGTGCTGCCCGCGGCCCGGGCCACCGTGGTGTCGCTGTTCGCGGGGGCGCTGTTCTGCGGCAGCGCGCTGGCGGCGGTCGCCGTCGCGGACCTGGCCGACGCCGGCCGCTACCGGACCATCTACCTGCTGGCCGGACTCGTCGCCGTCCCCCTCGGGCTCGTGGCCGTCTGGGGCCGGGCCCGGTGGCGGCGGCCGGCCTGAGGCGCGACCAGCACGGGTCACGCTGAGCACACTCTGCCCGACGGTGCGAGCAGGCGCGCCGTAGTGTTGTGGAACTGTGCCGGTGGAGGTCGCTGACCTTCGGCGATCGGGGACGACGAAGGCCCTGGCGACCCGGCGGCGAGTCGGCTGATCCTGACCACGCCGCCCGGAGTGGTGCGGCACACATCTCCAGGAGGCTCGCCATGAACCGGTCCCGCGCTCGGGTCCTCGTCTTCCTCGTCTCGGCCCTGGCCGCCGTGGGGCTGATCGCCCCGGCCACGGCCTCCGCCAGCCCGTACTGCGACATCACCTGGGGCTCGAAGGCCCGGTCGGTGAACGCCGCGGAGCCGGGCGACGACCTCGTGTCCGACATCCGCGCCGGGCGGCACGCCTGCTACGACCGGGTCGTCATCGACGTGGCCGAGGTGTCGGGCTTCGACGCCTGGTCGGTCCGCTACGTGCCGGCGGTCCGGCAGGCCGGCAGCGGCAACGTCGTCCCGCTGCGGGGCGGCGCGGCGCTGCAGGTGACGCTGGGCGCGGCCGCCTACGACGAGAACGGCGACCCGACCTACTCGCCGGCCAACCCGCGTGAGGTGGTCGACGTCCGCGGCTACACGACCCTCCGCCAGGTGCGGTGGCTGGACTCCTTCGAGGGCCAGACGAACGTGGGCATCGGGACGCGCGCCCGGCTGCCGTTCCGCGCCTTCGTCATCGAGGGTTCCTCGGCCGGCGTCGACCGGCTGGTCATCGACGTCGCGCACCGCTGGGAGCAGTGAGCGCACCCGCCGTCCCCGGTCCGCCCGGGGCCGGCGGCGTCACCCCCCGGCGACGGCCGGTCCGGTCAGCCCTGGGCTCCGGGCCGGCCGTCGCCGTCCCGGCGGGGCGGCTCGATGGCCAGGGGCGCCCGGCGCAGGGTGTCGAGCAGTTCCTGTCCCGGCTCCTTGCGCTCCTCGAGCAGTTCCGCCGGGGTGTCGGGGACGACGACCCGCGGGCCCTCGTCGGCGGGGTCGTCGAAGCTGCGCGGCAACCGCGCGAGGTGCCGGCTCATCGACTTCACCAGCAGCGCGGTGGCGATGAGCAGCAGCACGATGAGCAGCAGGCCGAGCGGGCCGGACTTGCCGACGTCCTCGGGCAACTGCTCGCCCGCGGCGGCCAGGACGGTCGCGGCGGTCATCGGACGGTCACCTCGCTGCGCACCCCGGCGAACAGGTCGTCCTCGGGGACCGTGGAGTCGACGACGGAGCGGGCCAGCTCGTAGTCCTCGGTCGGCCACACCTGCTGCTGGACCTCCAGCGGGCAGGCGAACCACCGCCCGTTCGGGTCGATCTGCGTGGCGTGGGCGATCAGCGCGGCGTCCCGGGTGGCGAAGTGGTCGGCGCAGTGCACCTTGGTGGTGACCCGGTGGGACATGTCCCGGTCGGGGTCCCAGTTCTCCAGCCACTCGGTGTACGGGGACTCCTGGCCGGAGGCGAGGATCGCCTCGTGCAGGGCCCGCGTCCGGGGCAGCGTGAAGCTCATGTGGTAGTAGAGCTTCAGCGGCTGCCAGGGCTCACCGAGCTCCGGGTAGCGGTCGGGGTCACCGGCGGCCTCGAAGGCGTGCACCGAGACCTCGTGGGTCTTGATGTGGTCGGGGTGCGGGTAGCCGCCGCGCTCGTCGTAGGTCGTGATGACGTGCGGCTTGAACCGGCGGATCAGCTCCACCAGCGGCGCCGCGGCCTCCTCGGTCGGCACCAGCGCGAAGCAGCCCTCGGGCAGCGGCGGCAGCGGGTCGCCCTCCGGCAGGCCCGAGTCGACGAAGCCGAGGAACTCCTGCTCGATCCCGAGGATCTCCCGCGCCCGGGCCATCTCCTCCCTGCGGATCTCGGGCAGGCGCTCCCAGACCTCGGGCCGGTCCAGCGCCGGGTTGAGCACCGAGCCGCGCTCACCTCCGGTGCAGGTCGCCACCAGGACGCGGACACCTTCCGCGACGTACTTCGCCATCGTCGCGGCGCCCTTGCTCGACTCGTCGTCGGGGTGGGCGTGCACGGCGAGCAGGCGCAACGGGTCTGCTTCGGTCACCCGGTCATTGTCCCCCGGGAGTACGACGGCCCGCCGCCCGCACCGGCGCCCGATCGGGTGGACGTGCTGCTCGTCACCCTCCGAGCCGCTACCGTTCCGCATCCCGGCGGGCGTGATCAGCGGAACACGACCGCGTCCCGCCGGTGTTACGTTGGTCGTTCTGAACGCGGCCGTTCCCCGGGCGGGGGGCGGCCACCGACTTTTCAGGAGCAATGCCGTGTCCACCCCCACTGACGAGCAGGACCAGGGCGTCTGGCTGACCCAGGAGGCCCACGACCGGCTCAAGGCCGAGCTCGACCAGCTGGTGGCGGGCCGCCCGGCCATGGCCGCCGAGATCAACGCCCGCCGCGAGGAGGGCGACCTCCGGGAGAACGGCGGCTACCACGCCGCCAAGGACGAGCAGGGCAAGCAGGAGGCCCGCATCCGCCAGCTGGAGGACCTGCTGCGCAAGGCGCGGGTCGGGGACGCCCCGACGACGGCCACCCACGCGGCGACCGGCACCGTCATCACCATCCGCTTCCAGGGCGACGACGAGACCGAGAAGTTCCTCCTCGGCTCCCGGGAGATCGCCGGCACCACCGGGCTGCAGGTCTACTCCCCCGAGTCGGCCCTCGGGTCGGCGATCATGGGTGCCGAGCCGGGTGCGACGGTCACCTACACCGCACCGAACGGCCGGGACATCACCGTCGACGTGGTCGCGGTCGAGCCGTTCGTCCCCTGAGCGGCCCGGTCCGCGTGACCCGCGGCACCCGCTCCCGCCGGGCGGAGAACACCGGGTTCACCTGCGTGCACTGCGCCGCGGCGGTGCCGGCGAACACCGACGGCCACTACCGCAACCACTGCCCGACCTGCCTGTGGTCGCTGCACGTCGACGACCTCCCCGGCGACCGCGCCAGCGAGTGCCGGGCGCCGATGGAGCCGATCGGGCTGGTGGAGAAGTCGGGCAAGGGCTGGCAGGTGGTCCACCGCTGCACGGCGTGCGGCCACCGCCAGCCCAACCGGCTCGTGCGCGAGGGCGACGGCCCCGACGACCTGGACGTCGTCCTCGGCCTGCCCTGGCTGTGAACGCCTGAGGGGACTCCCGAGGTCCTGGCCGGTTCCCACCGCGGTGGGAACCGGCCAGGATGGCGGTCTTCCGTGGCACCGGCCGTCGGGGCGCCCTGGCGGCCACACCGTGCGAGGAGGGCCGGGCGGTGGAGGACAACCGGGCGGTCGTGGCCGACGCCTTCACGGCGTGGTCGCGCGGCGAGCGACACGTGTCGGGCATCTTCGCCGCCGAGATGACCTGGGAGATCGTCGGCCGGTCCCGCGCGGCCGGGACCTACGGCAGCGCGCAGCAGTTCAGCGACGAGGTGCTGCACCCGTTCGCCGCGCGCTTCCGGCCGGATGCGCCGTTCCGGCCGGTCGACGTCCGGGGGGTCCACGCCGACGGTGACACGGTCATCGTCGTGTGGGACGGCGAGGGCACCACCACGGCGGGGACGGTCTACCGCAACACCTACGCCTGGTTCCTGACCCTGCGCGACGGCCGCGTCGTCCACGGCACGGCCTTCTACGACAGCATCGCCTTCGACGAGCTGTGGGACGGCGTCCGGCCGGCGACCTGAGCGCCTCGGACGGCTGCGCTCTCAGCGGGGCTCCTGCCCCTCCCCGGCGTCCGGGCCCCCGGCCGCGGCGGGGAGCAGCCCACGGCGGCGCAGCAGCGGCGTCGGGTCGGCGTCCCGGCCGCGGACGGCGCGGAAGGCCTCCAGCGGGTCCACCGACCCGCCGACCGACAGCAGCCGCTCGCGGAAGACGTCGCCGTTCTCCCGCCGCAGACCGCCGTTCTCCCGGAACCACTCCACCGTGTCGGCGTCGAGCACCTCCGACCAGATGTAGGAGTAGTACCCGGCCGCGTACCCACCCGCGAAGACGTGCTGGAAGTACGTGGTCCGGTAGCGCGGCGGGACCAGCTCGTAGGCGACGCCGGCCGCGTCCAGGGCCGCCCGCTCGAACTCCTGGGGGTCGCCGACCTCCGTCTCCGTCGTGATCCGGTGCCAGGCCTGGTCCAGCAGCGTCGCCGCGAGGTACTCCAGCGTCGCGAACCCCTCGCCCCACAGCCGGGCCGCCTCGATCGCCTCGACCACGCTGGCCGGGAGCGGCTCCCCGGTCTCGACGTGCCGGGCGTAGGTGCCGAGGACCTCCGGCTCGAGGGCCCACATCTCGTTGACCTGGCTCGGGAACTCCACGAAGTCGCGCGGCACGCTGGTGCCGGAGAACCGCGGGTAGGTGACCGCGGAGCTCAGCCCGTGCAGCGCGTGGCCGAACTCGTGGAAGAGCGTGTCGACCTCGTCGAGGGTCAGCAGCGTCGGCTGCCCGTCGGCACCGCGCGTGACGTTGAGGTTGTTGACCACCACCGGCTTGGCGTCCAGCAGCCGTGACTGGGTGACGAAGGAGCTCATCCAGGCCCCGCCGCGCTTGCCCTCCCGCGCGAAGTAGTCGCCGAGGTAGAGGCCGACGGTCTCCCCCGTCGCGTCGGTGACCGCCCAGACCCGGACGTCGGGGTGGTAGCCGACGAGGTCGGGGCGCGGGGTGAAGCGGTACCCGTAGAGCAGCTCGGCGGCGCGGAAGACTCCGTCGACCAGCACCCGCTCCAGCTCGAACCAGGGCCGCAGTGCGGCGGTGTCGACGGCGTAGCGCTCGGCCCGCACCCGCTCGCTGTAGAACGCCCAGTCCCACGGCGCGAGGTCGGTCACCCCGTCGCGGGCGGCGACCTCGGCGAGGGCGGCCGCCTCGGCCCGGGCGTTGGCCAGCGACGGCCCGACCATGGAGGCCAGCATCGCGTCGACCGCCGCGGTGGTCCGCGCGGTCGAGTCGGCCAGCACCAGGTCGGCGTGGGTGGCGAAGCCGAGCAGCCGGGCGCGCTCGGCTCGCAGCCGGGCGATCCGCACCGCCACCGGACCGTTGTCGTGCTCCCCGTCGGAGGCGCGGCCGACCGAGGCCTCGAAGACGCGGCGACGCAGCGCGCGGTCGCGCAGCTTGGCCAGCACCGGTTGGCCGGTGGGCAGCAGCAGCGGCAGCAGGAAGCCGTCGACCCCGCGGTCGGCGGCCGCCCGCGAGGCGGCGGCCACCTCCGCCTCGCCGAGCCCGTCGAGCTCCGCGGCGTCGGCCACCACCACCGCTGCGGCCTCGGTGGCCACCTGCAGGTTCTGGCCGAACGTCGTCGACAGGGCCGACAGCTCGCCGTTGAGCTCCGAGAGCCGGGCCCGGCCCGCGTCGTCGAGCCGGGCTCCGGAGAGGACGAAGTCCAGGTGGTAGCGCTCCACGAGCCGGACGGCCTCGGCGTCCAGCCCGGCCCCGTGCCGCGCGGCGTGGACGGCGTCGATCCGCGCGAACAGCTCGGGGTCCAGCCGCAACGCGTCGGCGTGCGCGGACTCCAGCGGCGCGAGCTCGCGCTCGATCTCGCGCAGCCGGTCGGAGGAGACCGACGAGGCGAGGTTGTGGAACACCGCCCCGGCGCGGCGGTAGAGCCGGCCGGAGCGCTCCAGGGCGACCACGGTGTTCTCGAACGTCGGCGGCTCGGGGGAACCGACGATGGCCGCCACCTCCGCGCGCTGCTCGGCCATCCCGGCGAGCACGGCCTCGCGGCAGTGCTCCAGCGTGGTCGCCTCGAACGGCGGCAGCTGCAGCGGCAACGGGGACGGCTCGAGCAGCGGGTTGTCGGCGGAGGGGACGGCGGGCACGGGATCGACGGCGCTCATCACCGCCCACTGTGTCACTGCGGCCGGCTGCCGTCCCGGCCACCACCGAGCCGCACCGACGGCGGTACGAGCGCGGTGGTCGCACCGGAGCGCTCGACCACCCCCTCGACGACCACCGCGTCGCTCACGAGGGGCACGGTGCACGACCCTGCTCCGTGCGCCGCGTCCCGCCGGATGCGGCGCACGGGGTGTGGACGGCGGCGGCCGGAACTCGTCGGTCAGCCGGTGGTGACCGCGTAGCCGGCGCGCTCCAGCCGGCCGAGGACCTCCTCGGCGTGCTCGGGTCCGCGGGTCTCCAGGACGACGAAGACCTCCACCTCGCCGAGGTCCAACCGGGTCGCCGTGCGCTCGTGCTCGACCTCCAGCACGTTGGCGCCGGCGTCGGCCAGCTCGCCGAGCACCGCCGCCAGTGACCCCGGGCGGTCGGGCACCCGCAGCCGCAGCCGCAGGTACCGGCCGGCCGCCGCCATGCCGTGCTGGACGACCTTGAGCAGCAGGACCGGGTCGATGTTCCCGCCGGAGACCACGGCGACCACCGGTGGGCGGAAGGCCGCAGGGTCGGCCAGCACGGCCGCGACTGCCGCGGCCCCGGCCGGTTCGACCACCAGCTTGGCCCGCTCCAGGCAGAACAGCAGCGCGCGGGAGAGGTCCTCCTCGCTGACCGTGCGCACCTCGTCGACCAGGTCGCGGACGTGGGCGAAGGTCAGCTGCCCCGGCGCCCCCACGGCGATGCCGTCGGCCATGGTGGCCATCCCGCCCAGCGCCACCGGCCGGCCGGCGGCCAGCGACCCGGGGAACGCGGCCGCCGCCTCCGCCTGGACGGCGACCACCCGCACCTCCGGACGACGGGCCTCCACCGCCGCGGCGATCCCCGAGACCAGCCCGCCCCCACCGGTGCAGACGACGACGGTCGCGACGTCGGGGCACTGGTCGAGCACCTCGAGGCCCACGGTGCCCTGGCCGGCGATCACGTCGGGGTGGTCGAACGGGTGGATGAACACCGCTCCGGTGCGCTGCGCGTGCTCGGCCGCCGCGGCGAGGGCCTCGGTCAGCGTGGCCCCGCCCAGCCGGGCGTCGGCGCCGTACCCGCGGGTGGCGGCCACCTTGGGCAGCGGGGCGCTCTCGGGCATGAAGACCGTGGACCGGATGCCGAGCAGCTGCGCGGCCAGCGCGACGCCCTGCGCGTGGTTGCCCGCGCTGGCGGCGACGACCCCGCGGGCCCGTTCGTCGGCGCTCAGGCGGGCCAGCCGGGCGTACGCGCCGCGGATCTTGAACGAGCCGGTGCGCTGCAGGTTCTCGCACTTGAGCCACACCGGCCCGCCGGTGCGCTCGGCCAGCGCGCGGGAGTGCTCCAGCGGCGTCCGCCGGACGACGCCGTCGAGGAGGGCGGCCGCCGCCTCGACCTCCGCCCCGCTGACCAGGGGCACCTCCGCAGCGCTCACGGGCCGATCCTCGCAGGCGACGAGATCGACGTCCTCCCCCCGAGGGGAGGCTCCTCGGCAGCGGGCCACGGGCGGGTCCTCGCAGGCGGGAGCCGCCGACGGGTGCCCCCACCGGCGGCGGCGTCGTACCGTGGCTGGGGTGACGGACCCGGGCACCACAGCCTCCGCTCCCCCCGCTCCCACGACCCTGGGCGCGCTCCGCGACAGCGGGGCCACCTTCCGGCCGGTGAAGGCCGAACTCCGCGCCAACCTGCTCGCCCGCCTGGGGGCCGGCGAGCCGAGCCTGCCCGGCATGGTGGGCTTCGAGGACACCGTCGTCCCCGAGGTGGAGCGCGCCCTCATCGCCGGCCACGACCTGGTCCTGCTCGGCGAGCGGGGGCAGGGCAAGACGCGGCTGATCCGCACCCTGGTGGGCCTGCTCGACGAGTGGACGCCGGTGCTGGCCGGCAGTGAGCTCAACGAGCACCCGCTGCACCCGATCAGCGTCTGGGCGCACCGGCAGATCGCCGAGCACGGCGACGCCACCCCGGTCGGCTGGCTGCACCGCAGCGAGCGGTTCGGCGAGAAGCTGGCCACGCCGGACACGAGCGTCGGCGACCTCATCGGCGACGTCGACCCGATCAAGGTCGCCGAGGGCCGGACCCTGGGCGACCCCGAGACGGTCCACTACGGCCTGGTGCCGCGCACCAACCGCGGCATCTTCAGCGTCAACGAGCTGCCCGACCTCGCCGAGCGCATCCAGGTGGCGCTGCTCAACGTGCTGGAGGAGCGGGACATCCAGATCCGCGGGTACCGCGTGCGCCTGCCGCTGGACCTGCTGCTGGTCGCCAGCGCCAACCCCGAGGACTACACCAACCGCGGGCGGATCATCACCCCGCTCAAGGACCGCTTCGGCGCGGAGGTGCGCACCCACTACCCGATCGAGCTGGCCGACGAGATCCGGCTGCTGCACCAGGAGGCGCACACCAGCTGGCTCAGCGTGGCGGGTGCGGGGCAGTCGGGCACCTCGGCCGGCGACGGGCACTTCGACTCCCCCGTCATCCCCGAGCACCTGGCCGAGATCGTCGCCCGGTTCACCCGGCTGGTGCGCGAGTCCAACCACGTCGACCAGCGCTCCGGGGTCAGCGCCCGGTTCGCGATCGCCGGGTTGGAGACCGTCGCCGCCTCCGCCGTCCGCCGGGCCGCCGTCGCCGGGGAGACCCGGCCGGTGGCGCGGGTGGTGGACCTGCCCAGCGTCGTCCCGGCCAGCCGCGGGAAGGTCGAGTTCGCCGACGCCGGCACCGACCCGGACGACGAGCGGGAGCTGGAGATCCTCGAGCACCTGCTGCGCCAGGCGACCGCCCAGACCTTCCGTGCCCGCTGCGCCGGGCTGGACCTCACCGGGCTGCAGGAGCACTTCACCGGCGGGGAGACCGTCGAGTCCGGCGAGCTGGTGCCCGCCGCGGCGCTGCTGGGCCAGCTCGGCACCATCCCGAAGCTGGCCGAACTGCTGGGCCGGCTGGGCGTACCGGAGGGCGAGCAGTCCGCCGAGCAGGCCGCCGCCGCGGTGGAGTTCGCCCTGGAGGGGCTCTACCTCACCCGGCGCCTGGCCAAGGACACCGACGGTTCCCGCACGGTGTACGGGGCCTGACCATGCCCTCGCGGCGCGGACGCGGCCACCGCTACTCCCGTTGGCACGGCGGGCCCGACCCGCTGGCCCCGCCCTACGACCTGGGCAGCGCCGTCGACGAGATCGGCGACTCGGTGCTCGGCGGCAGCGGGGTCCGCGAGGCCCTGCGCGAGCTGCTGCGCCGCGGCATGGACGGACGCCGCGGCATGGACGAGCTGCGCCGGTCGGTGCGCGACCGGCTCCGCCAGGCGCGCCAGGCCGGCCGGATGGACGGCACCCTGCAGGAGGTCCGCGAGCTGCTGGACCGGGCGCTGGAGGCCGAGCGGCGCGAGCTGTTCCCCGACCCGGACGACGGCGCGCGGCTGGCCGAGGCCGAGCTCGACGCGCTGCCGGAGGACACCGCCGGCGCCGTCCGGGCGCTGAAGGACTACGGCTGGCGGTCGGACGAGGCCCGGCAGGCCTACGAGCAGATCCAGGACCTGCTGCGCCGCGAGGTGCTCGACAGCTCCTTCGCCTCCATGAAGCAGGCACTGCAGAACGCCACCGAGCAGGACATGCAGGCCGTCAAGGACATGGTCGCCGACCTCTCGCAGCTCATCGACGCGCACAACCGCGGCGAGGACACCGACGAGCAGTTCGCCGACTTCATGGACAAGCACGGTCAGTTCTTCCCCGACGACCCGCAGTCGATCGACGAGCTCATCGACTCCCTCGCCCGCCGGGCCGCCGCGCAGGAGCGGATGATGGCCGGCCTGTCGGCCGACCAGCGCGCCGAGCTGTCCGAGCTGATGGCGCAGACCATGGCCGACATGGGCCTGGCCAGCGAGATGGCCCACCTGCAGGACGCCCTCCGCCAGGCCCGCCCCGACCTGCCATGGGGACAGCGCGGTCAGGTGCCCGACGGCGAGCAGGGCCTGGGCCTGGGCGACGCGACCAGCGCGGTCGCCGAGCTCGCCGACCTCGAGGCGCTGTCCAACCAGCTCTCGCAGGGCTATGCCGGCGCCTCGCTGGCCGACGTCGACGAGGAACTGCTGGAGCGGGCGCTGGGCCGGCCGGCCGTCGACGACCTGGCCGCGCTGCGCCAGCTGGAGCGGGAGCTCGAGCGGCAGGGCTACCTCAACCGCTCCGACGGCAGGCTGGAGCTCTCCCCCAAGGCGGTCCGCCGGCTGGGGGCCACCGCGCTGCGGCGGGTGTTCGCCAAGCTCGACGCCACCGGCCGCGGCGAGCACGACGTCGCCGACGCCGGCGCCGCCGGTGAGCTGACGGGGAGCAGCCGGGAGTGGCGGTTCGGCGACGAGCAGCCGCTGGACGTCGTCCGGACGGTGAAGAACGCCGTCCTGCGCACCGCGCACGAGCCCCGGCGCGAGGGCGAGCGGCAGGTGCGGATCGCCGTCGAGGACTTCGAGGTCGTGGAGACCGAGCGGCGCACCGGTGCCGCCGTCGCGCTGCTGGTCGACCTCTCCTACTCGATGGCGCTGCGCGGCACGTGGGGCGCGGCCAAGTCGACGGCGATGGCACTGCACTCGCTGGTGACCACCCGCTTCCCGCAGGACGCCATCCAGATCATCGGGTTCTCCTCCACCGCGCAGGTGCTGCGGCCGGAGACCCTCGCCGAGCTGTCGGTGGACACGCTGCAGGGCACCAACCTGCAGCACGGGCTGATCCTGGCCCGCCGGTTCCTCGCCCGGCACCGGGACGCCGAGCCGGTGGTCCTGGTGGTCACCGACGGGGAGCCGACCGCGCACCTGGAGGACGACGGGACGCCGTTCTTCTGCTGGCCGCCGATGCCCGAGACGATCGCCCGCACCGTCGCCGAGGTGGAGCGGGTGGCCCGGTCGGGGGCGACGATGAACGTCTTCGCGCTCGACCCCGAGCCGGGGCTGGTGCACTTCGTCCACGACATCACCCAGCGGGCCGGTGGCCGGGTGTTCACGCCCGACAGCGAGCGGCTCGGCGAGTACGTGGTCGCCGACTACCTCCGCACCCGGAGGGGTCGTCGGGCCCGCTGAGACAGGACGCCGGGAGGTCCGGCCCTCCCCACCCTCGCGGGCTCGGGACGGCACCGGACGGCGGCGCTGACTCCCGCCGTCCCGCGGGGTCGTACCGGCATGACCGAGTACGTCCAGACCGAGGACGGCGTCCGGATCGCCTACGACCGCGAGGGCGCCGGCCAGCCACTGGTCCTCGTCGGCGGTGCCGGGCAGTTCCGCGCCGTCGACCCCGACACCCGCGCGCTGACCACCGAGCTGGCCGCCCGCGGCTTCGACGTCGTCCACCACGACCGCCCCGGCCGCGGCGACAGCGGCAGGGAGCCGCCGTTCCGGCTGGCCGGGGAGGTCGCCGCCATCCGTGCCCTGCTCGGCGTGGTCGGTGGGCGGGCGTGGCTGTACGCCAGCTCCTCCGGCGGCGCGATCGCCCTCGCCGCGGCGGCCGAGCTGCCGGGCGTGGAGCGCCTGGTGCTGTGGGAGGTGCCCCTCGACGACGAGGAGGGCACCGACGGCGCGGACCACCTGGCCGCCGTCCGGGCGCTGGTGGCCGCCGACGACCGGGAGGGCCTGTGGCGGCTGTGGACCGAGGGCATGCCCCCGGAGTGGTTCGAGTCGATGCGTTACGGACCGCAGTGGCCGCTGTTCGAGCGGATGGCACCCACCCTCGAGGCCGACGCCGAGGCGCTGGCGTGGACGCAGTCCGCACCGCGGCGGCAGCTGTGGGCCTCGGTCACCGCCCCCACGGTGGTGCTGCTCGGCGCCTCGACCTTCCCGTTCATGTCGGCCGCCGCCGAGTCGATCGTCGCGGCCCTCCCCTCCGCCGAGCGCGCCGAGATCCCCGGCAGCGGTCACCGCTGGCGCGCGGCCGACCTCGCCACCTGCATCGCCGGGTACCTGCCCGGACGGGTCAACGGCGTACCGGCTGCGCACCGCTCGAGCTGATGCCGGGGATGTCCCCGGCGCGGAAGGCGTCGACGAACAACCGGTGGTCCTCCTGGGTGCGCCGGGCGTAGGCCGCGGCGAACGCGGTCAGGTCCCGGACGAACTCCTCGCGCCGGTCCCCGACCATCGCGGTGATCGCCTCCTCGGTCTGGAACGCCACCAGCGTGTGGTCGCTGTCCACGTCGCCCACGCAGTGCACCTTCGCCGTCGCCCGGCCCAGCTGGGTCATCACCGGCGCGATCTCCTCGGGCTCGGTGAGGTCCTCCCAGTCCAGGTCGACCTCGTAGGGCGAGAGCTCCTGGACGACGAACCCGACGCCGTCGATCTCGGTGTGCCCGAGGAACTGCGAGGCGTTGGCCTGCAGCGCCCGCTGGCTGACCGCCGTCCGGTGGCCCTCGTGCTCGAAGTACCCGCGGATCCCGGGGTCCCGGACGATCCGGCTGGGCGCCGGCACGTTCCCCTGCTTCAGCGAGAGGACGACGTCGTTCTCCAGCGCCTGGTCGTAGCCCTCGATGAGCACGTTGTAGGCGGGCAGGCCGGCGCTGCCGATGCCGAAGCCGCCGGTCGCGATCACGTCCTTGACGTCGTAGGCCACGTCGCGCCGCCGGCGCGGTGGGTACACCGTCTCCCGCCACCGGTCGAGGGCGGCCAGCACCCGGTCGCGCTCGGCGTCGCCCAGCCGGCGGTTGCGCGGGCCCTCCGCGAAGCGCCGCTCGAAGTTCTCGACGACGGTCATCCGGTCCAGCAGCGCCTGCCGCGTGCGGGCGGTGGTCCGGAGGATGGCCTCGTGCACCGCCCCCTCGGTGTTCTCCCGGACCAGCGCGAAGGAGCGGTCGTCCTCGAGGCGGGTGAACGCGGCGACCTGGTCGAGGTAGGCGTGCAGGTACCGGCCGAGCAGGTCGGCGATGACGTCGTCCCCCAGCGCCTTGCGCCAGGCCAGCAGCGCGAAGCTGGCGACGAACCGGCGGAGGTCCCAGCTGACGTGGCCCAGGTAGGCCTCGTCGAAGTCGTTGACGTCGAAGACGATCCGCCCGGCGCCGTCCATGTAGGTCCCGAAGTTCTCAGCGTGCAGGTCGCCCTGGATCCACACCCGGCTGGTGCGCTCGTCGCACCAGCGGTCCTCCAGCCGGGCCATGTCGGCGTAGAAGAGGCAGGCGCTGCCCCGGTAGAACGCGAACGGGTCGGCCGCCATTTTGCGGAACTTGGTCCGGAAGGCGTCGGCGTCCGCGGTCATCAGCTCGGAGAACGCGTCGACCAGCACGTCGACGATCTGCCGCGACCGGTCGCCGTCCGGACGGCCACCGCTGCCCCCTGCGAGGGAATCCGCCATGGGGGGACCGTAGGGGGCGGTTAGCCTGCGGGACAGGTGCTTCACGCAACTGGAGGACGGGGACGGCGGTGACTCGAGCGAGCGCGGCATGGCGACTGGCCACCGGTGCCGCCTACGGCGGCGGTGGCGTGGGCCTGGCCGGGGCCGGGCTGGTCGCGCTGCTGCGGGCGCAGGCGCGCGCCGCCCGACGGCGGGTCGAGGCTCGGACGGCCAAGGCCGACCCGCCCTCGGGCGACGGCATCTACGGCCGCGGCCGCGGCAAGCCGATCGTCCTCGCCGTCCTCGGTGACTCCAGCGCCGTGGGCCTGGGCGTGGAGCGGGCCGCCGAGACCCCTGGCGTGCTGCTCGCCGCCGCACTGGCGGAGCTGGCGGAGCGACCCGTGCGGCTGGTCCGGCTCGCGGTCTCGGGCGCGGAGTCCCACGAGCTCGAGGAGCAGGTCGACAAGGCCCTCGTCGAGCACCCCGACGTCGTGCTGATCATGATCGGGGCCAACGACGTCACCAGCCGCACCCGGCCCTCGGTCTCGGTGCGGCACCTGCGCGATGCCGTCCGCCGGCTGGTCGAGGCGGGCGCGGAGGTCGTCGTCGGCACCTGCCCGGACCTGGGCACGATCCGGCCGATCGGCCAGCCGCTGCGGTTGCTGGCCCGCCGCTGGAGCCGGCAGCTGGCCGCCGCGCAGACCATCGCCGTGGTCGAGGCCGGCGGGCGGACGGTGTCCCTCGGCTCCGTCCTGGGCCCGCGGTTCGCCGAGGACCGCGGCCTGTTCAGCGTCGACGAGTTCCACCCGAGCGCGGCCGGGTACGCCGCCGCGGCCGCGGTGCTGCTGCCCTCGATCGCCGACGCGCTCGGCGTCTGGCCCGCCTCGGCCGACAGGGGGCTGCGCAACCTGCGCCGCGACACCGTCCGCCCCGTCGCCCGTGCCGCCGCGCGCGCCGCCGGCCGCACCGGCACGGAGGTGCAGGCGACCGCGGTCCGGGGCTCGGAGACCGGTCCACGCGGTCCGTGGGCGCGGCTGCGCCGCCGCCGGCCCCCGGACCTGCCGACGCCCGAGCAGGCCGAACGCGCCGCCGAGTCGCCCACCGCCTGACGACAGCGGCGGGAGCATCGCAGCGAGCGCCAGCGAGCGAGGAGCGGACCGCCGCGCGGAGTCAGGCGAGACAGACACCGCCTGACGACAGCGGCGGGAGCATCGCAGCGAGCGCGGCCGCCGACAGGGAGTGAGCATCGCAGCGAGCGCCAGCGAGCGAGGAGCGGAGCGACCGCGGAGGCGGCCGGGGGGCGCAGCGAGCGAGGAGCGGAGCGACCGCGGAGGCGGCCGGGGGACGCAGCGAGCGAGGAGCGGAGCGACCGCGGAGGCGACCAGGGGCGCAGCGAGCGAGGAGCGGACCGGCCGCGCGGAGTCAGGCAGGAGACACCGCGCGACTGCCACCGCACCCGCATTACCGGGGAGTAGGTTCGGCACCGACCCGACGTCCGGCGTCCCCCGTCGGATCCGCCTCACCGTGGAGGACCCATGCCCGAAGCCGTCATCGTCGCCACCACCCGCTCCCCCATCGGGCGAGCGTTCAAGGGGTCGCTCAAGGACCTGCGGCCCGACGACCTCACCGCCACCATCGTGCGCGCGGCGCTGGACGAGGTGCCCGCGCTCGACCCGACCGACATCGACGACCTGATCCTCGGCTGCGGCCTGCCCGGCGGCGAGCAGGGCTACAACATGGCCCGCGTGGTGAGCGTCCTGCTCGGCATGGACCACCTGCCCGGCACGACCGTCACCCGCTACTGCTCGTCCTCGCTGCAGACCACCCGCATGGCGATGCACGCGATCAAGGCCGGCGAGGGCGACGTGTTCATCTCCGCCGGTGTGGAGATGGTGTCCCGCTTCGCCAAGGGCAGCAGCGACGGGCTGCCGGACACCAAGAACCCGGTGTTCGACGACGCGGAGGCCCGGGTGGCCAAGACCGCCGAGAGCGGCGCCGACTCGTGGACCGACCCCCGTGACAACGGCGAGCTGCCCGACATCTACATCGCCATGGGCCAGACCGCCGAGAACCTGGCGCTGCTCAAGGGCGTCTCCCGCGAGGAGATGGACGAGTTCGCCGTCCGCAGCCAGAACCTGGCCGAGCAGGCCATCGCCGAGGGCTTCTGGGCGCGCGAGATCACCCCGGTCACCACGCCCGACGGCACCGTCGTCAGCACCGACGACGGCCCGAGGCCGGGCACCACGCTCGAGGGGATCGCCGGGCTGAAGCCCGTCTTCCGGCCCGACGGGCGGGTCACCGCCGGCAACGCCTGTCCGCTGAACGACGGCGCCGCCGCGGTCGTCGTCATGAGCGACACCAAGGCCCGGGACCTCGGCCTGACCCCGCTGGCGCGGATCGTCTCGACCGCGGTGACCGGGCTGTCGCCGGAGATCATGGGCTACGGCCCGGTCGACGCCTCCAAGCTGGCCCTGCAGCGGGCGGGCATGAGCATCGGCGACATCGACCTCGTGGAGATCAACGAGGCGTTCGCCGCACAGGTCATCCCCAGCTACCGCGACCTGGGCATCGACCTCGACCGGCTCAACGTGCACGGCGGCGCGATCGCCGTCGGCCACCCCTTCGGCATGACCGGCGCCCGCATCACCGGCACGCTCATCAACGGCCTGCAGACCAAGGACAAGACATTCGGCCTGGAGACGATGTGCGTCGGTGGCGGCATGGGCATGGCGATGGTCCTCGAGCGCCTGAGCTGAGGCAGGACCCCGTCCCGCCCCACCCTGGGCACGCGCTCAGGGCGGGGACCGGGACGGGGCCGTGGCGCGGGCCCTGCAGGGGCCCGGGACGGCCAGTGGCCCGGCCCCCTCGCGGGGACCGGGCCACTGTCGTGTGATGGCCCCACTGCAGGGGCCCACGCCGAGCGTGCGAGGCGTGGGGGCAGCGGGGCCCTCTCTCAGTCGTTCTGCAGGTAGGACAGCAGCCGCAGGATCTCCAGGTACAGCCAGACGACCGTCACCAGCAGGCCGAAGGCGATGTACCAGGCGAACTTGGCAGGGGCGCCGCGGCGGATCGCCTCATCGGCCATGTCGAAGTCCAGCAGCAGCGAGAAGGCCGCCACACCGATCACGATGACGCTGAACAGGATGGCGATCGGGCCACCGCTGCGGAGGCCGAGGGCGTCACCGCCGACGAACAGGCTGACGACCAGGTTGACCAGGATCAGCGCCAGGACGCCGAACATGGCGCCGACGATCCAGCGGGTCAGCTTCGGGGTGACCCGGATGGCGCCGGTCTTGTAGACGATCAGCATGCCGGCGAAGACACCGAAGGTGCCGATGACCGCCTGCATGACGATGCCGGGGTAGAGGTTGTTGAACGCCTCGCTGATGGCACCGAGCGCGACGCCGTAGAGGGCGCCGTAGGCCAGGGTCGCGCCGGCGTTGGCGATCTGCTTGAACGAGATCACCAGGCCGAGCACGAAGGCCACCAGGACGGCGGGCAGGGCCAGGCCGAAGGCCAGCTCCTGCGGGAGCAGCGCCCAGGTGACGGCGGCCGAGACCACGGTGACGAGGAACGACAGGCCCGTCTTCTGGACGACGTCGTCCATCGTCATGTAGCGGGTGGTCGACGGCGCGTACGGCGACCGGGCGTACGGCGACGGCGCGGCGTACGGGTCCTGCGTCGGGGCGCCGTACTGGGGAGCGCCGTACTGCGGTGCACCCCACTGGCCGTACTGCTGGCCGTTGCCGGCAGCGGCGTTCGCGAAGCCCCGGCCGAAGACCGGGTTGTGGCTGGGCATCGTCATCTCCTCGAGGTGACCGAGCGGTTCGTGGGGTCAACGGTCCTGCACCCCACTCGTCCAGGTCAACGCCTGAACGTCCCCGTGCGTTCCTGCGAGTTCCCTGGACACCCGGACGAGGGGGTCGGCGTGCCCCCGGTCGGACTCGAACCGACACTCGGACCCTTTTAAGGGGCCTGCCTCTGCCGATTGGGCTACGGGGGCCTGCGGTGTCGAACGCTAGCCCCGCCGGGCCGCGCGCACCGCGAGCAGGGCCCCGGTCCCCCGGAGGGGGTGGCAGGGGTGGTCAGCTCGCCCGGGCGGAGCCGGACTGGGCGCGGTCGGCCGCCGACGGCGGGGGCAGCTGACCGGCCCGGCCGGTGTTGGCGGCCGCGACGAACTCCCGCCGCGGGTCCTGCAACTGGCCCAGGGAGATGACCTCCCGCCGGAACACCGCGGCGAGGGTCCAGTCCGCGACCACCCGTGCCTTGCGGTTGAACGTGGGGACCCGGCTGACGTGGTAGGTGCGGTGCATGAACCACGCCGGCCAGCCCTTGAGCTTCACGCCGTAGACCTGCGCGACACCCTTGTGCAGGCCGAGACTGGCCACCGAGCCCGCGTACGCGTGCCGGTAGGGCACCGGCTCCTCCCCGCGCAGGGTCAGCACCACGTTGTCGGCGAGCCGCTTGGCCTGCCGGACGGCGTGCTGCGCGTTGGGCGCCGTGGTGGCGCCGGGGTCGTCCTTGGTGAGGTCCGGGACGGCGGCCAGGTCGCCGGCCGACCAGGCGTCGGGGACCCCCTGCACCTGCAGGGTGGCCTCGCACACCACCCGGCCGCGCTGGTCCAGCGGCAGGTCGGTCTCGCCCAGCATCGGGTTGGGCTTGGTGCCCGCCGTCCACACCAGGGTGTCGCTGGCGAACTCCTCGCCGTCGGAGAGCCGCACCCGGCAGCCGTCGGAGATCGACTCCAGCCGGGTGTTGAGCCGCACGTCCATCCCCCGGGCGGTCAGCTGCTTGACCGTCCAGGCGGCCATGTCGAGGTCGACCTCGGGGAGGATCCGCCCCATCGCCTCGACCAGCACCCACCGCATGTCGGCCGGTGACAGCCGCGGGTAGTAGCGCTCGACCGCGTAGCGGGCCATGTCCTCGAGCTCGGCGAAGGCCTCGACGCCGGCGTACCCCCCGCCGACGAAGGTGAAGGTCAGCGCGCGGCGGCGGACCTCCGGGTCGTCGGTGGAGCTGGCCGCGTCGAGCCGGGCGAGGACGTGGTTGCGCAGGTAGATGGCCTCACCGACGTTCTTGAACCCGATGCCGTGCTCGGCCAGGCCCGGGATGGGCAGCGTGCGCGCCACCGAGCCCGCCGCCATGACCAGCACGTCGTAGGACAGCTCGAAGGGCTCGCCCTCGATGGGTGTGACGCGGGCGCGCTTCTCGGCGTGGCTGAGGCCGGTGACCGCACCGGTGATCACCCTGCAGCGCGGCAGGGTGCGGCGCAGCGGCACCACGACGTGCCGCGGCTCCACCGAGCCGGCCGCGGCCTCCGGGAGGAACGGTTGGTAGGTCATGTGCGGCTGCGGGTCGACGACGACGATCTCCGCCCGCCCCCGGGACAGCCGCTTCTGCAGCCGGAGGGCGGTGTAGAGGCCGACGTAACCGCCGCCGACGACCAGGACCACGGGTCGCTGCGCCATGGCAGGAGCCTAGGGCCGTCACCCGGTTCCCGGCACCGTCGCGGCGAGTTCGGTGGCCCGGGACAGCACCGCGTCGAGCATCGGCTCGGTGAGCTTGCCGGTGAAGGTGTTCTGCTGGCTGACGTGGTAGCTGCCCAGCAGGGTCAGCGGCCCGCGCGGCCCCTCCAGAGTCACCTCGGCCCCGTGCCCGAACGCCGGCCGCGGGCGGGGCAGCCGGTAGCCCGCCTCGGCCAGCACCGGCCACAGCGCCGTCCAGCCGAAGCCCCCGAGGACGACGACGACCCGCAGCCGCGGCAGCAGCGCCAGCTCCCGGGCCAGCCACGGCGAGCAGGTGTCCCGCTCCTCCGGCGTCGGGGCGTTGGCCGGCGGCGCGCAGCGCACGGCGGCGGCCACCCGGACGTCGGTGAGCGCCAGCCCGTCCCCGACGTGGGTGGACGTCGGCTGGTTGGCCAGCCCGGCCCGCCAGAGTGCGGCGAAGATCCAGTCACCGCTGCGGTCCCCCGTGAACACCCGCCCGGTGCGGTTGCCCCCGTGCGCGGCCGGCGCGAGCCCGACCACGGCGATGCGGGCGTCGGCCGGGCCGAGCCCCGGGACCGGCCGGCCCCAGTACTGCTGGTCGCGGAAGGAGGCCCGCTTGACGCGGGCCACCTCCTCCCGCCAGGCCACCAGCCGCGGGCACGCCCGGCAGCCGGACAGGCGGCTGTCGAGGACGGCGAGGTCGCGGCTGCCCCGAGCGGACCGGACGACCCCGGCGGGGCTGCGGGTCACCGGGAAGCCGGCGGCGTCGGTTGCCACCCCGCCAGGGAACCACCCCGCCGCGGGGGCGCCGGAACCGGCTCCGGTGCATGATCACGTCGTGGCACGGAGCATGAAGGAGAAGGCACCGGCGAGCTGGAAGCTGCTCTCGGCCGGGTTCGCGGTGCCCGCGGGCATCGCCGTCCGGAAGCTGACCGACGCCGCCTGGTACGGCGTGCGCGGCACCACGCCGCCGAAGAACCCGGCCGCCCCGGGGGTCAGCTGGGGCGAGGCGCTGGCGTGGGCCGCCGTCTCCGGCGTGGCCGTGGCGGCCGGGCGACTGGTCGCGGCCCGGGGGGCGGCGGCCAGCTACGAGAAGCTCACCGGCAAGCTGCCGCCGGGGATCAACCAGGGCACGACCTGACCCGCGTCGACCGCGGCGAGCGGCCCGGTCTCCCCCTTTCGGGGCGCGCCAGCACCCCGCCCTCCACCTAGCCTCGAACGCGGTCGGCGACCAGGACGGACGACGTGCCGGCGCCGACGGGTGAGGAGTGTGGACGGGTGGACGCAACGGTGTCGCTCCCCGGGCGGGGTCCCCGTGCCCGTGTCCCGGTCGCGGAGGACGGGGCCACCGGCCGGGTGATCCCGCTGCCGGTGCCCCCGGCGCCGGACCGGCGCACCACGGTCGTCCGCCAGCACGCCGACTTCGACGCGCTGGCGGGTGCGTGGGACGACCTCTGGGCCCGCTGCCCGTCGGCCACGCCGTTCCAGACCCACGCGTGGACCAGCGCCTGGGCGCGCGCCTACGTCCCGGCCGGGCAGCTCGTCGTGGTCACCGTGTGGGAGGACGGCGTCCTGGTCGCGGCCGCGGCACTGCACCGGGTCCGCCGGGGGCTGGTGCACCTGCTGGCCCCGCTGGGCGGGGACCTCTCCGACCACACCGACGTCCTGGTGGACCCCGAGGTGCCCGACGCCGGGCCCCGGCTGGTCCAGGCGCTGCTGCAGGTGCCCGGGTGGCGCCTGGTCGACCTGCCCGAGGTGCTCCCGGACGCCGAGGCGGCGCGCTGGGCGCAGGCCTGGCCCGGCCGGGTCCGTCGGACGACCGGATCGGTGCACCTGCACCTGCCGGCGCTGCCGGTGGCCGACGTCCTGGCCCGCGTCCCGGCACGGACGGCGGGGACCCTCCGCCGCAAGCTGCGCAAGGTCGAGAAGCTCGGGATCGAGCGGACGGAGGTGGCGCCCGCGTCCGTCGCGCGGGCCGTCCGGGACCTGGTCAGGCTCCACGGGGCGCAGTGGGCCGGCCGTCGCGGCAACCCCGAGCACCTCACCGACCGGTTCCGGCAGCACCTCGTCGACGCGCTCGCACCGATGATCGAGCGCGGCCAGGCGGTGTTCGTCGAGTACCGCCTGGACGGCGAGCTGGTGGCCAGCGAGGTCGACCTGGTGGGCTCCGAGCAGCTGGCCTACTACCTGGCCGGCATCTCCCCGGCGCTGCGCCAGCACATCGACACCGCCGTCCTCCTGGTCAGCGGCGCCCTCGAGCGCGCGACCCGGCTGGAGAAGGCCGAGTACTCGTTCCTCCGTGGTGAGGAGGACTACAAGCTCCGCTGGCGCCCCGCCGAGGTGACGAGCACGCGGCTCCTGCTCGCCCGCCCGGGACTGCTGGGCTCGGCCGGGTACTTCACGGCGACCGCCGTCATCGGCGGCGCCCTGGCGCTGGCCCGGCGCGCGCTGCGGGGCCGGGCACGCGACCTCGCCCGCACGGTCATGCACGGCCTGCGGGTGCTCCGGGCGCGGACGTAGAGCACCGGCCCGCTCGACCGGCACCCGCCGCCGCGCGCCGGTCAGCCGCGGGCGAGCCCCAGCGCGATGCCGTCGAGGATGTCGTGCTCGCTGACGACGACGTCGTCGAGGGCGAAGGCGTCCATGACCACCCGCAGGACCAGCGAGCCCGCGCCGATGACGTCGACCCGGCCGGGGTGCATGACCGCCTCGGCCGCCCGCCGCTGCCGCGTGGCCGTCAGCAGCCCCGCGGTCACCGCGCGGACGGCGGAGACGGGGATCCGCGAGCCGTGGATGGCGACCGGGTCGTAGGCGGGCAGCCCGAGGGCGAGGGCCGCGACCGTCGTCACCGAGCCGGCCAGCCCCACGAGCGTCGCCGCCTCGCCGACCGGCACCGTGGCGGCCACCTCGGTCAGGGCCGCGCGGATGTCGGCCTCCGCGCGCTGGATCTCGTCGGCCGTGGGCGGGTCGCCGTGCAGGTGCCGCTCGGTCAGCCGGACGCAGCCGACGTCGACCGAGCGGGCCGCCCGGACCCCGCCGGCGTCCCCGAGGACGAACTCCGTGGACCCGCCGCCGATGTCGACGACCAGGTACGGCGCCTTCGGTGCCGGCTGGCCGTGCGCGGCGACCGCGGCGTCCAGCGACGCGGTGGCGCCCAGGAACGACAGCCGCGCCTCCTCGTCGCCGGCCACGACATCGGGCAGCCGGCCCAGCGTCGCGACCACCATGTCCTCGAAGTCGGCGCGGTTGGCGGCGTCCCGGCTGGCGCTGGTGGCCACCATGCGGACCGCCGTCGCGCCGAGCTCGCGGGCCTGCACGGCGTACTCGGCGAGCACGACGCGGGTGCGCTCGATCGCCTCCGGTGCCAGCCGCCCGGTGGCGTCGACGCCCTGGCCGAGCCGGACGACCTCCATGCGGCGCAGCAGGTCGGTGTGCGGCCCCTCCGGCGGGACGTCGGCCACCAGCAGGCGGATCGAGTTGGTGCCGCAGTCGATCGCCGCCACGCGGGTCATCTCTCGTCCTCCCGGGCGCAGGGGCCGGTGGCCCACCACTCCCCCATCTCGGCCACCGCGCGGTCACCGATCGGGTTCACCCCGGGCCCGGCGGCGAGCGCGTGCCCGGCGAGGGCGTGCAGGCACTTGACGCGGTCGGGCATGCCGCCGGCGGTGTTGCGGGTCGGCAGCACGCCCAGGGCGTCGCGCTCGGCCAGGTAGGCCTCGTGCGCGGCCCGGTACCCCGCGGCCAGCTCGGGGTCGGTGCCCAGGTCGGCCTGCCACTCCTTCATCCGGCCGGTGGACTCCAGCCGGCTGGCCGCGGCGTTGGCCCGAGGGCAGGTCAGGTAGTAGAGCGTGGGGAACGGGGTGCCGTCCTCCAGCCGCGGGGAGGTCTGGACGACGTCGGGCTGCCCGCAGGGACAGCGGTGCGCCACGGCACGCAGGGCCCGGGGCGGCCGGCCGAGCTGCCGGGCGACGATCTCGCGGTCCTCCGGCCCGACCGGCTCCCGGACGCGGTCCCCGGGAGCGCGCGACTCGTTCACCCGCCCGGCTCCTCGTCCCCGTCGGCGACGGCGACCGACTGCAGCAGCGCGTCGTACCAGGGCAGCTCGGCGTCCGACTCCTCGGGGACGGTCCCGGCGTCGCCCTCCACGGCGTCGCCGTCGACCACCACCACCAGCCGGTCGCCGGGCAGCACGTAGGTCAGCCGTTCGCGCGCCTGCCGGATCTGGTAGTCGGGGTCGGCCTGGCGCTCCAGCTGCGCCTGCAGGTCCTCCGCCCGCTGGTCGAGGGCGGTGCCCTCGGCGGCCAGCCGGGCGAGCTCGGCGCGGCCGGCGAGGAACTGGCGGATCGGCCCGGCCAGGGTCAGCGCGAGCAGCAGCACCAGCCCGCCGAGCACCACCGCCCGGCCGGTGAACAGCGGGCGGCGGGGCGCGCCGGAGCCGGCCGCCGTCCGCGGGGTCCGGCGTCCGGGCCGGCGGGCCTCCGGCCGGCTGCCCGCACCGGACCGGTTGCCGGCCGGGACCGGGCGGGAGGCGGCCGTCGACAGCGGGCGACCGGTGGAACGACGCCGGGCGGGCGGGACCGGCCCCGCCCCGCCCCGGCGGCTCCGCGCACCGCTCATCGGCCGGGGGACCTCATCGGCCGGACAGCCGCGGGAACGCGGCCGCGCCCGCGTAGCGGGCGGCCTCGTCGAGCTCCTCCTCGATGCGCAGCAGCTGGTTGTACTTCGCCACCCGCTCACTGCGCGCCGGAGCGCCGGTCTTGATCTGCCCGCAGTCGGTGGCGACGGCGAGGTCGGCGATGGTGGTGTCCTCGGTCTCGCCGGAGCGGTGGCTCATCATGCAGCGGTAGCCGCTGCGGTGGGCGAGGGAGACCGCGTCGAGGGTCTCGGTGAGCGTGCCGATCTGGTTGACCTTCACCAGCAGCGCGTTGCCCGCACCGCGCGCGATGCCGTCGGCCAGCCGGGCCGGGTTGGTGACGAACAGGTCGTCGCCGACCAGCTGCACCCGGTCGCCGAGCGCCGCGGTGAGCGCGATCCAGCCGTCCCAGTCCTCCTCGGACAGCGGGTCCTCGATCGAGACGATCGGATAGGCCTCCACCAGCTCGCGGTAGTAGTCGGTGAGGTACTCCGCCGACCGGGTCGAGCCCTCGAAGTCGTAGCCGCCCTCGCCGTGGAACTCGGTCGCCGCCACGTCGAGGGCGAAGGCGATGTCCTCGCCCACGGTGTAACCGGCCTTCTCCACCGCCGCGCCGATCAGGTCGAGCGCGTCGCGGTTGCTGGGCAGGTCGGGGGCGAAACCGCCCTCGTCCCCGAGGCCGGTGGACAGCCCCCGGCCCTTCAGCACGGCCTTGAGCGCGTGGTAGGTCTCGGTGCCCATGGCCAGGGCCTCGGTGAAGGTCGCCGCGCCGATGGGGGCGATCATGAACTCCTGCACGTCGACGTTGCTGTCGGCGTGGGCGCCACCGTTGAGGATGTTCATCATCGGCACCGGCAGCAGGTGCGCCGAGGGGCCGCCGACGTAGCGGAACAGCGGCAGCCCGGCCGACTCCGCGGCCGCCTTGGCCACCGCGAGGCTCACGCCGAGGATCGCGTTGGCCCCGAGGCGCTCCTTGTTCGGCGTCCCGTCCAGGTCGAGCAGCCGCTGGTCGATCAGCCGCTGCTCGCTGGCGTCGTAGCCGACGAGCTCGGGGCCGATGACGTCGAGCACGTTGTCGACGGCCTTGCCGACCCCCTTGCCGCCGTAGCGCTCACCACCGTCGCGCAGCTCCACCGCCTCGAACGCGCCGGTGGAGGCGCCACTGGGGACCGCGGCCCGGGTGATCGTCCCGTCGTCGAGGGCGACCTCGACCTCCACGGTGGGGTTTCCGCGCGAGTCGAGGATCTCCCGCGCGCCTACGGCGTCGATGCTGGGCACGGGGGCAGCCTAGCCAGCCCGGTCGCCGGGCCGTGACCGCGACGCCGGACGCGGACGAGCGACCGGCACCCCTCGTCCGGGGGAGGTCCTCCCCCGGTCCCCTTGTCCGCCCCCGTCCGGCGCCGGTCTGCTGGCTCCTCGACGGATGCCCTCGTCGGGCCGGTGCGGAGGAGCAGGGATGACCTCGGGGTTCTCGGAGCTGTGGGCGGCGCGGCCGCGCGTGCGGACGTTGTTCAGCTGGCCGCTCCTGGCCGGCCTGCTGCTGGTCGACCTGGCGTTCGTCGTGGTCTCGGTCGTGTACGAGGAGCGGTTCGGCCTGGACCTGCTCGACCCGTCCCCGTGGCTGCTGGAGGCCGACGGCGGCCACTCCGAGACGTGGGGCTACGTCCTGCAGGCCGCACTCGCCGTCTCGCTGGGGACCCTGGCCGTGCTCTCCCGGCGACCGGTCTGGGTCGGCTGGGCGCTGCTGTTCGCCGCGGCCCTGGCCGACGACAAGCTGCGGCTGCACGAGAACAAGGGCGCCTGGTTGGCCGACCGGCTCACCGCGCACCTCTGGTTCCCCTCCGACGGCTTCCTGGGCCTGCGGGCCAACGACCTCGGCGAGATCCTCGTCTGGGGGCTGCTGTCGGTCGTGCCGCTCGCGGTGGTGGTCCTCTTCCTCCGCAGCAGCGACCGCTGGACCCGACGGGCGAACCTCGGGCTGGCCGTCCTGGTCGCGGCCTACGTCTTCTTCGGCGGCGTGGTCGACCAGCTGCACGTCCTGTTCCTCGACACCCCGCTCGCCGGGAGCATGGGGACGATCGAGGACGGCGGCGAGCTGGTGGTGCTCAGCCTGACGGTGTCCTACGTCGCGACGCTTCTGCGTCGGGTGGTCCGGGAGCGCCGGACGGCCCCCGCCGCCGAGCCGGCCCCCGCGCTGGTCTGACCCGGGAGGACGGCGCCGGGCTCAGCGCCCGGCGCCGTCCCGGGCCTCCGCGGCCGCGTCGAGCTCGCCGGCATAGCGGCGGACCGCCTCCCGCAGCGCGTCCTCGACGTCCCAGCCGCGGGCGGCCGCACCGCTGACGACGGCCAGCAGGCGCTCCCCCAGCTCCTCGGGGCTGCGGGTGGACAGCTCCGCCGGCTCGGGCACCGGCAGGCCGGCCCGCCCGGCCCGGCGCACCAGGGCCGCGCCCCAGGACGCCGCGGGCTGGGACCGGGAGACGCCCTCGGTCGGCGACCGGCGCTGCTTCTCGGCCTTCTTGATCTCGTCCCACCCGGCCTCGACCTGGGCGACGTCCCGTGGCCCGGCGTCCCCGAACACGTGCGGGTGCCGCCGCACCAGCTTGTCGACCAGCTCACCGGCGACGTCGTCGACGGTGAACCGCCGGCCGGGCTCGGCCTCGGCGGCCACCCGGGCGTGGAACACCACCTGGAGCAGCACGTCCCCGAGTTCCTCGCGCATCGCGCCCGGGTCGTCGTCGACGATCGCGTCGTAGGCCTCGTGCGCCTCCTCGAGCAGGTACCCGCGCAGCGAGGCGTGGGTCTGCTCGGCGTCCCACGGGCAGCCGCCGGGTGAGCGCAGCCGGTCCATGACGGCGACGACGTCGAGCAGCCGGGCCCCCGGTGGGAGGGGCGCGCCGTCGACGACCTCGGCGGCACCGACGTCCTCCCCGGTCACGAGGGCCACGACCTCGTCGGGACGGGCGGCCGCCGCGGCGGCGTCCGGCACGTCGTCCACCGCCCACCCCGCGGCCCGCAGGGCCTCGGCGGTGGCGGCGGCACCGGGCAGCGCCACGACCGGGAGCCCTCCGGAGACCGCCCGCCATCCGTCGGGGCCGAGCAGGCCGGGGAGGGTCGGGCGGACGGTGACGGCGAGCGCGACGGGCACCCGGTCAGTCTCCGGCAGCGGCCGGACCGGTGCCCTCCCCGGCCCCCGTGTCGGTGCCGAGGACCTCGACCACGCCGCTGTCGTCCGGGACGACCTGGCCCTCGTCGAGGACGCCGAAGCGCGGGTTGACGGTGATGTCGAGGCCGTCCCGGACCTCGGCGACCAGCTGCTGCGCGGCGTCGTCGACCTCGGCCTGCGCGGCCTGCTCCAGCTGCGGCCGGACCTCCTCGAACGACGGGGTGACCGGCTCCCCGACGAAGACGACGAGGACGCCGGGGACCTCGCTCACGGTGGTGGTGAAGGCGGTGTTGGGAGCGGCCGCGCCGACCTGGTCGGCGATGGCGGTCGGCACCTCGTCCCGGCCCCGCGGCTGCAGCTGGGGGAGGGTGGTGCTGCCGGGGTACTGCCCGGCGACCGTCGGGTACGCGGCCGGGTCGGCCTGCAGCGTGGCCACGGCCGCGTCGGCGGCGGCCTGGTCGGGCACCGTCACGTAGCCGAGCTGGACCCGGGACAGCCCGGGCAGCTGCTCCTCGTAGTCGGCCCGCAACTGCTCCTCCGAGAGCCCCGCGTCGACCCCCTGCTCGGCCAGGATCTGCTGACGCACCAGCTGCTGCCGGACGGTCTCGAAGACGTCGGCCCGGCCGACCCCCTGGGCGGCGGCCTGCGCGTAGATCGCGGCGGGGTCCTGGTCGCCGATGAGCTCGTCGAGCCGCGCCTGCACGTCGGCATCGGTGAGGGTCACGCCGTACCTCTCGGCCGCCGTCGCGTAGACCTCGGACTGCACCATCCGGGTGAGCACCAGCCGGGTGAACTCGTCCTCCCGGCCCTGGGTCGCCGCGGCCAGGTCGGGGTCCTCCAGGCGCTCGTCGACCGCCGCCTGCAGCTCGGCCACGGTCACCTGCTCGTCCCCGACGTAGGCCGCGACGTTGGGCGACGTCCGGCAGCCGGCGACCCCGGCCAGCGCGGCCAGGCCGAGGGCCAGGGTCGTGGTCAGGCGACGTGTGCGCACGCCTTGCGAGGGTGCCACACCGGTTGTCAGGGACGGCGCAGGCACCGCCTCCCCGGCGGCGTCCCCCCGACGAGGGATGCGCCGCCCACGCCCGTGCGGCCAGCATCGCGGGGTGTCGCTGCCCGTGCCGCCCGTGCGCTCCTGGCCGGCGTCTGCCTGCGGGGACGTCGTCGTCCGGCTCGTGGACCTGGCGGCGGACGACGACGCGGTGTCGCGCTCGGCCGCGTCCCTGTCCCGGGAGGAGCTCGCCCGCGCCCGCCGCGGCACCCCTCCGGTCCACCGGCGCCGGGTGCTGCTGCGCGCCGCCCTCCGCGCGGTGCTCGCCGAGGAGCTCGGCACGGCCCCGGACCGGGTGCCCCTGACCACGACCGCGGCCGGACGCCCCCGGCTGGCCCTCGACGGCACCGGCCTGGACGCGAACTGCTCGGCGAGCGGCGCGCTGGGGCTGGTCGCGGTCGGGCGGGGCCGGCGGGTGGGCGTCGACGTGGAGCGGGTGGCGCCGTGGCACCCCGGGGTGCTCGACGAGGGGTGGCTCTGCGCGAGCGAGCGGCGGGCGCTCACCCTCCTGTCGCCCGCGGCCCGCGCGGTCGCCGCCACCCGCGCCTGGACGCAGAAGGAAGCCGTCCTCAAGGCCCGCGGGACCGGGCTGCGCGACGACCCCGCGGCGACGGTCACCGTCATCGGCCGGGCGGACGGCGTCGTCGCCGGCTGGCCGGTGTCCCCCGTGCCCGTGCCCGACGGCTGGGTGGCCAGCCTCGCCTCCGCCCCGGAACAGGAGACCTCCTCATGACCCTCGCCCCCGCCGCCCCGGGACGGTCGGCCGACCGCGGCGCGTCCCAGCTGGCGGAGTTCCGCGCGCGCTGCGAGGAGGTCGCCGGCGTCCCGCTCGACGCCCCCGGCGCGCTGCACGCGTTCTCCGTGGCCGAGCCGGAGCCGTTCTGGCGCACGCTGCTGGACTGGTCGCAGCTGCCGTGGTCGGGCTCGGCCGACGTCGTCCGCACCGGGGACGACGTGCGGACCGCCCGGTTCTTCCCCGGCGTCTGTCTCAACTACGCCGAGGCGCTGCTGCGGCCGCTGCCGGGCGCGGGTGACGACGCCCCCGCCGTGACCGCCGTGCACGCCGACCGCCCGGCCGACACCCTCACCCGCGGCCAGCTGCGCGCGGAGGTCGAGGTCACCGCGGCGGCGCTGGCCGGGGCGGGCCTGCGGGCCGGTGACCGGCTGGTGCTCGTCGCGCCGCACGCCGCCCGCACGATCGTCGTGGCGCTGGCCGCGGCCGCCCTGGGCGCGGCGGTCTCGACGGCTGCGCCGGACATGGGCGCCCCGGCCCTGCTGGGCCGCTTCGAGCAGGTCGAGCCGGCGCTCCTCGTCGTCGACCGCACCGTCATGGGCGAGGGGACGGCGGCCGCGCTGCTGGCCGGGCTGCCGACCGTGCGCCGGCTCGTCGTCCTCGACAAGCTCCCGCTGCCCGAGGGGGCGCTGCCCGCGGACCGGCTCGACGACCTGGTCGCCGGGGCCGGGCCGTCGCCTGAGTGGGAGCGGCGGCCGTTCGACACCCCGCTGTTCGTGATGTTCTCCTCCGGCACCACCGGCCCGCCCAAGGCGATGGTGCACGGCGCGGGCGGCACGCTGCTCGAGCACGTCAAGGAACACCGCCTGCACGGCGACCTGACGCCCGCCGACACGCTGTACTTCCACACCACGACCGCCTGGATGATGTGGAACTGGCAGCTGTCGGCGCTGGCGGTGGGCGCGCACGTCGTCACCTACGACGGTCCGGTGACCGGCCCCCGGACGCTGTGGGACCTGGTCGCCGGGCACGGGGTCACCGTCTTCGGCACCAGCCCGGCCTACCTGCAGCTGTGCCAGGACGCGGGGTGGTCCCCCGCCGCCGAGCACGACCTCTCCCGCGTGCGGGCGGTGCTCTCCACCGGCGCGGTGCTGCACGACTGGCAGTTCGACTGGGTGGCCGAGCACGTCGGGCCGGTGCCGCTGCAGTCGATCTCCGGGGGCACCGACATCATCGGCTGCTTCGTCCTCGGCAGCCCCGAGGAGCCGGTGCGGCGGGGTCGCTGCCAGACCCGCAGCCTGGGCCTGGACGTGGCGGCGGTCGACGAGGACGGCACCGAGGTCGTGGGCGCGGTCGGCGAGCTCGTCTGCCGCAACCCGTTCCCCTCGCGGCCGGTGGGTTTCCTCCGCGACCCCGACGGCGCCCGCTTCCGCGCCTCCTACTTCGCCGACCACCCGGGCATGTGGACCCACGGCGACCTCGTCGAGTTCGACGCCGACGGCTCGGCCCGGCTGCACGGCCGCTCCGACGGCGTCCTCAACATCGACGGCGTCCGCATCGGGCCCAGCGAGATCTACACCGTGCTGCGCGACCTGCCCGAGGTCGCCGACGCGATGGCCGTCGAGCAGCGCGACCCCGACCGCCCCGGTGCCACCCGGATGGTGCTGCTGGTCGTGCTGCGCGAGGGGGCCGCGCTCGACGGCGGGCTGGACCGGACCATCCGGCGCAGGCTCCGCGAGCAGGCCTCCGCGGCGCACGTGCCGGCGCTCGTGGTCGCCGTCCCGGAGCTGCCGCTGACGCACAACGGCAAACGCTCCGAGCGCGCCGCCCGCGACGCGGTGAACGGCGATCCCGTGGCCAACGCCAGCGCGCTGCGCTCGCCGGCCTGCCTGGACGCGATCCGGGCGGCCGTCGCCGCGGCCGGCACCGCCCCGGACGCCCCCGCGGCCGAGGACGGCGACCCGCTGCTGCGCGCCGTCACCGGGCTGTGGAGCGAGGTGCTGCGGACCGGCGGCATCGGGCCCGACGACGACTTCGCCGACCTCGGCGGCACCTCCCGCCAGGTGCTCAGCCTGCTGCGGCGGGTCCGGCTGGACCTGGGGGCCGACGTGCCGCTGCAGGTGTTCGCCGAGCAGCCCACGCCGCGGGGCCTGGCCCGTGCGGTGGCCGCCGCCGGGTCGCCCGAGGACGGCGGCGTGGCGGTGCTGCGCCCCGGGACCGGCCGGCCGGTCTTCTTCGTGGCCGACGCGTGGGGACAGCTGAACCTCTACGCCGGGCTGGTCCGCCGGCTGGCCACCGACCGGCCGGTGCTGGGGCTGCAACCGCGGCTGACCGGCCCGGGCGGGGAGCACCTGGCGATCGAGCAGGTCGCCGCGCACGCGCTCGACCAGGTGCGGGGGGTCCAGCCGGACGGGCCCTACAGCCTCGTCGGCTACTCGTTCGGCGGCCTGGTGGCCTCGGCGATGGCGACGTCCCTGGAGGGCGACGGGGAGACGGTCGCGTGGCTCGGGCTGCTCGACGTCCGCCCGCCGCAGGCGGCGCTGAGCCGGTGGGAGGTCACCTCCCGGCGCTGGGCGGCGCGGCTGCGCACGCTGCTGTCCCGCCGCGTGCTGGGCGCGGTGCGCGACCGGCTGCGCCCGTCCCCGGCCGCCCCGACGCGGTCACCGGCGGCCGTCGCCGACGCGGAGCTGGCGTTCTTCACCCGGTCGGAGGCGGTCGGGGAGGCCTACCGGCCGGGGCCGGTCGCCGGCCCGGTGACCTACTACCTGGCCGAGGGCTCCCGGGACACCGTCCGCGGCACGCTGGGCGCCTGGCGGCGGGTGGCCCGGGACCTCACCGTGGTCGACGTCCCCGGGTACCACGGCGACGTCGACGACGACCGGGTCGGGATGCTCAGCGAGCAGCACGTGGGCACCCTGGCCGCCCGGGTGTCGGCGACCCTGCGCTGAGCGGAGTGCCACGGGCGCAGTTCCCGCGCCCGTGGCACTCCGCTCAGCTGGCGGCCGCGACCGGGTGCTCGAGGACCGAGGCCAGCAGCGAGTGCAGGTTCTCCAGCAGCGCGACGTCGCGCAGCGGGGTCCGGCGGTCCGGGCCGACCGGCACCTTGAGCGAGATGGTGTCGACGGCGGACTTGTAGGTCGCGCCGTCGGCCAGCCGGGCCAGCCGCATCTGCTGGGACTCCCGCAGCGGGACCGGCGAGATCCGGATCGCCCGGCCCTGCAGCGACACCTCGGTGATCCCCCACGCCCGCACCGCGGCCCGGAAGCGGGCGACGGCCAGCAGGTTGAGCACCGGCGCGGGCGGGGCGCCGTAGCGGTCGGTGAGCTCGTCGAGCACGGCCTGCGCCTGCTCGTCGGACTGCACCGAGGCCACCTTGCGGTAGGCCTCCATCCGCAGCCGCTCGCCGGGCACGTAGTCGTGCGGCAGGTGCGCGTCGACCGGGAGGTCCACCCGGACGTCGGCCGGCTCGGCCGGGGCCTCCTCGCCGGACAGCTGCGCCCGGTAGTCGGTGACCGCCTCGCCGACCAGCCGGACGTAGAGGTCGAAGCCGACCCCGGCGATGTGCCCGGACTGCTCGCCGCCGAGCAGGTTCCCCGACCCGCGGATCTCCAGGTCCTTCATCGCCACCGCCATGCCGGCACCCAGGTCGGTGTTGTGGGCGATGGTGGTCAGCCGGTCCACCGAGGTCTCGGTCAGCGGCCGCGAGGGGTCGTAGGTGAAGTACGCGTAGGCCCGCTCCCGCCCCCGGCCGACGCGGCCGCGGATCTGGTGCAGCTGGGACAGGCCGAAGGTGTCGGCGCGGTCGACGATCAGCGTGTTGGCGTTGGGGATGTCCAGGCCGGACTCGACGATCGTCGTCGCGACCAGGACGTCGTACTCCTTCTCCCAGAAGCCCACCATGATCCGCTCGAGCTCGTGCTCCTTCATCTGCCCGTGGCCGACGGCGACGCGGGCCTCGGGCACCAGGTTGCGGATCTTCGCCGCGGCCTTGTCGATCGACTGCACCCGGTTGTGGATGACGAAGACCTGGCCGTCGCGCAGCAGCTCTCGCCGGATCGCCGCGGCCATCTGCTTGTCGTCCCACGCGCCGACGTAGGTCAGCACCGGGTGCCGCTCCTCCGGCGGGGTGAGGATCGTCGACATCTCGCGGATGCCGGTCAGCGACATCTCCAGGGTGCGCGGGATCGGGGTGGCCGACATCGACAGGACGTCGACCGCCGTCCGCATGGTCTTCAGGTACTCCTTGTGCTCGACGCCGAAGCGCTGCTCCTCGTCGACGATGACCAGGCCGAGGTCCTTCCAGCGGGTCGTCGGCTGCAGCAGCCGGTGGGTGCCGACGAGCACGTCCACCTCGCCGCGGGCCAGCTCCTCGAGGATCTGCCGGGTCTCGGCGTCGGACTGGAAGCGGGAGAGCACCTGCACCTTCACCGGGAACTGGGCGAACCGCTCGGAGAAGGTCTTGAAGTGTTGGTTGGCCAGCAGCGTCGTCGGCACCAGGACGGCGACCTGCTTGCCGTCCTGCACGGCCTTGAACGCCGCCCGGACGGCGATCTCGGTCTTCCCGTAGCCGACGTCGCCGCAGATGATCCGGTCCATCGGGACCGGGTTCTGCATGTCCGCCTTGACCTCGTCGATCGCGGCGAGCTGGTCGGGGGTCTCCTGGAACGGGAAGGCGTCCTCGAGCTCGCGCTGCCACACGGTGTCCGGCCCGAAGGCGTGGCCCTTGGTGGCCATGCGCGCGGAGTAGAGCCGGATCAGCTCCGCGGCGATCTGCTTGACCGCCCGCCGGGCCTGGCCCTTGGTCTTCTGCCAGTCCGCGCCGCCGAGCTTGGACAGCGCCGGCGCCTCCCCGCCGACGTAGCGCGTCAGCTGGTCGAGGGCGTCGGTGGGCACGAACAGCCGGTCCGGCGGCTGGTTCCGTTTCGACGGCGCGTACTCGACGATCAGGTAGTCCCGCTGCCCGCCGTTGACGGTGCGGCTGACCATCTCGATGTAACGGCCGATGCCGTGGTGCTCGTGCACGACGAGGTCGCCGGGCTGCAACTGCACCAGGTCGACGGCGTTGCGGCGGCGGGCCGGCATCTTCACCGCGTCACGCATCGTCGTCCCGCGCGAGCCGGTGAGGTCGTGCTCGGTGAGCAGCGCCAGGCCCACGCCGGGGAAGGCGAAGCCGGCCTCCAGGTTGCCCTGGGTGACGAGGGTCAGCCGCGGCTCGGGCGCCCCGGCGATGTCGGGGACCAGCCGGGTGCCGAGGTCGGCCTCGGTGAACTGGTCGGCGGCGCGCTGCGCGGGGCCGGGCCCGGCGAAGGTGACGACGACCCGCCACCCCTCGCGGTGCCAGCCGCGCATCGTGTCGATAGCCTTGGGCACGTCGCCGGCGAAGCGCTCCACCGTCGTGGCGTCGAGGGTGACGTGCGTGTCGTCGTCCTCGCTGACCAGGGTGAACGCGCCGGTGCGCCACCACGGCAGGCCGCGGCCGCGAGCGGCGGACTCGACGTCGGCGAGGTCCCGGAAGGACGACGCCCCGAGGTCGAGCGGTGCCTCCCCGGCCTCGGCGGCGGTGGCCCAGGACGCGGCGAGGAACTCCTCGGCGGTGCGCACCAGGTCGGCGGCCCGGCTGCGCACGCGCTCGGGGTCGCAGACCAGGACGTGGGTGCCGCGCGGCACCAGGTCGGTGAGCAGCTGGAGGTCGCCCTCGATGAGCGCGGGGGTCAGCGACTCCATGCCCTCGACGGCGATCCCCTCGGCGAGCTTGCCGAGGATCTCCAGCAGACCGGGGTGCTCGACGGCCAGGGCCGCGGCCCGCGCACGCACCGCGTCGGTGAGCAGCAGCTCGCGGCACGGCGGGGCCCACAGCCGCTCGGGACGCTCGTCGAGGGAGCGCTGGTCGGCGGCGGAGAAGTACCGCAGCTCGTCGACCTCGTCGCCCCAGAACTCCACGCGGACCGGGTGCGGTTCGGTGGGCGGGAAGACGTCGAGCAGGCCGCCGCGGACGGCGAACTCGCCCCGCTTCTCCACCAGCTCCACGCGGGTGTAGGCGGCGTCGGCCAGCGCGCGGGCGACGTCGTCGAGCTCGGCGGTGTCGCCCGGCCGCAGCTCGACCGGCACGAGGTCGCCCAGGCCGGGCGCCAGCGGCTGCAGCACGCTGCGCACCGGCGCGACCAGCACGTCGATGGCACCGCCCACGCCGGGGTGCGTGAGGTCGCGGAGCACCGCCAGCCGGCGGCCGACGGTGTCCGCGCGGGGGGACAGCCGCTCGTGCGGCAGCGTCTCCCAGGCCGGGAACACCTCGGTGCGCCGGTCGGGCAGGAAGCAGCGCAGCTGGTCGGCGACGGCGTCGGCGTCCCGCTCCCCCGCGGTCACGACGAGCACCGGGACCCCGGCGCCGCCGTCGCCCGCGGCCAGGGCCGCCGCCACCAGCGGCTGCACGGACGGCGGTGCGGTGACCGCCAGCTCCGCGGTCCCGGCCGCGGCGACGACGCGGGCCATGCCGGGATCGGTGAGGACGACGTCGAGCACGCCGCGCAAGGTCACGAGACCGTCTCCTACAGAGTCCGGGCCACGCACGTCGCGCCGGGTGCGCGGGGGGCCGGGAACCCAGGTTAGTCCGCGGGCCGGGAGGGTGCCGCCGCGCACGGGCAGCGGCCGGCGCGGTCAGCCGGCGGCGGCGTCGAAGAACTCGAGCAGGGCGGGCAGGTCGAAGTTGGACGGGTCGCCGTGCTCCCCCTCGGTGGCGACGACGGTCGCGCTGCCGCCGTCGGCGACCACCTGCGCGGCGCAGACGTCGGCGTTGCGGTCCTTCTCGACCACGGTGTCGTCCTCGGACGCCCAGAAGAGTGCGGGCACGCCGCCGCCGAGAGCCACCGGGGAGAGTTCCTCGAGGGCGTCGGCCACCGCGGGCCCGTGCGCGGCGTCGATCGAGTCGGCGTAGTCGTCGTAGACCGAGCCTAGGTCGCACAGCGGGTAGATGGCGGCGTAGGCGCGCAGCCCCTCGATGCGCCGGTCCTCGACCAGGCGCGCGCCGGCCAGCCCGCCCATCGACTCGGCCACGAGGTACACGTCCGTGGGGTGCACGAGGTCGCTCACGGCGGCGGCGAGGGCAGCGTGGGCGTCCACGCTCGCCGCGCTCCCCCAGGCGTCCCCCTCGGCGTCGCTGGCGGCCACCACGTACCCGGCGGCCACCAGCCCGTCGGTGAGCTCCCCGAACGCCTCGCCGTTGAGCAGGGCGGTGGCGCGGGCCTCGTAGCCGTGGGCGTAGACGACCAGCCGGCCGTTGGGCTGCTCCGGGCGGACGACGATCGCGGCCTGGCCGCCGACCTCGACCTCGTGGACGCCGGGGCCCAGGTCGGGCAGCGGCTCCGGGGACGACGACGGGCGGGGGGTCCCCGAGGCCACGGGACCGGCGGCCGGACCGCCGCAGCCGCCTCCCAGGAGGAGCACCGCGAGCAACCCGAGCGCACGCCGCCGCCCGGTGCGGCGCGCGGCTCCCCGGGAGCCCGCGGCCGACGGGGACACCCGCCCGACCACGCCGGTCAGACGCCGCGCATGCGCACGGCGTGCCGGGCGAGCTTGGCCAGCACGTGCGGAGCGCGGTCGCCGGGAGCGACGTAGAACCGCGGCAGGGTGAAGCGGTCGCCGGGCAGGTGGTCCCCGGTCACGCAGGCGTGGTCGTAGCCCGCCGCGCGGACCGCGTCGGCGGCGGCCGCGTCGAAGTAGCCCCACGGGTAGCAGAACCCCGGCACCTCCGCCTGGAGCACGTCCTCCAGCACGCGGCGGCTGCCGGCGACCTCACGCTCCAGGGTCGCCGCGTCGGCACCGCGCAGGTCGGCGTGGGTGAGGGTGTGGCTGCCCACCTCGTGCCCGGCCGCGACCACCGACCGGACCCCGTCGGCGTCCAGCAGGTCCAGCCGCGGTCCGTCGTCCCACGCGTTCTGCCCGCCGAGCAGCCCGGCCACCACGTAGAGGGTGGCGGTCATGCCGTGCCGGGCGAGGACGGGGACGGCGTGCTCGACGAAGTCGGCGTACCCGTCGTCGAAGGTCAGCCCCACCAGCCCGGCCGCGGCCCCCCGCTGCTGGGCGTCGAGCAGCTCGGCCAGCGAGACGCCCCGCAGGCCCAGCCGGCGCAGCAGCCGCAGGTGCCGGTCGAGCCGGTCGGGGGTGACCCGGACCCGGTGCGGGTCGGGCCGGCCGGCCGGGCAGATCGAGTGGTACATCAGCACGGGCGGGATGCGCAGCCGCCGCCGGTCGGCGGCCATGCGCTCGGCCGGGACGGTCACCGGCGGCCGTCCCCGGCCAGGACGGCGCCACGGGCCACCCGGGGCTCGCGCGCCGCGCCGCCCTCGAGGGCGACCAGGGCCCGGCGCAGTGCCGTGCTGGACGTGTGCACCGTGTACGGGAAGTAGCGGACCTCCACGCCGACCGCGGCGAAGTCCCGCTCCAGCCGGTCGCCCTTCTCCGTGCCGCGCCAGTCGTCGCCCTTGAAGATGACGTCGAAGCCGACCTCGCGCCAGGTGTCGATCTTGTCCGGGACCACCTCGGCGTGGACCTCGTCGACGATGCGCAGGCTGCGGACGATCTCCATCCGCTCGGCCAGCGGGATCACCGGGGCCCGGCCCTTGGTCAGGACGAGCATCTCGTCGGAGACCACCCCGGCGATGAGGTGGTCGCACTGCTCGGCGGCGTGCCGCAGCAGGTTGAGGTGGCCGATGTGGAACAGGTCGTACGCGCCCGGCGCGTACCCGATCACTCGAGACATGCGTGCTTCTCCCCCGTGGCAGGACGTGCTGCCTTGTCCCGTCCAGTGGACCAGAGACGACTACGGACAGTCATCGCCCGGAGGGGTCATCCACCCGAAAGTGCGTAGCTGACCTGGCGGGCTGTCCCCGCCTCCGATCACGCAGTGCGAGCAGGACGCGGGACGACGACGTCGAGGAGCGCGTCGACGGCGCCCTCGATCCGGGTGAACGCGCGGGCGAAGACCTCGTCGGGACGCCCGTGGGGGTCCTCCACGTCGTCGTCCCGGGGACCCGTGCGCAGTGCCCGCAGCCGCGGCGCCGCGGCGACCAGGGCGGCCAGCCGGTCGGCCGGGTGCCGCTGGTCGAGCGCGGCGCCGCCCAGCCGGGCCAGGTCGGCGAACTCCCGCAGGGCGAAGGTGCGCCGGACGGCCGCCGGGGCCCGGGTCACCACCGCCGACCGCTGCTCGGTCGTCATGGTCAGCACCAGGCCCGCGGAGCGCACCCCGAGCGGCTCCAGCTGGCGGGCGGCGAAGCCCTCCGGGTCGACGCCGCGTGCGGCCAGCAGCCGGGCCATCGGGGCCGCGACGGGCTCCCCGGTCAGGGCGGCGAGCCCGGCGCTGGCCACCGCGACGCCCGCGCCCTCCCCCAGGCCGGCCCGGAGCAGCAGCTCCGCGGCCGGCGAGCGGCAGATGTTGCCCGTGCAGACCACCAGCACCGGGAACGGCGGGCGAGCCGCCTGCGCGGCGACCATGCTCAGCCGACGGGCTGCTTGCCGGCCCGGGCGACGGCGCCCGGCTCGACGGGGACGGTGTCCCGGCCGGCCGCGGTGGCCTGCCCACCGGCGCCGACGGCGGCGTCCCGGGAGTACCCGTAGGTGTCCTTGCCGCGGTCGAGCTGGTTGAGCACCACCCCGAGGACCCGCGCGTCGACCTGGGACAGGTTGCGCAGGCTCTCCGCCAGCTGGTGGCGGCGCACCTTCGTCGCGTTGGCCAGCACTATCGTGCCGTCGACCAGGGTCGAGAGGATGGTGCCGTCGGCGACCGGCAGCAGCGGCGGGCAGTCGATGACGACGTGGTCGTAGGAGGCCCGCAGCTGGTCGAGCAGCCGGTGCATCGCCGGCGAGGCCAGCAGCTCGGTGGGGTTGGGGGGCAGGACGCCGGACGTCAGCACCTCCAGGCCCGTGCGGCCCCACTCCTGGACGACGTCGGACACCTCGGCCTGGCCGAGCAGCACGGTGGTCAGGCCGGCCGACCCCTCGAGCCCGAGCCGGGTCGCCACCGAGGGGCGGCGCAGGTCGGCGTCGACCAGCAGCACCCGGGCGGAGGTCTCGGCCAGCGCGACGGCGAGGTTCACGGCGACGGTCGACTTGCCCTCCGCGGCCAGCGACGAGGTGACCGCCAGCACGCCGCGGGAGGTGCGGGCGCCGTCGCCGAGCTCGCCCCGGCGGCCGACGTCGAGGAACTGGAGGTTCGTCCGCAACTGGCGGTACTCCTCCGCCTGCGGGCTGTGCGGCGCGGCCTCCACCGCGACGCGCCGCTGGCGGCCGCCGTCCACACCGAGGTTGCCGATGACCGGCCGGTTGGTGAGGGCGGCGACCTCGGTGGCGGTGCGCACCCGGGTGTCGAGCGCGTCCCGGCCGAGTGCGGCGAGGACGCCGAGGCCGAGCCCGAGGACGATCCCGGCCGCCAGGTTCAGCAGCACGTCGGGCGAGGAGGTCTTCCGCGGCGTCTCCGCCGGCGCGACCACGGTGGCCTCGATGGCCGGCCGCACCGCGTCGGTGCCGGTCGGCGAGAGGTCCTCCACGACGGTGATCACCTGGTCGGCGACCGCGTTGGCGATGCGGGCCGCCTGTCCCGCGTCGGTGTCGGTGACCTCGATCTCGAGCAGGACGGTGTCGCTGGGCGCGGTGACGTCCACCTGCCCGGCCAGTGAGGAGGTGGTCTCGGCGAGGTCGAGCCGGTCGATGACCGGCTGCAGCACCGACGGCGTCTCCACGAGGCTCGCGTAGGACGTCATCTGCGCGCGGGTGGCGTTGCCCCCCTGCTGCAGGTCGTCGACGCTCTCGGCCGCCCCGACCGAGAAGAACAGGGTGGCCTGGGCCGTGTAGGTCGGCGTCGCCAGCCAGGTGGCCAGCCCGCTCCCGGCCACGCAGATCAGGAAGACGGCGACGACGATCCGGGCGCGGCGTCCCAGAACGGTCAGGAATGTGCGCAGAGCCACGATGTTCCTCTCGCGGTGGCCAACACCACCAGCAGCGATGTGCGTCCAGGAAAGGTAAGCGAGAAATGTGTCAACCGACTGGCACCCTCACCATTTCGGGTGAGGGCCCCACCTCGGGTTGCGGACCGTTGCGCGCCGGCTCGGCCCCCTTCCGCGCGACCGACTGGCTGTAGACGGCCAGCCCGGCGACGAACCACAGGAAGGTGGCGTACTGGGTGATGAGCGCGACGCTCACGAAGGAGGGGATCTGCGCGACGACCGCGATCGTCGGCGCGGTCGCCCGGCCGCTGAGCACGTAGCCGCACGCGACCAGCAGCAGGACGGTGACCAGGACCAGCGGCACCCACCCGTAGCGCAAGCCCAGCAGCAGCAGCGCGTTGTCGATGGACCGGAAGGCGCCGAAGAACCGCTCCCCCGAGGCCAGCCCGTAGGCGCTGCTGGAGCGGCCGAACAGCTCGATGTCGGGGACGAGTTCCAGCAGCGCCCAGCGGTAGCCGGCACTGTCGGTGGCCTCCGACCCCGCCGCGGAGAACACCCCGGACAGCAGGGACGCGAAGCCCGCGCCGACGACGACGAGCCCGGCGGTGACGACCACCCGCACCCGCGTCGACAGGCCACTGCGCAGGAACGCCACGCACAGCGCGATCCCGAACACGGCGGTGGCCAGCCCCACCCGGCTGAACGTCACGGCCGCGGCGGCGACCATGAGCACCGCCATCGGCACGCGCACCGCGGCGCGGAACGGCGCGGCCAGGGTCAGTGGGACGGCCAGGGCCAGGCTCGCGCCGAGCGCGATGGAGTGACCGAAGGCGCCCTCGGCCCGGGCCCGCCCGCCGCGCTCCTGGATCGGTGCCCAGTCGACGTGGAGCCTGCCCTGCCCGGGGATCTGCACGAACGGGTTCCAGCCGGTCGCGAACTCCACCAGCGCGAGGACCGCGACGAGCGTGAACGCCACCGCGACCGCGCCGTACACCCAGTGCAGGCCGATCCGCTGGCCGACCAGCCGGCCGACGAGGAACGCCCCCGTCCACTGCGCCACCAGCACGAAGACGTCGCTGATGCTCGTGGCGCCGGTGGCGATCGGGACCAGCCCGGCGAGGACGAACAGCACGACCACGCCGTCGGCCAGCGTCAGCCGGCCGGCCAGTCGCGCACCGCCCCGGGGGCGGAGGGACACCAGGACGGCGAGGACGACGAGGGTGACCAGCACCTCGGGTTCCCACTCGAGCACGATCGAGACCCCGGCCCACACCGGCACCAGGCACAGCACGAGCAGCCAGACGGCGAAGGCCAGTCGCGGGGCGTGCCGCATGGCGACCACGCCGAGGGCACCGACCGCCGCCACGGCGCCGGCGAGCAGGACGGTGTCCACCGCCTGGCCCGGCAGGGCGAGCACGTCCATGGTCCCCCGATCTGCGCGCGACTGCTGCCCCCTCGGCACGCCGCGGAGAACGGTTCTCCGGAAAGTGCGAGAAGGGGACCTGCGCACGTTCCCACGGACCGGCCCGACACCGCTCCCCCCGAATGCGGACATCACCCGAAAGGACCTGTCCGACCCCTCGGGAGAACGGCAGGACCATAAAGTGGGCTCCGCGCGGGGAACCGGCCGGAATGGTGTGGCCGAATCGGCCGGCGACGGAGATCGGCCGCGCTTCAAGTTCTCCTGCCGGGACGTCGATGTACCCGGTGCGACACCGGTCGCGCCTGGGCGAGGGGGAGAACGTGTCCGAAGTCGACATCGGGGCGACCACGGTCGTGGCCGTGCTCACCTACCGGCGGACCGAGCTCCTGCCCCCGCTCCTCGACGAGCTGGTCACGCAGGCCGCCACCCTCCTGCCGCCGGCGGAGGTCGTCGTCGTGGACAACGACCCCGAGGCCAGCGCCGCCGACCTGGTCGGCGCCTGGGCCGGTCGCGGTGTCCGCTACGTCCACGAGCCCCGGCCGGGGATCTCCGCGGCACGCAACCGCGCGCTCGCCGAGGCCTCCGGCGCCGACGCGCTGGTCTTCATCGACGACGACGAGCTGCCCGGCCCCGGCTGGCTGGCCACGCTGGTCGCCTCCTGGCGGCTGTGGGGCTGCGCCGCTGTCGCCGGCCCCGTCGCGGCCCGCCTCGACGCGCCCGTCGACCCGTGGATCGCCGGGACCGGGGTCTTCGACCGCCGGCGGTGCGCGACCGGCTCCCTCCTGCTCGGCGCCGGAGCCGGCAACCTGCTGCTCGACGTGGCCCGCGTGCGCGAGCTGGGGTTGACCTTCGACGAGCGGCTGGGCCTCACCGGCGGCGAGGACACCCTGTTCACCCACGCCCTGGCACACCGGGGGGCCGGGCTGCGCTGGTGCGACGAGGCCGAGGCGACCGAGCACGTCCCCGCCGCGCGCCTGACCCGGCGGTGGGTGCTCCGGCGCAGCTTCCGCTCGGGCAGCTCGTGGAGCCGCGCCGAGGTCCACCTGGCGGCCGGGCCGGTCCGGCGGTGCCGCACCCGCGCCGTCGTCCTGGCCAAGGCCGCCGTGCGCATCCCGCAGGCGTCGACGCGGTGGCTCGCGGCGACGGTCCGGCGGGACGACGCCGCCCGGGGGGCCGCAGCCGCGACCGCCGCCAGCTACGCCGGGCTGGTCGTCGGTGCCTTCGGCTACGTGGCCGGTGAGTACGCCCGCCCACCGGTCCCCGCCGACCTGCCGGTCCCCTCGGTCCCCGTGGAGCAGCAGCATGCCGCCCGTTGAGAGCGGGGCGCCCGCCGCCGAGGCGGTCGCGCCGTCCTCGTCCGCACCGGCGGACCTGGGCCGGGTCGCCGCCCGGGGTGCCGGCGTCACGCTGGTCGGGCAGGGGCTGCGGATCCTCCTGCAGTTGGCGTCGGTGGTGGTGCTCGCGCGGCTGCTCGCCCCCCGCGACTACGGCCTGCTCGCCGTCGGCCTGCTGGTCGTCGGCATCGGCGAGGTCGTGCGCGACCTCGGGCTGTCCACCGCCGCCATCCGCGCACCGTCGCTGACCCCGCACCAGCGGGACGGCCTCTTCTGGCTCAACACCGCCGCCGGGCTGGTGCTCGCGGTGGCCGCCGTGGCCGCCGCCGGCCCGGTCGCGAGCGCGTTCGACCAGCCCGCGCTCGAGCCCGTGGTCCGCGCGCTGTCCCTGACCTTCGTGCTCAACGGCCTGGCGACCCAGTACCGGGCCGGTCTGACGCGCGACCTGCGCTTCGGCGCGGTGGCCGGCTCGGACCTGGTCGCCCAGCTGCTCTCCTTCGCCGTGGCGGTGGCCACCGCCCTCGCCGGCGCCGGCTACTGGGCCCTGGTCGCGCAGCAGCTCACCCAGGCGACGGCCGCCCTCGTGGCCGTGGTCGCGCTGGGGCGGTGGGTGCCGCGCCGGCCCCGGCGGGGGGTGGGCCTGCGGCCGTTCCTGCGCTTCGGCGGGGGACTCACCGGCACGTCGGTCCTCTACTACGCGGGCAACAACCTGGACAACCTGGCGCTGGGCCTGTGGGCCGGGCCGGTGGCGCTGGGCGTCTACAACCGCGGGTTCCAGCTGCTGATGAGCCCGCTCAACCAGCTGCGCTCCCCGGCCACCACGGTCGCGGTCCCGGTGCTGGCCCGCATCCAGGACGACCTGGAGCGCTCCGGTGAGTACCTGCGCCGCAGCCAGCTGGCCCTCGGCTTCACCCTGGTCGCCGGCATGGGCCTGGGAGCGGGGGCCGCCGGTCCGCTGGTCGACGTCATGCTCGGGGACCGCTGGCACCAGGTGGCCCCGGTGCTGGCCCTGCTCGCCGTGGCCGGCAGCGCGCAGACGCTGTCCTTCGTCGGCCACTGGGTGTACCTGTCCCGCGGGCTGTCCGGGGAGCTGCTGCGCTACACCGCGGTGACCCTGGTCCTGAAGGCCGCCTGCATCGGCGTCGGCAGTGCGTTCGGGGTCGTCGGCGTCGCCGCCGGCTACGCGTCGGCCGCGCTGCTGGAGTGGCCGCTGTCGCTGTGGTGGCTGTCCCGGATCACCGTGCTGCCGATCCGGCAGCTGCTGCTGGGGGCACTGCGGATCACCGCGTGCGCCGCTGCCGGGGGCGCGGTCTGCTTCCTGGTCACCCAGCTGGTCGTCGCGTGGCCCGCGCCCGGACGCCTGGCGGCCGGCCTGCTCGCCGGCCTGCTCACCTACGGCCTGGCCGCCCTCGTCCCGGGCATCCGGGCCGACCTCACCGGCGTGGTGGCGTGGGGACGGCAGATGGTCTCCCGCGGTCGCTGACCGCAGGGACGAGCGGGGCCCCCGGCCCCCGGGTAGGGGGGCCCGCCCGGCCAGCCGGGTGCCGCAGATCCCGGGGAACATCTCTCACCCCCCACGTCCGCCGCGGCCA
>NZ_JBJGYR010000028.1:0-55578 GCF_054050095.1 Geodermatophilus sp. SYSU D01105
ACTGCCGGTCCGGCAGGACCGGCAGTGCACGAGCACCGCCCGCAGTGCGACCACTTGCGCGCCCTCGACGCAGCACGGTCGTTGCGGAGGCACCCACGGAGCGAGGAGGGTGACCCACGCCACTGGACGAGGGGACGCGGGATGGCGGGCGACGGCGCGGGGTCCCCCGGGGTCGGCCGCGTGGTGGTCGACGGGGTGCCGCTGGCGCACCGGGAGCTGGGATCGGGCGAACCGGTCGTCTTCGTGCACGGCGGGATCAGCGACCTGCGCACCTGGGCGGCCCAGCTCGAACCGGTCGCGACGCGGTACCGGGCGATCGCCTACAGCCGCCGGTACGCCCGGCCCAACGCCGACGTCCCGCCGGGTGCTGCCGACCCGGTGCCCGTGCACGTCGACGACCTGGTCGCCGTCCTCCGGGAGCTGGGCGCGGCGCCGGCGCACCTGGTCGGGAACTCGTGGGGCGCGATCATCTGCCTGCTCACCGCGATCGAGCACCCGGACGCCGTCCGCAGCCTGGTCCTCGAGGAGCCGCCGGTGCTGTCGCTGGTGCTGGGCCCCGGCCCGCGGCCGCACCCGGGGGTGCTCGCGCGCAGCCTGCTCCGGCACCCCGGCACCACGCTCGCGGTCCTCGCGTTCGGCCTGCGCACCTCCGCGCCGATGGTCCGCGCCCACCGGCGGGGCGATGAGGAGCACGCCTGGCAGGTCTTCGCCCGCGGCGTGCTGGGCCGGGAGGCGTTCGGGAGGCTCACGGAGGAGCGCCGGCAGCAGATGCGGGAGAACGCGACGACGCTGGCGCCGAACCTGCGGGCCGGCTTCCCGCCGCTGGGCGAGGACGCCCTCCGCGGTGTCCGGGTGCCCACGTTGCTGCTCACCGGCGCCCGGAGCCCCGTCGTCGTGCGGCTGCTCAGCCGGTGGCTGGCGACGCTGCTGCCTCGGGTCGAGCAGGTGCGGGTGCCGGGCGCGTCCCACCTCGTGCACGAGGACCAGCCCCGAGTGGTCAACGACGCGGTCCTGCGGTTCCTGGACCGGGTCCGTCCGGGCGACTGACGCCACCCCTCGGCCTGGCGCCGGTGTCCCCGCGCTGAGCAGCCCGCACGGTCGTTGCGGCCGCCATTCGGCGCGTTCCTGGTGCTCCTGCGGTGCTGCGGCACCGCGGGAGCACGAGGAGCACCGCAGGAGCGGGGACCGGGGGCGGTCGCGGGTCCCGCGCGCCCCCGGCCCCGCGGCTCAGGACCCCACGGCCGGGTTGACCACCGGCTCGTCGACCGCCTCGTCGGACAGGCCCCACCGCTCGAGGGTCCGCGCGTAGGTGCCGTCGTCGAACACGTGCTGCAGCGCCGCCTCGAACGCGTCGACCAGGCCGTTGCCCTTGAGCGAGGTCGCGGCGACGTAGGTGGTGTCGGGCCACCCGGCGTTGACCGTGCCGACGACCTCGACGTCCCCGACCGACTGCTGGTAGACGGCGTTCGGGTTCGGGCCGATGTAGGTGTCGATCCGGCCCGACTGCAGCGCCAGCAGGGCGTCCGCGGCGTTGGCGTGGTACTCCAGCTGCGCGGGCTCCAGCCCGGCGGCCTCGTTCTGCGCGTTCCAGTCCAGCAGGATCCGCTCCTGGTTGGTGCCCGAGCCGACCGCCACGGTCAGGCCCGCGATGTCCTCGGCGCCGGCGATCGACAGCCCGCTGCCGGGCTTCGCGGTGAACGCCATGACGCCCTGGCGGTAGGTGGCGAAGTCGAACAGCTGGAGCCGCTCGTTGTTGACGCCGACGTTGCTGAACACGGCCTCGAGGTCGCCGCTCTGCACGCCCAGGGGCCACTGCTCCCAGGCGACGTTGACCACCTCGAGCTCCAGGCCGAGGGACTCGGCGACGAGCGAGGCGATGTCCACCTCGCTGCCGACGACCGTCGCGTTGTCGTCGGCGAGGAAGCCCAGCGGCGGCTCCCCGGTGCCGACGACGCCGACGGTCAGCTCCCCGTCCTCGGCGATGTCGGCCGGCACGAGCGCGGCGGCGTCGGGGTCCTCGTCGGTGTGGACCCGGCCGGCCTGCTCGGGACCGGTGTCCACCTCCAGGACCGCCCCGGTCGCCCCGGCCTCCGCGGCGGCGTCGGCGCGCGCCTCGGACTCGATCTCGGCGGAGCTGGTGCAGGCGGACAGGAAGACCACGGTCGACAGGGTCAGCGCGGTCCCCACGGGGAGCGCGGCGGCCGGCCGGACGGCGCGGCGGTGGCTGCGGGTGCGGGTGCGGGTCATCGGGGGTCTCCTCGGGGAGCTCAGGCGCCCAGGCCGGGCGGGTTGGTCTCGGACCGCTCGACCGCCTCGGCGCCCAGGCCCCAGCGGTCGAGGACCTGCTGGTAGGTGCCGTCCGCGATGGCGGAGTCCAGCGCGGCGGTGAAGGCCTCGGCCAGGCCGTTGCCCTTGGCGGTGGCGACGGCGATCTCGGCGGTGTCGGGCCAGCCGCCGTTGACGGTGCCGGCCACCCGGACGTCGTCCGGGGAGACCGCGGCGCTGTAGGCGGCGGTGGCGTTGGGGCCGACGTAGCTGTCCAACCGGCCGGACTGCAGGGCGAGGACGGCGTCGTTGTAGGACTCGTAGTAGTCGATGGTCACCGGCTCCAGGCCGGCGTCGCGGTTCTGCTGGTCCCAGGCGAGCAGGATCTGCTCCTGGTTGGTGCCCGAGCCCACGCCGACGGTGAGCCCGGCGATGTCGGCGGCCTGGTCGACCTGCAGGTCGCTGTCGGCCCGGACCAGCCAACCGAGCTGGTCGACCCGGTAGGACGAGAAGTCGAACAGCTGCTTGCGCTCCTCGGTCACCGTGACGTTGGAGATGGTGGCGTCGACCTCGCCGGACCGGGTGGCCAGCGGCCAGTTGGACCAGTCGTTGACGACCAGTTCGAGCTCCAGGTCGAGCGCGTCGGCGACCAGGGTGGCGATGTCGGTCTCGCTGCCGATCACGGTCTGGTTGTCGTCGGCGAAGAACGCCAGCGGGACCGCGCCCTGGGTCACCGAGACCCGGAGCACGCCGTCGGGGAACGCGCCCTCGGGCAGCAGGGCGATCGCCTCCTCGCTGGGCGTGGTGTGGATGCGGTCCTGCTCCGGGCTGGTGTCGACGGACAGGGCGGTGCGCTCCCCGCCCTCGTCGGCGCGGGCCTGCTCCTCGATGTCGGCAGAGCTGCTGCACGCCCCGAGCGCCAGCAGCGACACGGCGGCCAGGACGGGGACGAGGCGGGCTCGTCGGGTTCGGGCGGTCACGGTGGTCCTCCTCAGGTGGGGCGCGCGGGCGCGCGCCATCGACGGGCCGCGCGGGCTGCGCAGTCCGGGGGATCGGCGGAACGGCCTCGCTGCAGTGCCCCGCCGGACCCGTCCCGGGACCCGCCCCGAGCTTGTGAAGGGTGGGGAGGACGGGGTCCTCTCACGAGGCGTCGCGCAGCGGGGTCCTCCTAGAGGACCTTGGCGAGGAAGGCGCGGGTCCGTTCGTGCCGTGGGGCGTCGAGCACCTGCTCGGGCGGGCCGGCCTCGACGATGCGGCCGTCGTCCATGAAGACCACCTGGTCGGCGGCCTCGCGGGCGAAGCCGATCTCGTGGGTGACGACGACCATCGTGGTGCCCCCTCGGGCCAGGTCCGCGATGACGCCGAGCACCTCGCCGACCAGCTCGGGGTCCAGCGCCGAGGTGGGCTCGTCGAACAGCAGCACGGCCGGTCGCATGGCCAGCGCCCGGGCGATGGCGACCCGCTGCTGCTGCCCGCCGGACAGCTGCCGGGGGTAGGCGCCGGACCGGTCGGCCAGGCCCACGCGGGCGAGCAGCTCGCGTGCCTCGGCCTCGACCTCGTCGCGGCGGCGGCCCTGCGCCGACACCGGCGCCTCCACCACGTTCTCCAGCGCGGTCAGGTGCGGGAAGAGGTTGAAGGCCTGGAACACGAAGCCGAACCGGGTCCGCTGGCGGAGGAGTTCCTTCTCCTTGAGCTCGTGCAGCCGGTCGCCGTCCCGGTGGGCCCGGCGGCGGTAGCCGACCAGTTCGCCGTCGAGCGCCACGAAGCCGCGGTCGACCTTCTCCAGGTGGTTGATGCTGCGCAGCAGCGTCGACTTGCCCGAGCCCGACGGCCCGAGGACGACGGTCACGGTGCCCGGCTCGACGACCAGGTCGACACCGTGCAGCACCTCGACCGCGCCGAAGGACTTGTGCACGCCGTGCACCTCGACGCGACCGGGACGGGTGGTCAGGGGGGCGGCGGTCACCGGGACACCTCGGAGCTGGGACGGACCCGGGCCAGGCCCGCGGTCAGGTTGGCGCGCAGCCGCTGCAGCGGCGTGGGCGGGAGGGTGCGGACGGCGCCGCGGGCGTAGTAGCGCTCGACGTGGTACTGGACCACCGTGACCACCGTGGTCAGGACGACGTACCAGACCGCCGCCACGACCAGCATCGGCAGCACCCGCTGCGTGCGGCCGTAGATGACGCTCACCGTGTAGAAGAGCTCGCCGAGGGCCAGCACGTAGACGATCGAGGTGCCCTTGAACAGGCCGATCACCTCGTTGACCGCCGTCGGGACGATCGACCGCATCGCCTGCGGCAGCACGATCCGGGTGGTCTGCCGGCGCCGCGGGATGCCGAGGGAGGCGGCCGCCTCCAGCTGCCCCTGGTCGACCGAGAGGATGCCGGCCCGGACGATCTCGGCGGAGTAGGCCGCCTGGTGCAGGCCCAGGCCGAGGATGGCGGCGCCGAACTTGTCGATCAGCGAGAGCGTCTCGACGCTGGCGAACGAGGGGCCGAACGGGATCCCGAAGTCCAGGGACTGGTACAGGTAGGCGAGGTTGTACCAGAGCAGCAGCTGCAGGATCAGCGGCACCGAGCGGAACACCCAGGTGTAGCCCCAGCTGACCGCCTGCAGCAGCGGCGACCGGGACAGCCGCATGAGCGCCAGCACCGTGCCGAGGGCGAAGCCGAGGACGGCGGTGATCAGCGTCAGCTGGATCGTCGTCCAGACGCCGCGGACGATCGACTCCTCGGTGAGGTAGGCGGCGACGACGTCCCACTCCCACCGGGGGTTGGTGACCAGCGAGTTGACCACCATCGCCAGCAGCACGGCGACGACGGCGGTGGCCACCCAGCGGCCGAGGTGCCGCGCCGGCACCACCGTCAACTGGTCGTAGGGCGTCCCGGACGGCCGGGGAGCGGCGGTCTCCGCGGTGGGCCGGGGCACGAGCGTGGTCATGCGGGGTCTCCCAGGGACTTCTCGAAGGCGTACCCGAGCTGGCCGGGGGGCAGGGTGCGCAGGGTCGCCAGGTCGGTGGGGCGGGGGACGGCGGGGTCGAACAGCGGCGTCCAGCCGGCGGCCAGGTAGAGGGCCCTGGCCTCGGGCTGGCGGGGGCCGGTGGTCAGGTACATGCGGGTGTAGCCGCGGCCCGCGGCCCGGGCCTCGAGCTCGGCGAGCACCCGGCGGGCCAACCCCCTGCGGCGGTGTGCAGCGGCGGTCCACATCCGCTTGACCTCGGCGGTGCCCGGGTCGGCGTGCCGGCGGTAGGCACCGCCGGCGACCGGGGCGCCGTCCTCCAGCAGCAGGAGCAGCTCGCCGTGGGGCGGGAGGAACTCCGCGGCGGGGTAGCGGGTGAGCTCGGCCGCCGCACCGCCGTACAGGTCGCCGTAGCGGCTGTCGTACTCGTGCAGCAGCTCGGCGAACAAGGGCGCGGCCAGCGGGTCGTCGGGGTGGACGGTGACGACGGCCAGCCCGGGCGCGGCGGTCACCGGGCCACCCGCGAGGGAGGGTGGACGACGCCGGGCAGGGGGGTGCGGGACATGCGGGTGCTCCCAGGGACGAGCGGGTGGGGGTGCGCGGGCACGCCGCCGGCACCGCGCGGGGGGCGGTGGACAGGAGCGGGCGGTGCCGCGGGACCGGCCGGAGCCGGTCAGGAGAGGGAATGCCTCAGCGACAGAGGGCGCTGTCGGTACGCAGGAGGTCGATCGTGGGTCGGCCGACCAGGACGGTCGAACGGTCCCGCACGCTCGGCGTGCTCCGGCAACTCACTGCTGGTGCTCCTCGGTCAGAGCCCGGGAGGGCTGCGGACTTGCGGACGCGGGCGCGTCCGCCAGGTCGTCACCCGGGGCACCCCGTCGCAGCGGAGGGTTGCCGGCCAGCGAGCCGGGGCTTGGTGCTGGCACTCAGGACCTGGCCGGGACCATAGGCGGCGAGCCGCCTACCCGTCAATCCCGATCGATTTGGTAGACATTGCAGCGGCGCACACCGAGGTCCGGAGGGAGGAGGCGGCGTGACCCGACCGGAACTGGCGCAGCGACGGCACGTCGACCTGCTCCGCACCTGCAGCGCCCTGTGTCCGGCGGACTGACCGCCCCCCGTCGTCCGACCCCGGCACAGGAGCGCTCCCGCATGTCCCTGCCCGATCCCACCCGCCTGCCCACCCTGTGCATCGTCGGCGCCGGCCCGACCGCCGTCGGCGTGCTCGAGCGACTCGTCGCCTCCGCACCCGAGCTGTCGGCCGGGCCCCGGCTGCAGGTCCACCTCGTCGACCCGTTCCCACCGGGTGGCGGCCGGGTGTGGCGGGCCGCCCAGCCGGAGCTGCTGTGGGCCAACTCCCTGGTCGGCGACGTCACCGTGCTGCCCGACCCGTCGGTCGTCGTCGACGGCCCCGTGGGCGAGGGGACGACGCTGTGGGACTGGGTGCGCGACGTCGCCCGGGACCGGCCCGCCGGCGACCCGGTCGGGCGGGAGGCCCGCCGGCTGGGGCCGGCGTCCTTCCCGTCCCGCCCGCTGGTCAACGCCTACCTGGGCTGGGTGCTCGAGCGCGTGGTCGCCGGGGCTGCGCCGTGGCTCGACGTCCACCTGCACGCCACCCGGGTCGTCGACGTGGCCGAGGGGCCCGACGGTGCCCGGGTGCGGCTGGCCGACGGCGGCGTGCTCGCCGCTGACGCCGTCGTCCTCGCGCAGGGCCACCTCGAGGCGCGGCCGACGCCGGCCGAGCGCCGGGTGGCCGCGGCGGCGGCCCGGGCCGGCCTGACCTACCTGCCCACCGGCTACACCGCCGACCTCGACCTCTCCGCCCTCGCGCCGGGGGAGGACGTGCTCGTCCGCGGGGCCGGGCTCGCCTTCGTCGACCTGGCGGTGCTGCTGACCAGCGGCCGCGGCGGGCGGTTCCGGCGCGCGGACGACGGCCGGCTGCGCTACCTGCCTTCGGGCCGGGAGCCGGTGCTGCACGTCGGATCCCGCCGCGGCGTCCCGTACCGGTCGAAGCTGGCCTACCCGTGGGCGGGGCCGCCGGTTCCGCTGCGCTTCTTCACGCCGGCGGCCGTCGACGCCGCCTTCGGGCCGGACCGGCCGCTGGACCTGCGCACCGACCTCGCCCCCCTGATCGAGCGCGAGCTCGGCTGGGCGCACCACACCGAGCTGTTCCGCGCCCACCCGGAGCGGACCGCCATGCCGTGGGACGAGTTCGCCGAGGCCTGGGCCGCGGCGGCCGGCCCCCGCGCGGAGCGCGCGCTCGTGGCCCGCGCGGTCCCCGACCCGCTCGACCGGTTCGACCTCGCGGCGCTGGACCGCCCCCTGGCCGGGCGGTCCTTCCCCGACCGGGCGACCCTGCAGGAGTCGGTGCGCCGGCACGTGCGCGCCGACCTGGCCCGGGCCGCCGACCCGGCGCACAGCACCGACGCCGCCGTCTTCACCGCGCTGCTGCAGTGCCACGGCACGATCGCCGGGCTGGTGGCCGCGCGGCGGCTGACGCCCCGGTCGGAGGCCGAGGACGTCTCCGGCTGGTGGATGAACCTGTTCAGCTACCTCGCCAGCGGCCCGCCCGGCCCGCGGCTGGAGGAGCTGCTCGCGCTGTCTGAGGCGGGGGTGGTGCGCTTCCTGGGCGCGGACACCGTGGTGGTGCTCGACGAGGACGCCGGCGTCTTCCGGGCGCACTCGTCGAGCGTCCCCGGGGTCGTCGAGGCGCGGGCGCTCGTGGAGGCCCGGCTGCCCTCACCGGACGTCTCCGCCACCCCGGACCCGGTCGTCGCCGGTCTGCTGCGCCGCGGCGAGGGGCGCGAGCGGGTGCTGCCCGACCCCGCCGGGCCGGGCGGCGTCCGGCGCACGGGTCGACTGGACGTCGATCCGAGCGGCCGGCTGGTCACCGCGGACGGCACCCCGAGCGAGCGGGTGTCCGCCGTCGGCTTCTGGACCGCCGGCGCGCAGGTCGCCGCCTTCGCCCGGCCACGGACGAACGCGCCCTTCTTCCGCCAGAACGACGCCCTGGCCCGCGACCTGTGGCGCCGGCTGACCGCCGACGCCGCACCCGCCCTCGCCGCGTCCACCGTCGGCGCCGCGTGACCCGCACCCTCCGGGTCGCGACCCGCTGACCGCTGGACGCGGCGCTGCAACCATGGTTGCATCAACGCATGACGCCCGGCGAGTGGGTGCTGCTGTCCTACCGGTTGCCGCGCGAGCCCTCCGGCCCGCGGACGACGCTGTGGCGGCGGCTGCGCCGGCTCGGCGTGGCCCAGCTCGCGGACGGGCTGGTCGCGCTGCCGGCCGACGCGCGCACCCGCGAGCAGCTGGAGTGGCTGGCCGAGGACGTGCTGGCGGCGGACGGCACGGCGGGGCTGTGGGTGGCCCGGCCGGCGTCGGTCGCGCAGGAGCGGGAGCTGGCCACCCGCATGGCCGAGGCGCGGGCCGAGGAGTACCGGGCGCTGGCCGCCGAGTGCCGGGCCGCCGCGACCGGGGCGGCGCCCGACCGCGCCCGGGCGCTGCGCCGGCTGCGCACGGAGTTCCGCGCGATCGGGCGCCGCGACTTCTTCCCGCCGCCCGAGCGCGAGCGGGCCGCCGCCGCGCTCCGCGAGCTCGCCGCGGCCGACGCGGTGGAGGTCGCGCCGTGAGGTGGGCGACCCGTGCCGGGGTCCACATCGACCGCGCGGCCTGCGCCTGGCTGATCCGGCGCTTCCTGGACTCGGCCGCCGAGTTCGTCTTCGTCGCCGACCCCGCCGAGGTGCCGGCCGATGCCACGCCGTTCGACATGCGCGGGGTCGAGCTCGGCCACCACGGCGGCGACTGCTCCTTCGAGACCATCCTCCGCCGCCACGACCTCACCGACCCGGTGCTCTGGCGCATCGCCGAGGCCGTCCACGAGGCCGACCTCGACGACGGGCGGTTCGACGCACCGGAGGCGCCGGGGCTCGACGTGCTGCTGCGCGGCCTGTCGATGACCGGCACCGACGAGCGGACCCTCGCCGTCTCCGGTCCGCTGTTCGACGGGCTCTACGAGTACCACCGCCGCCGCCTGCTGCTCGGCCGCGAGCCGGCCTGACCCCCCGAGGACGCCCATGGGATCCGACAGCCCCGCCCGGCCCCAGGAGCAGACCGTCGTCCCGTTCCGGACGGCGGTCCGGACCTGGTTCCTCATCTCGCTGCAGACCTTCGGCGGCCCGGCCGGCCAGATCGCGGTCATGCAGCGGACGCTGGTCGACGAGCAGCGCTGGATCGGCCAGCGCCGGTTCCTGCACGCCATGAACTACTGCATGCTCCTGCCCGGCCCGGAGGCGCAGCAGCTGGCCACCTACGTCGGGTGGCTGCTGCACGGCTCCCGCGGCGGGCTGGTGGCCGGGGGGCTGTTCGTGCTGCCCGGCGTCGTCGCGCTGCTCGTCCTCTCCGCGGTCTACGTGGCCTTCGGGACGACGACGGCGGTGCTCGCCGTCTTCGCCGGCCTCGCACCGGCGGTGCTCGCCATCGTCGCGCAGGCGGTCGTCCGGGTGGCGAAGCGCGCGGCGGACAGCCGGGCGCTGGTCGGCATCGCCGTGGCGGCGTTCCTCGCCCTGGCGCTGTTCGCCGTCCCCTTCCCGCTGGTCGTGGCGCTGGCCGGGGTGGCCGGCTGGGCGCTGGGCCGCTGGCGGCCGTCCGCCCTCCCGCAGAAGGCGGCGGCCGAGGGCCCGGACGCCGGACCGCCGCCGGTCATCTCCGACGACGTCCTGCACACCGAGGCGCCGTCGGGCCGGCGCACGCTGCGCGTCCTGCTCGTCGGGCTGCTGGTGTGGGGCGTGCCGGTGGCCGCCGCCGCCCTGCTCACCGGCGCGGGCAGCGTGTTCACGCAGCAGGGCGTGTTCTTCTCCGGCGCGGCGGTGGTCACCTTCGGCGGCGCGTACGCGGTGCTGGCCTACGTGGCCCAGCAGGCGGTGGAGGTCCACGGCTGGCTGGGGCCGCGGGAGATGGTCCGCGGGCTGGCGCTGGCCGAGACCACGCCCGGGCCGCTGATCATGGTGGTGCAGTTCGTGGCGTTCCTCGGCGCCCACCGCGACCCGGGGTCCCTCGACCCGTGGGTCGCCGCCGTCCTCGCCTCGCTGCTGGTCACCTGGGTGACCTTCGTGCCGAGCTTCCTGTTCGTCCTGCTCGGCGCCCCGTACATGGAGCGGCTGCGGGGCAACCGGTCGCTGTCGGCGGCGCTCACCGGCATCACCGCGGCGGTCGTCGGGGTCATCGCCAACCTCGGGGTCTTCTTCGCGGTCCACACGCTGTTCTCGCAGACGGTCGACGTCGACCGCGGTCCGCTGCACCTGGAGCTGCCCGACGTCGGCACGCTGCGGCCGGTGCCGCTGGTCATCGCCCTCGTCGCCGCCGTGCTGCTGTTCCGGCTGAGGTGGTCGGTGCTGCGCACGCTCGGCGTCTGCGCCCTGCTCGGCCTGGCGGCCGGGCTGGCGGGGCTGCCGGTCACCTGACCGGGCGCGGGGGAATCGCCGGGGCGCCCCCCGGGTTCGGGACGTCGCACGGCGCGCCGCGCCGTCCCCACCCGCAGGAGGTCCGCGCATGTCCGTCGTCGTCACCGGAGCCACCGGCTCCCTGGGCCGCCTCGTGGTCGAGGAGCTGCTCACCCGCGGGGTCGCTCCCGGCGACGTCGTCGCCGGCGGCCGCGCGGTCGAGCGGCTGGCCGACCTGGCCGACCGCGGCGTGCGGACCGCGCGGATCGACTACGACGACCCCGCCACGCTCGACGCGGTGCTCTCCGCGGGGGACGTGCTGCTGCTGGTCTCCGGCAGCGTCCCGGGCGTCCGCGTGGCGCAGCACCGGGCCGTCGTCGACGCCGCGGTGCGCGCCGGGATCGCCCGCATCGCCTACACGAGCATCCTCGGCGCCGACGACAGCCCGCTGCCGCTGGCGCCCGACCACCAGGCCACCGAGCGGATGGTCCGCGACAGCGGGCTGCCGTTCACGCTGCTCCGCAACGGCTGGTACACGGAGAACCACGCCTCGGGGCTGGCGCAGGCCAAGCGCACCGGCGTGGTCGCCGGCAGCGCGGGCGACGGCCGGGTCGCCAGCGCCACGCGCGCCGACTACGCCGCGGCGACCGCCGCCGTGCTGAGCGCCGAGGGCGCCCAGAACGCGGTCTACGAGCTGTCCGGTGACACCGCGTGGAGCTTCGACGACCTGGCCGCCGCCTACGGCGAGCTGCTCGGCCGCGAGGTCACCCACCAGCGGCTCACGCCCGAGGAGCACCAGGCGGCTCTGGAGGCCGCCGGACTCGACGCGGGGACGGCGGGCTTCGTCGTCGCGCTCGACGGCGGCATCCGGGCCGGCGCGCTCGCGCGGACGACCGGGGACCTCTCCCGGCTGGCCGGCCGGCCCACCACCCCGCTGGTGGAGGGCCTCCGCCCGTTCGCGTGAGCGACGCGCTGCCGGTCTGCCCTCAGCGGCGGGCCGGCAGGCGGCCCTCCTCGTGGTCGAGCTCCCGCTCGAGCCGGCGCAGGCCCTCGTCGGGGAGCCGCCCCACGTCCCGCCAGTGCACCAGCTCCTCCCGCTGCGCGGCGAGGACGGCGCGGCGCACCCGCAGTGCCGCCTCGTACTCCGGCGACATCGGCACCTCGCCGCCCTCGGCGCCCTGCAGCACGTCCAGCCGCCTCCGGTAGCGGTCCAGCCGCGCCTGCAGCTGGGTGCGGATGGTCTCGATGGCCTCGTCGTCCACGTCGTCGTGCTGCTCGGCGGCCAGCTCCTGCAGCCGCCGCAGCCCCGCCTCCACCGACGCGGCCCGCGCCTCGTTGCGCAGCCGGGCCTGGTCGGCCTCGTCGGCGCGCAGGCCCAGCGCCCGCACCAGCGGGGCGAAGGTCAGGCCCTGGCCCACGAGCGTGACCAGGACGGCGAGGAAGGCGCAGAACAGCAGCAGGTCCCGGTCGGGGAACGGGGCGCCGGACTCGGTGGTCAGCGGCAGGGTGAAGATCGCCGCCAGGCTGATGACGCCACGGGTCCCGGCCCAGCTGAGGACGATGATCTCCCGGCCGGACAGCCTCGTCCGGGTGGTGGTCGGGTCGTCGTCCTCCCCGGCGACGTCCTCGCCGCCGAGCCGGGTGTGCAGGGACTGCGGCAGGTGCTCGGTCAGCCACAGGAACAGCGGGCGGAGCAGCAGCACCACGCCGACGGTGATCAGCGACGCGGTGACGATCGTGCCGGTGTCGTACTCGCCGAGCCCCCCGATGACGGCGGGCAGCTGCTGGCCGATGAGCAGGAAGACCACGCCCTCCAGGAGGAAGTCCACCAGCCGCCACACCGCCTCGGTCTGCAGTCGGCTGGCGCCCGAGGCCCAGCTGGGGTTGTTGTGGCCGATGACCAGGCCGGCCACCACGACGGCCAGGACGCCGGACACGTGCACGGTCTCGGCCAGCAGGTAGGCGACGAACGGCGTGGCCAGCGACACGGCGTTGGACGACAGCGGGTCCCGGCGGATCCGCCGCAGCGGCCGGACGCCGTAGGCGACCGCCATCCCGGCCGCGACGCCCCCCGCCGCGGAGACGACGAACTGCCCGACCGCCGCCGGCGTGGAGAAGCCGTCGCCCTGTGCGGCGGCGACGGCGACGGCGAGCAGCGTCAGCGCCGTCGCGTCGTTGAGCAGCCCCTCGCCCTGGATGAGGGTGATCAGCCGCGGCGGCAGCCCCACCCTGCGGCCGACCGCCAGGGCGGCGACCGGGTCCGGTGGCGCGACGGCCGCGCCCAGCGCCAGGCCCGCGGCCAGCGTGGCGCCCGCGACGAACAGCGCGAAGCCGATGCCGATGACCACCGCGGTCACGAGCACGAGCAGCACCGACAGGCTCACCACGGTGCGCAGGTTGCGGCGGATCGCCGTCAGCGAGGAGTCCAGCGCCGCGCTGTAGAGCAGCGGGGGCAGCACCAGGGTGAGCACCACCTCCGGGTCCAGCACGAGGTTGGGGCCCGGTAGGTAGGCGTAGGCGATGCCGGTCAGGGTCAGCAGCGCCGCCGCCGGCAACCCCGTCCGGTCGGCGAGCCAGCGGACCGCCACGATGACCGCGACCGCGGCCAGGACCAGCAACACCACGGTCTCGACGTGCACCTCCGCATCCTCCCCGCGCCCAGGCCGGGCGGCCCGCGCAGGTCGGCAGGGCGCGGCGATGAGTTCGGCCGCACTCGCCCGTCCAAGCCGGTGGGACGACCCGAGAGGACGGCGACCATGAGCAGGACGTCAGAGACGCAGAGCGGGCCCCTCCCGCTGGACGTGGAGTTCACCGCGGTGCTGGTGCGCAGCCCCTCGCAAGGCGGGTGGACCTACGTGCAGATGCCGGGGTCGGCGGAGTTCTTCGGCACCCGTGGCCTGGTCAAGGTCCGCGGCACCGTGGACGGCCACCCCTTCCGCAGCTCCTTCATGGCCCTCGGCGACGGCACCCACAAGCTGCCGGTGACCGCCGAGGTCCGGACGGCGATCGGCAAGGAGGTCGGCGACGCGGTCACCGTCCGGCTGGAGGAGCGCCTCGGCTGACCTCCGGGTCCCGGCCGCGCCCCGTCGGCGGGCGTACTGTGCCTGCGTCACGCAGGGGAGTGCCGGCCGAGGTGATGGGGACGTCGTGAGCGATGCGGTCGGGTCCTCCCCGCGCGCCGTGGGCGGGGGCGGCCGTCCGCGCGCATCCGCGGTGTTCGACGCGGACTGGACCCTCGTCTCGGTCGACCAGGCCACCGCCGACCTCTTGGGGCGCCGCCGCGAGGAGCTGGTCGACCGCAACATCTGGATCGCCCTGCCCGAGCTGGCCGGCACGATCTTCCACAGCTTCCTGCTGCACGCGCGCAGCGTGGCGGAGCGCGTGACGTGGCGGGGCTTCTACCCGCCGGCGGAACGCTGGCTCGACGCCACCGCCGTGCGCGTCGGCGACCGCCTGCACGTCTCCCTGCGGGAGAGCGCCGGCCCGCTGCCGGACGGCGACGTCCTCCCCGAGGACGACGCCCGCGCGGCGGAGGCGGCCGAGGACGACCGGCTGCGCTTCCTCGCCGAGGTCAGCGAGTCGATGATCAGCACCCTCGACGCCGGCGAGTCGGTCACGAAGCTCGTCCGCCTCGTCGTGCCGCGGCTGTGTGACTGGGCCGCCGTCACCGTCCTCACCGACGAGGGCCGGCCATCGGAGGCGTGGGCGCACGCCGATCCCCGGCGCGCGGCGGACCTCGCCCTGTACATGCAGGGGCGGGTGCAGGGCCCGGCCCGCGAGGACGACCCGATGGCCGTCGCGCTGCTCACCGGTGAGCCGATCCAGGTGACCAGCATCGACCCGGACCTCATCGCCCCCACGCTGCCCACCGACGAGGTCCGCGCGGCGTGGCAGCGCCTCGACGCCCGGTCGCTCACGATCGTGCCGCTGCGCGCCCGGGCGGAGACGTTCGGCGCGCTCGGCCTGGTCAACAGCTCCGGACGGCCGCCGCACGGGGAGATGGAGATCGCCACCGCGGTCGAGGTGGCCCGCCGCGCGTCCCTGGCGATCGACAACGCGCGGCTCTACGGCCGCCAGCTGAAGGTCGCGGAGACCCTGCAGCGCAGCATGCTCACCCCGCCGCCGCAGCCCGACGACCTGCAGATCGCCGTCCGCTACGTGCCGGCGTCGAGCACGATGCACGTCGGCGGCGACTGGTACGACGCCTTCCAGCAGCCGGACGGCGCCACGCTGCTGGTGATCGGGGACGTCGTCGGCCACAACGTCGACGCCGCGGCCACGATGGGCCAGCTGCGGAGCATCCTCCGCGGGATCGCCTACGACCGGCAGGAGGAGCCGGCGCGCATCCTCACCCGCGTGGACTCGGTCCTCACCGGCCTGCACCTCGGCGCGCTGGCGACCGCGCTGATCGCCCGCATCGAGCAGACCCCGGAGCAGGCGCGCGAGGGGCGGCGCACGCTGCGCTGGTCCTCGGCGGGGCACCTGCCGCCGCTGCTGCTGTGCGCCGACGGCACCGTCCGGGTCCTGCACTCCCGCCCCGAGACGCTGCTGGGGGCGGAGTCGACGCGCCCCCGGACCGACTGGGTGGCCGCGGTCGACCCGGGCGACACGCTGCTCTTCTACTCCGACGGCCTGGTGGAGCAGGGGCGCAGCTCCATCGACGACGGCACCGACCGACTGGTGCGGGTGGTCGAGGAGGTGGGGGTGGCACCCGTCGACGAGCTGTGCGACGCGCTGCTCACCCGGATCGTGGGCTCCCGGCCCGACGACGACGTCGCGATCGTGGCCGTCCGCTGCGACCCCGAGGGGGACGGCGGACCCGCAGCGGCCTCCTGACCTGCGGGTGCGGCATGCTCGGCCCCACCACCCGCCCTCGTGGAGCAGAAGGGACCGCCATGTCGATCCTGTCCGGGTTCGCCGCCGCCCTGGCCGCCGGGAGCATCGAGGTCGTCGACCTCACCGCCCCGCTGTCGGCGGAGACGCCGGTGATCGCGCTGCCGCCCGAGTTCGCCCAGACGGCGCGCTTCGAGCTGGAGGAGCTCTCCCGGTACGACGACCGCGGCCCCGCCTGGTACTGGAACAACTTCCGCACCGGCGAGCACACCGGGACGCACTTCGACGCGCCCAACCACTGGGTGACCGGTCAGGGCGGCGAGGACGTCGCGTCGGTGCCGGCGCGGCGGCTGATCGGCCCGGCCGCGGTGCTGGACCTCTCCGCCGAGGCGGCCGCGGACCCGGACTTCCTGCTCGAGGTCGACCACGTCCGCGCGTGGGAGGCCGAGCACGGCCCGCTGCCCGAGGGCGGCTGGTTGCTCTACCGCACCGGCTGGGACGCCCGCAGCGCCTCCCAGGAGGAGTTCCTCAACGCCGACGACACCGGCGCGCACACGCCCGGCATCTCCCCGGCCTGCGCCCGGTGGCTGGCCGAGGAGGCGCCGGTGATCGGCGTCGGGGTGGAGACCGTGGGCACCGACGCGGGCGCCGCGCACTCCTTCGACCCGCCCTTCCCGTGCCACGCGGCGCTCATGGGCAGCGGCAAGTACGGGCTCACCCAGCTGCAGAACCTGGCCGCGCTGCCGCCCACCGGCGCGGTGCTCGTGGCGGCGCCGCTGCCGATCGTCTCCGGCTCCGGCTCGCCGGCCCGGGTGGTCGCGCTGGTCGAGCGGGGATGAGCGCCCGCACGACGGTCGCCGAGGCGGTCGGGGCCGCGCTGGTCGGCTGCGGGGTGGAGGCGGTCTTCGGCGTCGTCGGGTCGGGCAACTTCGCCGTCACCAACGCCATGGTCGCCGCCGGCGCGCGGTTCGTCGCCGCCCGGCACGAGGGCGGCGCCGCGACGATGGCCGACGCGCACGCGCGGATGACCGGCCGGCCCGCGGCGCTCAGCGTGCACCAGGGCTGCGGGCTCACCAACGCGCTGACCGGGATCACCGAGGCGGCCAAGAGCCGGACACCGCTGGTGGTGCTCGCCGCCGAGGCGTCCTCGCCGCAGTCGAACTTCGCCGTCGACCAGGTCGCGCTCGCCGCCGCGGTGGGCGCGGTGCCCATGCGGGTCACCTCCGCCGGGGACGCGCTCGACCAGGTGGCCGCCGCGGTCGCCACCGCGGTGCACGGGCGGAGGACGGTGCTGCTCAACCTGCCGCTGGACGTGCAGGTCGACGTGCTGCCGGTGCCGCCCGGGCCACCGCCGCTGCCGCCCGCGCCGCAGCCGGGGGTCACCCCGGAGCACGTCGAGCGGCTGGCGCACGCGATCGAGCACGCCCGGCGGCCGGTTTTCGTGGCCGGCCGCGGCGCGCGCGGCCCCGGCTGCCGAGCGGCGCTGGAGGCCCTGGCGGAGCGCAGCGGCGCGCTGCTGGCCACCTCCGCCGTCGCCAAGGGGCTGTTCGCCGGCAGCCCCTGGTCGCTGGACGTCTCGGGCGGCTTCGCCTCCCCGCTGGCCGCCGAGCTCATCGGGGGCGCCGACCTGGTCGTCGGCTGGGGCTGTGCGTTGAACATGTGGACGATGCGGCACGGCCGGCTGATCGCCGACGGCGCGGTCGTCGTCCAGGTCGACGACGACCCGGCGGCGCTCGGCGTCCACCGGGACCTCACCTTCGGTGTGGCCGGCGACGTGCGGGCGACGGCGGAGGCGGCCGTGGCCGCGCTCGGCCAGCGGACGGCGACCGGCTACCGCACCCCCGAGGTGCGGACGGCGATCGCCGAGCGGGTCCGCTGGCGCGACGTCCCGTTCCCGCCGGCGGAGCGCCCGGGCCGGATCGACCCGCGGACCCTGACCATCGCGCTGGACGACCTGCTGCCTGCGCAGCGGGTGGTCGCCGTCGACTCGGGCAACTTCATGGGCTACCCGAGCATGTTCCTCGACGTCCCCGACGAGTTCGGGTTCTGCTTCACCCAGGCGTTCCAGTCGGTCGGGCTCGGGCTGGCGACGGCGATCGGCGCGGCGCTGGCCCGCCCCGACCGGTTGCCGGTGGCGGCGCTGGGCGACGGCGGCGCGCTCATGGGGGCCGCGGAGCTCGAGACCGTCGTCCGGCTCGGGCTGCCCATGGTGGTCGTGGTCTACGACGACGCCGCCTACGGCGCCGAGGTGCACCACTTCGGGCCGGAGGGGCACCCGCTGGACACGGTGCGCTTCCCCGACGCGGACCTGGCCGCTATCGCCCGGGGCCACGGCTTCGAGGCGGTCACCGTCCGCGGCGTCGAGGACCTCGCTGCGGTGGCCGCCTGGGTGGCCGGCCCCCGCACCGCGCCGCTGTTCCTCGACGCCAAGGTGGTGGCCGACGAGCCGTCGTGGTGGCTCGAGGAGGCGTTCCGCGGCCACTGACGGCCTCGTGAGCATCGCAGGGAGCGCCAGCGACCGAGGAGCGGAGCGAGGCCGGGAGGGGCCAGGGAGCGCGGCCACTGACGGCCTCACAACGGGGGAGGAGCGCGGCTCAGAAGTTGCCGCGGCGGGCCTGCTCGCGCTCGATCGCCTCGAACAGCGCCTTGAAGTTGCCCTTGCCGAACCCCAGTGAGCCGTGCCGCTCGATCAGCTCGAAGAAGACGGTGGGCCGGTCGCCGGTCGGCCGCGTGAAGATCTGCAGCAGGTAGCCGTCCTCGTCGCGGTCGACCAGGATCCCGCGCGCCTGGAGCTCCTCGACCGGCACCCGCACCTCGCCGATGCGGGCACGCAGTCCAGGGTCCTCGTAGTAGGAGTCGGGGGTGGAGAGGAACTCCACGCCCTCGGCGACCATGGCGTCGACGGTGCCCAGGATGTCGTCGGTGGCCAGGGCCACGTGCTGCGCTCCGGGACCGCCGTAGTACTCCAGGTACTCGTCGATCTGCGAGCGCTTCTTGCCGACCGCGGGCTCGTTGAGCGGGAACTTCACCCGGTGGTTGCCGTTGGCGACGACCTTGCTCATCAGCGCCGAGTAGTCGGTGGCGATGTCCTCGCCGACGAACTCGGCCATGTTGGTGAAGCCCATGACCCGGTTGTAGAAGTCCACCCAGCGGTCCATGGCGCCGAGCTCCACGTTGCCCACGACGTGGTCGATCGCCTGGAACAACCGCCGCGGGGCGCCCGGCCGCTTGACGAACGACGACGTCCGGGCGACGTACCCGGGGAGGTACGGGCCGGAGTACCGGGACCGGTCGACCAGGGTGTGCCGGGTCTCGCCGTAGGTGGCGATCGCGGCCAGCCGCACCGTGCCGTGCTCGTCGGTCACGTCGTGCGGCGCCTCGAGCACCGTCGCGCCCTGGGCGGCGGCGTGCGCGGTGCACCGGTCGACGTCGGGGACGGCGAGGGCGATGTCGACGATGCCGTCGCCGTGCCGGCGGTGGTGGTCGGCCAGCGGGCTGGCCGGGTCGTAGGCCCCCTGGACGACGAACCGCGCGGCGCCCGAGGTGAGCACGTAGCTGCGGGAGTCGCGGTTGCCGGTCTCCGGCCCGGAGCAGGCGACCAGGTCCATGCCGAAGGCGGACTGGAAGAAGTGCGCGGCCTGGGTGGCGTTGCCGACGACCCACACCAGGGCGTCCCAGCCACTGACCGGGAACGGGTCGGCTGCCGGGTCGTGCTCGACCAGCCCGACCAGCTGGCGCAGCTCCTCCAGGGTCAGGTTGGCGAGCTCCTCCTCGTCGGTCAGCGTGTGCTCGAGGCTCATCGTGTGCTCCCGGGTGCTCCGACCGGTCGTCCCGGTCCCTCGATGGTGCACCCAGCTCACCTCTCGGCCGCGGGGGTGGGCAAGATGTCTCGACCGGACTGGCCGATCCGCCCAGATCCGCGGTCACGAGCCGGCTCCGGCTGTCCGGTCTGCACACGTGAACGGCGTCACAGGGGAGGTGGCGGTGGGGCAGCAGCTGGACGCCCTCGACCTGGCGGTGCTGGCCGCCCTCACCGAGCAGCCCCGCGCCGGGGTGCTCGAGCTGTCGCGCCGGCTGGGGGTGGCGCGGGCGACGGTGCAGGCGCGGCTGCGCCGGCTGGAGGAGTCCGGGGTGGTCACCGGCTACGGGCCGGACGTCGACCTGGCCGCCGCCGGCTACGGCGTCCAGGCGTTCGTGACGCTGGAGATCGCGCAGGGCGCGCTGGAGGAGGTCACCGCCGACCTGCGGGCGATCCCCGGGGTGCTGGAGGCGCACGCCACCACGGGCTCGGGCGACGTGCTGTGCCGGGTCGCCGCCGAGTCGCACGGCGCGCTGCAGGAGACCCTCGTGCGGCTGGGGCGCTCGCCGTCGGTGGTGCGCTCGACCAGCGTCGTCGCGCTGTCGGAGCTGGTGCCGCGGCGGGTGCTGCCGCTGCTGTCGGCGGGGACGCCGCGCCCGGCCGGCCGCGCCCCCGGCTACCGGGGGACCGCCGCGCCCTGACCCGCCGTCCGCGGCAGGGCCAGCGCCCCGAGCAGGCCCAGGCCCAGCACGGCGGTGGTGACGGCGAAGGCGGCCTGGTAGGAGATGGCGTCGGTGAGCCACCCGGCGGCCAGGGGGCCCACGATCCCGCCCAGGTCGGCCGACATCTGGAACACCGCGACCACGCGGCCGCCCCGTGCCGGGCTGACGTCACCCACCAGTGCCGCCGGGACGCTGGCCAGCAGCGAGGCGGCCAGCCCGAAGGCCGCCATCGACAGCAGGAAGGCGCCGGTCGCCGGCGGCAGCACCAGCACAGCCGTCGACGCGGTCGCCAGCGACGTCCCGAGGAGCAGCGACGGGCGCCGTCCCCACGTGTCGGCCAGCCGGCCGGAGCGCAGCAGTCCGAGGGCCTGGGCGAGCGAGCCGGCGAGCAGCCCGGCGCCGGCCCAGGCGACCGTGCGGCCGAGCTCCTCGGTGACGTAGAGCGGGACCAGCGAGTTGCGGACGCCGAACAGCACCCACCCCACGCCGAGGTTGGCCAGCAGGGCCGCCACGTAGACCCGTGACCGGAACGCCGCGCGCAGCGGCAGCGCCCGGGTCGTCAGGTCCGGGACCCCCGGGGTGGCAGCCTCGGCGGGTGGCGGTCCGGAGCGGAGGAACAGCACCCCGACCCCACCGGCGACCAGCAGGAACCCGGCGTACAGCAGGAAGGGCAGGCGCGGGGAGAGCTCGGCCAGCAGGCCACCGAGCGCAGGCCCGGCGATGCCGCCGAGGATGAACCCGCCCTGGTAGGTCGCGGCGGCGCGACCCCGGTGCGACGGCGGGGAGGCGCGCAGCAGCAGCGACAGCGCGGCCACGGTGAACATCGCGCTGCCGATGCCGCCGGCGGCCCGCAGCCCGAGGAAGACCGGGAACGAGTGGGCCAGCCCGGCCAGCCCGGTGGTCACGGCGACCGTGGTCAGCCCGAGGGCGAGCACGGTGCGCTCGCCGAGACGCTCCACCAGCGACCCGCCGCCGAACGCGGAGACGAACCGGAAGAACGCGAACGCGCTGACCGCCAGCCCGACCGCGGTCGTCCCGACGCCGAAGGACCGCGCGAACAGCGGGATCGCCGGGGCCACGATCCCGAAGCCGAGCGCGACCACGAAGGCCACCACCGACAGCACCCCGACCTCGCGGGGGAGCGCCTCTGCGGAACGGGACCGGGACCACAGACGCACGGACGCCGATCCTCGCAGGTCGGCTCCGAGCGGACCGACGCGTCCCAGGTTGTCGCCGCGATCCGTACCGGTCACAGTGTGCGCGTGGGTGTCCTCCGGGGGGACGGGCACGAGCCGCCGAGCGGTTCGTTCGAGGTGGTGCACGAGACCGGCGGCCCGGTCCTGCACCTGAGTGGTGACGTCGATGCGCCGCTGGTCGCGCGCATGCAGTCCGACGGGCTGGACGTCGGGGAGCTCGTGGCGGTGCACGTCGACGGGCTGGGCTACATCGACTCCTCGGGGCTCGCGCTGCTGGTGCGCTGGGCCCGCTCCGCGGACGGGGCCGGGCGGCCCGCGGTCGTCCGCTGCGCCTCGCGGCGGTTCCGGCAGGTGCTGGAGCTCACCGGGCTGACGCCGATGTTCGTGCTCGAGGAGTCCGGCGGACCCTGACGCACCGGCCGGCCGCCGGGAGTGCCCGGGGTGGCGTGCCTAGGCTGCCCCGCGTGCCGTTGTTCTCCTTCGAAGGCCGCAGCCCGCAGGTGCACCCGGAGGCGTGGGTGGCGCCGACCGCGACGCTGGTCGGCGACGTCGTGGTCGAGGCCGGGGCCTCGGTCTGGTACGGCGTGGTGCTGCGCGCCGACTTCGGCCGCATCGTGGTCCGGGCCGGGGCCAACGTGCAGGACAACTCGGTGCTGCACGGGGGTGCCGACCCCGAGACCGAGGTCGGCCCAGGCGCCACGATCGGCCACATGTGCGTCGTCCACGGCGCCGTCATCGGGGCCGAGGCGCTGATCGGCAACGGCGCGACGGTCCAGGACGGCGCGCGGATCGGCCGCCGGGCGCTGGTCGGCGCGCACAGCCTGGTGCCGCCCGGCGCGGAGGTGCCCGACGAGGTGGTCGCCCTCGGCGTGCCGGCCCGCGTGCGGGGGCCGCTGTCCGGCGGCGCCGCCCGCTGGGTCGACGGCAACCCGGAGATCTACCGGGAGCTGGCCCGGCGGCACGCCGCCGGCGTCACCGAGGTGCGCTGACCGGCCGGCGCCGTCCAGCGAACGCACAGGGAGCCTGCGGGCTCGGAACAGCCGGGCCGGTCACGGTGGTCGCAACCCGCGACACCGGAGGAGACCGTGACCCACCCCGACCACGCCCACAGCGGCTCCCGCTGGGAGCCCGCGCCGACCCCGCCTCCCGGGCAGGCCGCAGCGCCGACACCGCCCGCGCAGCCTCCCGCGGCGCCCTCGACCGGGACGCCGGCTGGGGCGTCGACGGCCGAGGTCCCGCAGTCGCCCGCCGGGTCGACGGCCGAGCCGCCGCAGGCGCAGACGCCCTCCTCCGGGATGCCCCCGTCCCCGGTCCCGGCTGCCGCGCGCACCCGCCGGGCCGGCCGCCGCCGCGGGGTCCTGGTCGCCGCGGCCGCCGCCGGCCTCGTGCTGGCCGGTGGGCTCGGCGGCTTCGCCGTCGGCGCCGCCACCGCCGGGGGCGGTGCTGCGGACAGCGCGGTGACGCAGACCGGGGTCCCGGGGCAGGACGGCGACTCCTCCGGCTCCGACCGCGGGATCCCGCCGGGCAGCGGGTACGGCGTCCCGCCCGGCTTCGGCGGCAGCGAGGACGGGACGACCGACGACGGGACCGGTACCACCGGCGACCCGGCGTGACCGTCGTCCCGGCGACGTGCGCGCCCTCCCGCGTGTCGGTTCGTCGTCATGTCGTCATGACGTATGGTCGACCGCGACCCGGCCCACGAACGCGAGGAGCCAGCCGGTGCGCATCGGGATCCTGACCGGCGGGGGCGACTGCCCCGGCCTCAACGCCGTCATCCGCTCCGTCGTCCGCACGGCGACGGCCCACTACGGCAGCGAGGTGGTCGGTTTCCGCGACGGCTGGCGCGGCCTGCTCGAGGACCGGACGACGCCGCTGGACGTCGCCGCCGTCGACGGGCTGCTGACCCGCGGCGGCACGACTCTCGGCTCGGCCCGGGTCGCGCCCGAGAAGCTGCACGCCGGCCTGCCGCAGATGACGGCCGTGCTGGCCGCTCACGGGGTCGACGTGCTCATCCCCATCGGCGGCGAGGGGACCCTCACCGCTGCCCACCTGCTCTCGCAGGCCGGGGTCCCGGTCGTCGGCATCCCGAAGACGATCGACAACGACATCGACTGCACCGACCTGACCTTCGGGTTCGACACCGCGGTCAGCATCGCCACCGACCTCATCGACCGGCTGCACACGACGGCCGAGTCCCACCAGCGGGTGCTGCTGGTCGAGGTCATGGGCCGGCACGCCGGCTGGATCGCGCTGCACGCGGGCCTGGCCTCGGGGGCGCACGTCACGCTGGTGCCCGAGGAGCCCTTCGACGTCGCCGAGGTGGCCAAGATCGTCGAGGACCGCTTCGCGCGCGGCGACACCCACGTCATCGGGGTCGTGGCCGAGGGTGCCCAGCCGCTGGAGGGCACGATGCTCATCCGGGACGGCGGCGTCGACGAGTACGGCCACAGGCGGTTCACCGGCGTGGCCCAGCAACTGGGCGACGAGCTGGAGCGGCGCACGGGCAAGGAGGTGCGCACCACCGTGCTCGGCCACGTGCAGCGCGGTGGCACGCCGACGTCGTTCGACCGGGTGCTGGCCACCCGCTTCGGCCTGCACGCCACGATCGCCGCCCACGAGGGTCGGCACGGTCAGATGGTCGCCCTGCGCGGCACCGAGATCGAGCTGGTGCCGCTGGCCGACGCCGTGGCGAAGCTGAAGACCGTGACGCCCTCCCGGTTGGCCGAGATCGGCGCCTTCACCGGCTGACGCCGCGTCGCTGTGCGAGGCGGCGCAGCTGCCGCTCCCACCCGTAGCGGGTCCTTGACCTGGTCTCCTGCTGTCCACAGCCCTCGTCGCGACACCGTGTTCGAACATGTGATCGAACACGTGGACGACGTCGCGCTCACCGGTCTGCCGGTCGGCTCGGCGACTCGGGACACCGACGAGACCGCCGCGCCGTCGGTGGGTTGGTCGGCCGGTCCGCTGGGGCGGGTGCAGGCCGCCGATCGGGAGATCGCCCGGGAGACCGCGGCGCGGGCGCGGGCGGTGGCCGATTTCGCCGCCAGCCGGCCCGCCGCGGCCGACCGGCCGCAGGGTGAGCGCGGCGCGATGTCGGCCGAGCGGTGGGCGGCGCGGCCGGAGGTGCTGCGGGCGGTGAGTGAGTGGGCGGCGCCGGAGCTGGCGCTCCAGGCTGAACCTGAGCGCGCACAGGGCCGAGGCCGAGCTGGAGCGCTCGCTGGTGCTGGTGCACCGGCTGCCGCGGGTGCTGTCCGCCCTCGAGTCCGGCCTGCTGCACGCGGGGCACCTGTGGTGCCTGCTCGAGCACGTCGCGCCGATCGCCGAGGACGCGCTGCGGGCGGCGGTGGAGGCCGAGCTGCTGGCCTGGATGGCCGGGCGGTCGGTGACCACGCCGGCGCAGCTGGGTGAGCGGGTGCGCCGCGTGGTCGCGCGGCACGCCGCCCGGGATGCCGCCCGGGAGCTGCGGGAGCGGGGGATCAGCGTGCGGCCGGAGCCGGTCGCGGGCATGGCGGCGCTGACCGTGGTCGCCTCGGTGGCCACGCTGCTCGGCGGCGACGCCCCCGGTGAGGTCGACGGCCAGGTGGTGCCGACGGAGATGGTCCGCCGGCTGCTGCGCGGCCTCACCGGCAACGACGCCGCGACCGGCAGCCCGGCCGGCGAGGTCGCCCTGGACGGCGGCCTCGCTGCTGCCACCGCAGACCTCCCGGACGGCGCCGGGCTCCTCGCCGGCGCCCGGCCGGAGCCGGCGGGCGAGCAGGCCGGGCTGGCACGCTGGTGGGCCGAGATGGAACGCCGGGTGCTGGCCGGCGAGCTCGGCGGCGAGCCCGAATGGCCTCCGGACCCCGCGCCCGCCGACCCGCCCGGGGGCTCGCCGCCCACCGACCCGCCGCAGGCGCGAGCCGAGGCCGGTGCCGGCTGCGAGGCCGACCCCGACTGGGATGCCGACCTCGTGGCGCTGACCGATCCCGATCCACCCGCCGACCGCGACCAGCCACCACCGTCCAGCGGCTGGTGGGTGGCCGCCGACCGGGCGGTGGAGGACGCCGGCGCGGCGGTGCACGCCGCGGCGATGGCGCTCGGCCACGCCCAGCGGCTGCTGCACACCGCGCAGGCCGCTGACGCCGCCGACGAGGCCGCGTGGACCACCGGCCCCGGCGGGCAGCGCACCGCCGCTCCCGACACCCTCACCGCGCTCGCCGCCGCGAGCGCCGCCCCGCGCGGCGAGCTGGCCGCTCTGCTGGCAGCCACCGCCGGCGGGTTGGCCGACCGGCCCCGCCTGGCGCTGACCGACGCGGTCACCGGCGCGCTAGCAGCGCTCACCGACCTGCCCGGCCTGCGCCGCGCCGCGCACTGCGGCACCCGCGCCTGCCGCCGCCGGCCCGACCGGTGCCCCACCCCCTGACCGGCCGCCCCGGTCTGGGCGCTCCGGGCCCGACCGAGGGCTACCGGCCCGGCGCCGCCCTGGACCGCTACGTCCGCGCCCGCGACCGCCGCTGCCGCTTTCCCGGGTGCCACCGCCGCGTGCCCGCCACCGGCGAACTCGACCACGACCGGCCCTGGCCCGCCGGCGCCACCAGCGCGGCCAACCTGGTCGGCTACCGCACCACAGACCACCGCGGCAAACACCAGGCCCCCGCCTGGACCCACACCCTCGATCCCGACGGCACCCTGACCGTCACCACCCCCACCGGCCTGTCCGCGACCACCACACCACCGCCCTGCTGAGCAGCCGCAGGACGGGGGACGGCACGAGCGGGCGCCAACGGGCAGGGGTCGGCACGAGCGGACGCCAGCAGGGCAGGGGTCGGAGGGGTAGGGCTCGGGGGCAGGGGCTCAGCAGCAGCAGGACTCAGCGGTAGCAGTACGAGTCCGAGGAGGCGTCGCCGCCCTGCAGTCGCGTCTGGTGGGGCCGCAGGCCGCGCCAGTCCTCGCCGTGCGGGAAGAAGCGCTCGTCGAGGCTCATGCCGCCGTCCTGCGGATCGGCGTCGATCTTCGCCATCCACGAGCCGACGCCGGACGGGAAGAACTGGTCGTCCCACGCGCCGTAGAGGGAGTTGGTCACGTACACGCGCCGCCCGTCCCGGCTGACCTCGACCATCTGCGGACCACCGGCCAGCGGCTCGTCCGGCACAGCGGGGTGTGGGGTGCGCCGGACGATGCCGCCGAGGCGCACCGAGCCGACCTCCCGGGGTGCGGCGGGATCGGAGACGTCGAACTGCTTGAGCTCCCCGGTGCCCCAGCAGGAGACGTAGAGCATCCGGTCGTCGACCGACAGGTCGATGTCGGTGACCAGCGGCGGCACCGCGGAGAACGGCTCGAGCGCGGGAGGCAGGTCGTCGGGGTCGGCCGGCTCGGGCGGGATGGTGATGACCTCCTCGGCCCTCCACTGGTCGCCGTCGCGGAACCAGCGCCACACCGACGCCGACAGGTCGGCGGTGGAGACGGCCACGCCGACGAAGCCCCAGGTGGCGTCCGGGTCGTGCGAGGGCCGCAGTTCCAGCACCATCTGGTGCTCCGCCCCGAGGTCCACCGTCTGCCGGTGCCGGCCCTCCGCCAGGTCCCAGAAGTGCAGCTGGTGCCCGTACCTCCCGCCGAGGAGGAGCTCGGGCACCAGCCCGTCCTCCACCATGGACGGCGTGCCCCACTCGCTGGAGACCAGCGTGTTCTGGTTGAGGTGCCACCAGGCGTCGTAGGCCAGGTACTGCGGCCCCCGGTCGGTCTCCCACGCCCGCAGGACGTCGAAGGTCGAGTGGTCCAGGAGGGCGATCCCCCCGGGCCCGTCGCCGTCGTCCGCGCTGCCCAGGCAGGTGAGGAAGACGCCGTCCGGCCCGCAGTGGAGCGTGTGCGGCCGGGAGTAGCCGGCCTTCTCCGCCAGTTCCCGGGCCTCGATCGTCTTGTGCAGCGTGGGCCGGCGCGGGTCGGGCTGCGTGTCGTACACGTGGATGTTCGAGCTGCGCAGGCCGGGGAGGAGCAGGTAGCGGCGCTGCAACCCGTCGGAGCCCATGTCGTGTCCCTCGTGCCGGAGCGCGCTGGAGCAGGCGTTCCAGCCGAAGTGGTGCAGCTCGTCGCCGACGGTGGGCAGGTCCGCCCAGCCGACGATCTGCCCGTAGGTGGGGGAGTCCGCGTCGGTGTCGACGACGGTGAGCGCGTCGGGCCGCTCCCCGGCCCGGTCGAACGCGACGACGTAGGCCAGCCGCTCGGTCGGCGCGGCGATCGCCTCGGCTGCGCTGCGGTAGAAGGTGGGGTCGGTGCCCGTGGCTGAGCTCATCACGAGTCCTCCTCGACGGCGTGGGACGACCGACTCTCCCGCCGCCGACCGCGCGAGGGAAGCCCCGGCACGCGCCGCGGCTCCACCTCGCGGAGCGTGGTTGCAGCCTGCGGTTCCGCGGGCCCGGGCCGGCAGCCGGCGGTACTCGCGGCGCTGCGCGCCCTCCAGCCGGCGCACCCATCGCCCGCCGCTGCTCCCGCACGCCCTCGCACCCGGTGAGCCCCGGCAGGACCCGCCGCAGCCGAGGCGGGTCGGTCGGTAGCGTCCGTCTCCCGGCGGAGGGAGACCCTGGTGCCCGAGAGCACGATCCCCGGCGCGGTGAGCGCCCCGCAGCTGCGTGCCCACCTGGCCGTGCCTCCGGTGGGGGAGGGCCCGTGGCCGGGCGTGGTGGTCGTCCACGAGGCGTTCGGGCTCACCGACGACGTCCGGGCGCACGCCGACCGGCTGGCCGCCGCGGGGTACCTGGCCGTGGCCCCGGACCTGTTCACCGCCGGCGGGCTGCGCTGTCTCAAACGCACGTTCGGCGACCTCCTCCGGCAGGACGGCGCGGCGTTCGGCGACCTCGAGGCCGCCCGCCGGTGGCTGGCCGACCGGCCGGACTGCACCGGCCGGGTGGGGATCGTCGGCTTCTGCATGGGCGGGGGCTTCGCGCTGCTGGCCGCCACCCGCGGCTTCGACGTCTCCGCGCCCAACTACGGGATGCTGCCGAAGGACGCCGAGGAGGTGCTCGCCGGCGCCTGCCCGGTGGTGGCCAGCTTCGGCCGGCGCGACCGGGTGCTGCGGGGGGCGGCCGAGCGGCTGGAGGGGGTCCTCACCCGGCACGGGGTCCCGCACGACGTCCACGAGTACCCCGACGCCGGGCACTCCTTCCTCAACCGGCACAACGTGGGCCCGTTCGCCGTCCTGGAGCGGGTCGCCGGGCTCGGGTACCACCACCCGTCGGCCGAGGACGCCTGGGCGCGCATCCTCCGCTTCCTCGACACGCACCTGAGCCGCTGAGTCCTCGGGTGTCGCTCGGGCCCTGAGTGGGCAGGACGGGTGCACGTCCAGCCAGGGGCGGATGCGTGGCCGGCCGAGCCGGCCCCCCGCCCCCTCAGGAGCCCCGTGCCACTCCCCGCCCCCCGCAGCGTCTGGACCGACGTCCCCGACCTCGGACGTGTGCACGCACGGACGTGGGACGGGACCGCCGAGGGCGGCGGCGTCCCGGTCGTCCTCCTGCACGGCCTCGGCCTGTCCAGCCGCTACCTGGTCCCGCTGGGGGCGCGGCTGGCCCAGCTCGGCCACCGCGTGCTCGTCCCGGACCTCCCCGGCTTCGGCCGGTCGCCCCGTCCGGCCGGCCGCCGGTGGCCCGCCGGCCCGGACGTGCGCCGCCAGACCGAGGACCTGCTGGCCTGGCTCGACGCGTGTGGCGTCAGCCGCGCGGTCTTCTTCGGCAACTCGGTCGGCGTCCAGGTCGCCGTCGAGCTGGCCGTGCGGGCTCCGGAACGGGTACAGCGGCTGGTCCTGTCCGGCCCGACGCCCGACCCCGCGTACCGGAGGCCGTGGAAGCAGTACCCGCGGGTGGTGCGCAACATGGTCTTCGAGGTGCCCTCGCTGCAGCCGCTGTTCCAGGTCGAGTACCTGTCGACCGGCATCGCGCGGATGGTGCAGCAACTGGTGCGCACCGTGGACGACCCGATCGAGGCCCGGCTGCCCGACGTCGGCGTCCCCACGCTGGTCGTCCGCGGGCAGTACGACCAGACGCTGTCCCAGGCGTGGGCCGAGGAGTTCACCCGGCTCCTGCCCGACGGCCGCCTCGTCGTGCTGGAGGGCGCCGCCCACAACCTCCACTACTCGGCTCCGGACGTGTCCGCCCGGCTGGTGCAGGCCTTCCTGGACGACGAGCTGCGGCCTGACGCCGACGGTGTCGTCGTCCCGAGCCCGTCGGCCGGCGATCCGCTGGCGCCGCGCGGGCGGCTGCGGGCCGGGGCTCACGCGGTGCTCGACCACCTCACCGCACCGTCGCTGCTCGTGCTGCCCCGGGTGCTCGGCTGGAGCCCGCGGACGCGCAGGCTGCTGGCGGCCTTCGGGGCGTTCGGGGTCGCCGACGCGCTGCTCACCGACCACCCGGGCGGCGTCCTGCGCAGGATCCCGCTCCCGGTCCACCTCAACCTCGAGGCCTCGGGCGGTCTCCAGCTGCTCGCCGCCGCCCTGACCGTGCTGCGCGGGGAGCCGGCGGCGCAGCGGTGGGCCGTGGCCGCGCAGGGCGTGGCCGAGGTCGCCCGCGCAGCCGGCACGCGTCCACCGGCGGGGCCCGCCCGGCTCGTCCCCGTCACGGGCTGACGCGGGGGGTCGGCGCCCTCACGTCGGCGGCGGGCCTCCCTCCACCGGCTCGTCGCCGCCCCCACAGGCGAGGCACACGAGGACCGGGGCGCCGAGCACCAGCACCAGGCCCAGGACGCCGACCGCCCGGATGCCGAGCACCGCGAACGCGGCGCCGACGAGGACCGCGCACCCGGCCAGCCCGGCGAGCCACCGGCCGGGGTGTGGGCGGGCCAGGGCACCGAAGGAGCGGCTCAGCTCCGGGTCGTCGCGCTCCAGCGCGTCGCGCAGGTCGGCCAGGGCCTCCCGCTCGCGCCGCCGGCGGTCCTCGGCGTCCGGGCCGTCGACACGGCGCGGGCCGGTCGTGCCGGCGGCCCGGAGGAGGTGCTGCCGGGACCCGCGGGCGGTGCCCCCCGACCGGGTCGAGGGGCGTGCGGTCCGCCGCCCGGAGGTCACGGGAGCCGGCTCAGGTCGGGTCGGGGTCGCGGGAGCCCTGGCGCTCGCCGCCGCTGAGCCCGACCTCGCTGACGCCGGCGTAGGGCTCGTGCCGGCCGCCGACGTGCTTCTCGCGCTCCAGGCGGTCGATCAGGTGCGGGTAGTGCGCCTCGAACGCCGGCCGCTCGGAGCGGATCTTCGGGATCTCGGTGAAGTTGTGCCGCGGCGGGGGCGAAGAGGTCGCCCACTCCAGGGAGTTGCCGTGGCCCCAGGGGTCGTCGCGCAGCGCCAGCGGGCCGTGCCGCCAGGAGCGGACCACGTTGTAGAGGAACGGCACGATCGAGGCACCGAGCACGAACGAGAAGATCGTCGAGATCGTGTTCAGCGTGGTCCAGCCGTCGGTGGGCAGGTAGTTGACGTACCGGCGCGGCATGCCCACGTTGCCCAGCCAGTGCTGGATGAGGAACGTGCCGTGGAACCCGATGAAGGTCATCCAGAACTGCAGCTTCCCGAGCCGCTCGTCGAGCATCCGCCCGCACATCTTCGGGAACCAGAAGGCGATGCCGGCGTTGGCCGCGAACACGACGGTGCCGAAGACGACGTAGTGGAAGTGTGCGACGACGAAGTAGCTGTCGTTGAGGTGGAAGTCCAGCGGCGGGGACGCCAGCAGGACGCCGGTCAGCCCGCCGAGGAGGAAGGTGACCAGGAAGCCGACCGACCACAGCATCGGCGTCTCGAAGGTCAGCTGCCCCCGCCACATGGTGCCGATCCAGTTGAAGAACTTGATGCCGGTCGGCACCGCGATCAGGTAGGTCAGGAACGAGAAGAAGGGCAGCAGCACCGCGCCGGTGGCGAACATGTGGTGCGCCCACACCGACAGGGACAGCGCCCCGATCGCGATGGTCGCGAAGACCATGCCCTTGTAGCCGAACAGCGGCTTGCGGCTGAACACCGGGATGATCTCGGTGACGATGCCGAAGAACGGGAGCGCGATGATGTAGACCTCGGGGTGGCCGAAGAACCAGAACAGGTGCTGCCACAGCATCGGCCCCCCGTTCTCCTCCGTGTACACCAGCGCACCCAGTTGCCGGTCGGCGAGCAGGGCGAACAGCGCCGCGGTGAGGATCGGGAACGCGAAGAGCACGAGGATGCTGGTGACCAGCGTGTTCCAGACGAAGATCGGCATCCGGAACATCGTCATGCCGGGCGCGCGGAGGCAGACGATCGTGGTCATGAAGTTGACCGCGCCCAGGATGGTGCCCAGGCCGGAGACGGCCAGGCCGGCGATCCACAGGTTCGCCCCGGCGCCGGGGCTGTTGGTGACGTCGGACAGCGGCGTGTAGGCGTACCAGCCGAAGTCGGCCGCCCCGCCCGGGGTGGCGAACCCGGCGACGGCGATCGTGCTGCCGAACAGGAACAGCCAGTAGGAGAAGGCGTTCAGCCGCGGGAAGGCGACGTCGGGGGCGCCGATCTGCAGCGGCATGATCAGGTTGCCGAACGCGAAGAACAGCGGCGTCGCGAAGAACAGCAGCATCACCGTGCCGTGCATGGTGACCAGCTGGTTGTACTGCTCGGGCGAGAGGTACTGCAGCCCCGGCCGGCCCAGCTCGCCGCGCATCAGCATCGCCATGAAGCCGCCGATGATGAACCACACGAACGACGTGACCAGGTACATGAGGCCGATCGTCTTGTGGTCGGTGGTCCGCAACAGGTTCGACAGCCGCGAGCCCTTCGCCGCCGCCGGCACGTCGCTCGGCCGGCTGACGATCGGCCGGGGCGCGATGGCGGTCACGAGGTCGCACCCCGACGACGGTCGGGCCGCGCGCGGCCCGGACTCGGAGTGCTGGGGGAGTGGCTCATGGGCGCGTCCCTGCAGGAGGCCGCCGACCGCGGCGGGGGGAGCTCGGAGGCTGCGAGCGGACCCATCATGGCCCACCTCGGGGGGATCTGACACCCGAGCCCGGCGCGCCCCCCAACTCTGTTACGACCGTGTTTCGGAAGGGTCTGGTCGGGGCAGGGGCAGTCGACCCGGCCCGGTGCAAACCGCCGCCACGAGTCGGAGGACCGCTCGCGCGCGAACCCCGCGCGGCGCAGCCAAGCGTCCGTGCGCCTCGGAGCCACGGGCCGCCTCCCCCGAGGGATGACCCCATGCCCGCCGGTCTGCTCCTGACGACACCCCGCCCCCCGCGGCGCCCGGCCCCGGCAGGTGGGTCGTGGTGATGCGACCCGCGGTCCGCCGCCGGCCGCCCGGCGGGGTCCCGGCGCCGCTGACCGGCCACTCCTGGCAGCCGCCGTCGGAGCACCAGCTGCGCGGCATGCGGCCCGGCGTCGCCCTCGACCTGGGCTGGGGGCGGCTGGTCTTCGGTCAGACGTTCTCGGACCTGCACGGCATCGTGGACGTGCTCCGGCACGAGGGTCCCGGCCGCCGGGACATCTGCCTCTACCCGCGGGACCCCCAGGTGCTGGTCGGGCTGGCTCCCGACGAGCTGTTCATCGACCCCAGCTACACCTTCCGGCTCGACCTGCACCGCTACCGGGCCCGGCGGGACCTCATCGAGGGCGTGTTCGTCCGGACGGTGACCTGTCCGGCCGACGTCATCGAGATGGAGCGGATCCACCGCACGGCCGGCATGGTCACCGGCGACCGGGCGACCACGTGGCGGAACCAGCACGGCCGCACGGTCACCCACCTGGTCGCCGAGGACCGGCGCACCGGGCGGGTCGTCGGCACGGTGACCGGGGTGGACCACGTCCTGGCCTTCGGCGACCCGGAGGGCGGCAGCAGCCTGTGGTGCCTGGCGGTGGACCCGCAGAGCGCCCCGCCGGGCACCGGTGAGGCCCTGCTGCGGGTGCTGGCCGAGCGTTTCGTGGCCCGCGGCCGGGCCTACCTGGACCTGTCGGTCCTGCACGACAACGCCGCGGCCATCGCCCTCTACCGCAAGCTCGGCTTCCGGCAGGTCTCGGCGGTCGCCGTCAAGCGGAAGAACTCGATCAACGCGCCGCTGTTCGTGGCCGGCCCACCCGGTCTGGACGCGCTCAACCCCTACGCCCGGATCCTCGCGGACGAGGCGCTGCGCCGCGGCATCCGCGTGGAGGTCACCGACGCCGCCTCCGGGGAGATGCGGCTGTCCCTCGGAGGGCGCAGCCTGCTGACCCGCGAGAGCCTCTCGGAGCTGACGACGGCGGTGGCGATGAGCCGCTGCGACGACAAGCGGGTGACCCGGCGGGTCGTCGAGCGCGCCGGCGTCCGGGTGGCGCTCGGTGCGGAGGCGACCTGCGGGGACCTCACCGCCGCGCTGGCCCTGCTCGGCCGGGTCGGGCAGGTGGTCGTCAAGCCGGCCCGCGGTGAGCAGGGGAAGGGCATCACCGTCGGCGTGACCGACCCGGCCGGGCTGGAGCGGGCGGTGGACCTGGCCCTGCGGCACTGCCCGGACGTGCTCGTCGAGGAGCTGGTGCCGGGGGAGGACCTGCGGGTGGTCGTCATCGACCACGAGGTGGTCGCCGCCGCCGTCCGCCGTCCGGCCGAGGTCGTGGGGGACGGGCACTCCGACGTCACGGCGCTGATCCGCGAGACCAGCCGCCGCCGGGAGCGGGCCACCGGCGGGGAGTCGCGCATCCCGCTCGACGAGGTCACCGCGGAGGTCGTCGCCGCGGCCGGGTACGCGATGGACGGCGTCCCGCCCGCGGGGGAGCGGGTCCGCGTGCGCCGGACGGCGAACCTGCACACCGGCGGGACGATCGAGGACGTCACCGCGCGGCTGCACCCGGAGATCGCACAGGCGGCCGTGCGGGCCAGCCGGGCGATCGGCATCCCGGTCACGGGGCTGGACTTCATGGTCCCGGACCTCGACGGGCCCGAGCACGTCTTCATCGAGGCCAACGAGCGCCCCGGACTGGCCAACCACGAGCCGCAGCCGACCGCGCAGCGCTTCGTCGACCTGCTCTTCCCGGAGACCCGCCACAGGTAGCGGAGCGCGCGCCTCCCCACTCCGCTGGCGGGTGGCGGCGGCCCTACCGGGGGACGACGGTGGCCTGCCGCAGCCGGCGGTGCGCGGCCATCCGGACCGGTGCGTCGGTGGTGCCGTAGCCGTCGTAGCCGCCCAGCCGCTGCACGACCTCGACGAAGACGCGGTCGCCGAGCACCTCGGTGGCCAGGTGCAGGTACCCGCCGTGCGGGTCCTCCTCGTAGAACAGCCCGTGCTCGCGGATCGCGGCCAGCAGGTCCGCGGGCAGGTCGAGCCGCGCCTCGAGGTCGTCGGCGTAGTTCGCCGGCACCGGCAGCAGCGGCGCACCGGCCGCCCGCAGCGCGCGGGCGGTCGCGACGATGTCGTCGGTGGCGAAGGCGACGTACTGCGGCTCGGGGACGCCCGGCGCCCACCCGCCGCGGCGCAGCGCCGAGACCGACAGCGCCAGCCGCACCGCCCGGTCCGGGCCGGCGACCGCCCGGGTGCGCACCAGGCCGAAGGGAGCCGCCAGCTCGGTGACCTCCTGCGGCTCCAGGCCCAGCACCGCCCGGTAGAACAGCCCGGCCTCGTCGAAGGCGTCGAAGGGCTGGGTGAGGCCGACGTGGTCGACCCGGGTCAGGCCGGTGCCCGCGCCGGCGGTCGCGCCGGTGGGCAGGAAGTCCGCCGGCCAGCCGTCGGGCCCGGTCCGGGTGAAGAAGACCTGCGTGCCGTCGGGAGCGGCGACCGCGGACAGCTCGGCCTCCGCCGCACCCCGGGTGCGCGGCAGGACCGGAGCGCTCATCGCCTCGGCCCGCGCCGCCGACCGCCCGGGGTCCTCGCTCTCCAGACCCAGGGCCGCGACCGCGGCGACGCCGGTGGCCGACGGGCGGACGGCGTCGGCCCGGGTGTCGAAGGCGTTCAGCAGCACCCGCGCCCCGCCCTGCTCCCACAGCTGCACCGGCTTCGAGCGGTGCTGGCCGGTGTGGGTGAACCCGAGCGCGCCGAGCACCCCCGCCACCTGCGGCCCGGAGACGGCGTCGACCGCGAGCTCGGTGAACGACCACCCGGAGAGCGCGGGCGCAGGTGGCGGCGCGGGCAGGTCCGTCCCCGGGGAGCGGAGCGCGAGCGCCTCCTCCAGCCACTGCAGCGACCGCATCGCGTCCACCGCCGTCCGGGCGGGGTCGGCCTGCCGGTACACGTCGTTGAAGACCTCCAGCGACAGCGGCCCGGCGTAGCCGGCGGCCAGCACGCACCCGAGGAAGGTCGGCAGGTCGAACGCGCCCTGGCCGGGGAAGAGCCGGTGGTGGCGGCTCCACTGGAGGACGTCCATCCGCAGCTTCGGAGCGTCGGCCAGCTGGAGGGAGAACAACTTCTCGGCCGGCACGTCGAGGAAGCCGGCCGGGTCCCCGCCCCGCGACAGCACGTGGAAGCTGTCCAGGCACAGCCCGAGGGCGGGGGAGTCGGCCCGGCGGACGGCGTCCCAGGACGCCTCCCACGTGGACACGTGCGTGCCCCAGGCCAGGGCCTCGTAGGCGATCCGCACGCCCCGCTCGCCGGCACGGGCCGCCGCGGTGGCCAGCTGCTCGGCGAGCGCGTCGGGGTCGGCGACGGCGTCCGGGGCGACGGAGGAGCAGATCAGCACGGTGTCGACGCCCAGGGCGGCCATGACGTCGAGCTTGCGGTCCAGCCGCCGCAGGTTGCGGGCGAAGCGGCTGGGGTCGGTGGAGTCCAGGTCCCGGAAGGGCTGGTACAGGTCGATCGACAGGCCCAGGTCGGCGCAGCGCGCGGCCAGCTCCGCGGGGGACCAGGGGGCGGCGACGAGGTCGGGCTCGAAGACCTCCACGCCGTCGAAGCCGGCCGCCGCGGCCGCGCTCAGCTTGTCCTCGAGGGTCCCCGAGAGGCAGACCGTCGCGATCGCGCGGCGGCGCCGCTCAGGCGATGCGGACATCGGGGCCGGAGACCAGCGAGGTGAAGTGCGCGAGCATCCGCTCGGCGTCGGGCTCGACCCCGGTGAACAGCCGGAAGGCGTCGACGGCCTGGAAGACGGCCATGCCGCCGCCGTCGAGCACCCGGCAGCCGAGGTCGCGGGCGGTGCGCACCAGCTGCGTCTCCAGCGGGCGGTAGACGATGTCGGCGACCCACAGGTCCGGCCGCAGCAGGCCGGCGTCCAGCGGGAGGCCCGGGTGGGCGGCCATGCCGGTGGGGGTGGCGTGCACCAGCCCGTCGGCGTCGGCCAGCGCGACCGGGAGGGTGGCGAGGCCGCCGCCGGCGGCCCGCGCCGTGCCGAACCGCTCGCTCAGGGAGCCGGCCAGCTCCACCGCGCGCTGCACGTCGACGTCCACGATGGTCAGCCGGGCGGTGCCCAGGGTGAGCAGCGCGTGGGCGACCGCGGCCCCGGCGCCGCCGGCGCCCAGCAGCGCCACCCGGTCCAGCGCGGCGTCGGGGAGGCCGCGGTCGAAGGCGCGCGCGAAGCCCGACCAGTCGGTGTTGTGCCCGACCGCCCGACCCTCGTGCAGGACGACGGTGTTGACCGCGCCCAGGGCCTCGGCGTCGGGCGAGAGCTCGTCGAGGTGCGGCAGGACGAGCTGCTTGCACGGGTGGGTGACGTTGAGGCCGTCGTAGCCGGCCAGCCGGGCCGCGGCCAGGACCTCGCCGATCGCGGTGGCGGGCCGGCGCAGCCGGTCGAGGTCCAGCCGGCGGTAGAGGTAGCGGAGGCCGAGCTGGTCGGCCTCGCGCTCGTGCAGGGGCGGGGTCAGCGAGGGACCGATCCCGGTGCCGACCAGGCCGACGAGGACGCCGGGCCGGTCGGCGGGGGCAGGGAGCGCGGTGGAGGACAGGGGGTCTCCCGGGGCTCGGGCTCCACGGGGGAGCGGTCGGGGGCGGGTGTGACCCGCTGCACCGTCACCGTCGAGTCTGAAACACGATGCAACCGGTGTCAACGGCAGGGGCGGTCGGCGTTCGGCGCCTCGGCGGAGGTGCGTTGACAGTCGATGACACCGGTTGCATAGTCGCGTCGAGCGCCCGGGCCGCCGTCCTTGGCGGGCGGGTCCCCCAGCGCCCGAGGAGACGCCCCGTGCCCGAGTCCGCCGACCTGCTCGCCGTCGCCCGCCCGGAGCCGGGCCCGCTGTCCGACGGCACCGCCGCCTTCCCCTTCGACCCGCCGGTGCGCGGCGCCGGCGGTGAGCTGCGGTGGGACGCGCTGGTCTACTCCTGCGACCCGGGCTACCGGCCGCTGATGCTCGACCTCCGGGTGCCCGCTGAGCGGTCCCCCGAGGGTGCGCCGCTGGTCGTGTGGGTGCACGGCGGCGGCTGGGTGCACGGCTCCCGCCGACGCCGGGCGCCGAACCTGCACGCCGGGCGGGTCGTGGAGCGGATCGTCGAGGCCGGCTTCGCCGTCGCCCTGGTGGACTACCGCCTGGCCGCCGAGGCGCCCTTCCCCAGTGCCGCGCTGGACGTGCTCGCCGCGGTCCGCTGGCTGCGCGCGCAGGCCAACGGCTTCGGCCTCGATGGCTCCCGGGTGGCGCTCTGGGGCGAGTCGGCCGGCGCCCACCTGGCCCTCCTCGCGGGGCTGTGCCGGCGCATCGAGGCCGAGCCGCGCACCGGGGAGGCGATGGAGCAGTCCCAGGAGGTGCAGGCCGTCGTCGACTGGTACGGCCCCTCGGACCTCTCGGCCATGGCCCCGCCGGTCGACGTCGTCTCCGAGGAGGTCGGGGCGGGCGGGGACCCCTTGGCGGTCCTGCTGCGCGACACCTCCTGGACCCGCGACGAGCTCTCCCCGGTGCGGTACGTCCGCCCGGACGGCCCGGCGGTCTTCGTCGCCCACGGGGTGGACGACCGGCTGGTGCCCGTCGAGCAGAGCCGCATCCTGGTCAAGGCGCTGGTCGAGGCGCGGGTCGATGCGGAGTACCTCGAGACCGGTGGGGACCACGTCTTCGTCGGCGCCCCCGTCGTGGGGGAGGTGACCGACCGGTCGATCGCCTTCCTCCGCCGGGTGTTCGCCGAGCGCCGGCTCGGCGACCCACGACCGCTGGACCCGCACACCGCCGAGATGGAGGAGCGGATGGCCGCGACCGGCATGTGGCCGCTGCTCCAGGCCCCGCCCGAGGTCGCCCGCGAGCGCGGGAGGGTGATGCGCCGCGACTTCTACCCGCCGCGGCCCTTCCCGGTGGCGTCGGTGACCGACGACGTCCTGCCCGGCCCGGCCGGCGACGTCCGCATCCGCGTGCAACGCCCGGTCGAGCCGACGGACGTCACGGTCCTGTACGTCCACGGCGGCGGGTTCGTGATCGGTGACCTCGACTCCCACCACGGCAGCGCCGCCCGGCTCGCGGTGACCGCCGGGGCCGTCGTCGTCCAGGTGGACTACCGGCTGGCCCCCGAGCACCCGTTCCCGGCCGGCCTGGACGACTGCCGGGCCGCCGCCGACTGGGTGCTCGCCCACATCGACCGGTTCGGCGGGGACCGCGCCCGTCTCGTGGTCGCCGGGGACAGCGCCGGCGGCAACCTGGCCGCGGTGCTGACCCGGGAGCTCGTCGACCGCGGCACCCCGGTGGCCGGCGTGTTCCTCGTCTACCCGGGCACCGACCTGCGCGCCGACAGCAGCGCCGACGTCCGCGTGCCCTACCTCGGGGCGGACGCCGACGCGCTGGCCGCCGATCCGCGCGTCTCGCCGATCTGCGCGCCGTCGCTGGCGGGGTTGCCGCCGACGGTCATCGGCATCGGCGCCCACGACTTCCTGTACGACGACACGCTGGCGTACGCCGCCGCCCTGCGGGACGCCGGTGTCCCGGTGGTCCTCCGCGACTTCCCGACGCTCGACCACGGGTTCTTCAGCTACGGGTCGGTGTCGCCGGCCGCCGAGGCCGCCGCGGACCTGATGTGCCGCGACCTGCGGCGGCTGCTGCACGGCCCCACGGCATGATCGGAGGCCGCGGCGCCGCGTGGTGCCGGAGGCCGACCGGGACGGGGAGCAGGGCGTGACGAACATCCGGATGGTGGCGGCGCACGCCGGGGTCTCGCCGTCGACGGTCTCGCGGGCGTTCGCCCGGCCCGAGGTCGTCGCCGAGGAGGCCCGGCGCCGGGTCTTCGCCGCCGCGGCCGAGCTGGGCTACCAGCCCAACCCCGTGGCGCGCAGCCTGGCGATGGGCCGCACCGGCAACCTCGGGGTGATCGTCCCCGACATCGCCAACCCGTTCTTCACCCCGCTCATCAAGGAGGTGCAGCGGGAGGCCCGCCGGGCGGGCCGGTCGCTGTTCGTCGCCGACTCCGACGAGCACGTGCGCCAGGAGCTCGAGGTCGCCCTCGCCATGGCCCGCCAGGTCGACGGCCTGGTGCTGGCCTCCTCCCGGCTGCCCGAGGACGACGTCCGCGCCGTCGCCGCGCTGACCCCGGTGGTCACCGTCAGCCGCGTGGTGGACGGCGTCCCCGCGGTGGCGACCCCGGGCGACCAGGGCATCGGCCAGGCGGTCGAGCACCTCGTCGCCCTCGGCCACCGGCGACTGGCCTACCTGGGCGGGCCCGAGGAGTCCTACGTGACCCCCGAGCGGCACCGGGCCCTCCACACCGCCGCCGGGCGCTGCGGGCTCGAGGTGGTCGACCTGGGGCACTTCCAGCCCCGGTTCGAGCCCGGTGTGCACGCCGCGGACCTTGTGCTGGCCGAGGACGTCACCGCCGTGCTGGCCTACAACGACCAGATCGCCCTCGGCGTGGTCAACCGGCTCACCGAGCGCGGCGTGCGCGTCCCCGAGCAGATGAGCGTCGTCGGGATCGACGACACCTGGATCGCCGCGCTCACCCGGCCGGCGCTGACCTCGGTCCGGGTGCCGGTCGCCCAGGCCGGGGCGGCCGCCGTCCGGATGCTCGCCGAGCCCGCGCCGGAGGACGGCGAGCCGACCCGGGAGAGCCTGGCCACCGAGCTCATCGTGCGCGCCTCCACCGGCCCCGCCCCGCGCTGACCCCACCTCGACGGCCCGCTCCCCGGCGCAGGGGAGCGGGCGCCCCCGGACTGCCGGGGACGACGGAGCGGGCGCCCCCGGTCCTCCGGGGACGCCCGCTCCGCGGGGGGTGCGGTCAGGCCGCGGCGGCCGGCTCCGTGCCCCGGGCCGAGGCGCGGCCGAGGTCGTTGAGCGGCACCTTGTGGGTCTCCCGCATGGTCAGCACCGCGATGGTCGCGACGACGGCCGCCGCGCTGGCGAAGACCGCGACCGGCACCCAGTTCTCCAGCGACGGCCCGGCCAGAGCGGCGGCGATGGACGGCGCGAACCCGCCCAGCGCGAACCCGAACTGGGTGCCGACGGCGACGCCGGACATCCGCACCCGGGTGTCGAACTGCTCGCTCCACAGCGCGTAGCCCACGCCGCCGTAGGCGCTGTAGGCGACGCCGCCGAGCAGGATGCCGAAGAGGAACACCAGCCCGAGCTCGGCCTGGCTGACCGACCAGATGAACGGCCAGATCAGCACCGCCGGGCCGAGCGCGCCGACGACGAACACGGGCTTGCGGCCGATCCGGTCGCCGATGCGGCCCCACACCGGGATGGCGACGAGGGCGACGACGTTGGCAAGGATGAGCATCCACAGCAGGCTGGTCCGGGACAGGCCGATCGTGTTGACGCCGTAGGTGAGGCTGTAGATCGACAGGATCGTGCTGATCGTCGACACCAGCGCGGCGAACACGATCTTGAGCACGTCGGTCGGGTAGTGCCGGAACAGCTGCTTGAGCGGGGTCCGCGGGACCTCGTGCCGCTCCTGCTCCTCCTCGAACGCGGGCGTCTCGTGCAGCGACCGCCGGATCCACCAGGCGACCACCATGACCACGGCGCTGAGCAGGAACGGGATCCGCCAGCCCCAGGACAGCAGGGCGTCGGTGGGCAGCGCGGCGATCGGGATGAAGACCGCGGTCGCGAGGATGAGGCCGAACTGGGTGCCGGCGAGCGTGAAGCTGGTGAAGAACGCCCGCCGGTTGGCCGGTGCGTGCTCCAGGGACATGGAGCTGGCGCTGGACTGCTCGCCGGCCACGGCCAGTCCCTGGCAGATCCGGAGGACCAGCAGCAGGATCGGGGCGGCGAAGCCGATCTGGTCGTAGGTGGGCAGCACGCCGATGAGGAAGGTCGCGATGCCCATGCCGAAGAGGGTGATCAGCAGGACCTTCTTGCGGCCCAGCTTGTCCCCCATGTGCCCGAGGACGAACGAGCCGACGGGGCGGGCCACGTAGGCGACACCGAACGTGGCCAGCGAGGCCACCGTGGCGGCGGCCTCGTTGCCCTCGGGGAAGAAGATCTGCGGGAAGACCAGCGCGGCCGCGGTCCCGTAGATGAAGAAGTCGTAGTACTCCAGCGCGCTGCCGATCCACGCGCTGACCGCGGCCTTGCGGGGGGTCTTGGGCCGGTGCGGCTCGTGCGCGCCGGAGGGCTCGACCAGGACGTCGTGCACGTGGTCCTCCTCGATGCTGGGGACGTCGGTGGCGGGTGCCGACCGGGGGCGCCGGGAGCCTGGGGAGCGGGTCCGGAACCGGCCGGGACGACTGTTTCAGGGATCCTGCAACCGGTTTCAGTAACCGGTTGCAGGAATGGTGCTGGCCGTCACACCTCCCTGTCAAGTGGCGCAGGGCACCTCGCCGGCGGCGTCAGTGCGGCCGGACCGCCGGCCCGCGGTCCGGGACCTCAGCGGGGCTCGACCGTGACGCTGGGGGTGGTCAGCAGCGCCTTCAACGCACCCAGCAGCCCGAGGACCGCGACGGCGACGGCGCACCACGCGCCGGGGCCGAGCCGGGCGGGGCTCCACCCGGCACCGGAGAGGACGACGACGGCGCTCACGGCCACGGCCTCCGCGACGACCAGTGCCAGCACGCCCACGAGCCGGTGGGTGCGCGCGCGGCGCAGGAGGAACAGCCCCAGGGGAAAGAGGACGGCACCGCCGGCCACGACCCCGAGGGGCGCCCAGACGTCGCTGCCGGGGAGCTCACCGGTGCCGGCGCCCAGCGTGCGGAACGCCTCCAGGACCGGCACCAGACCGGCCGTCCCCGCACCCCGGCCCCACGGCAGCCAGAGGGCCAGGCCCGCGGCGAGGCCGGCGAGCAGGAGTGCGGCGGCACCGACCCGGTCGGCGCGCCGGAGCACGACCAGTCGGCGGGTGACGTCGGGGGCGCCCGCCCTCGGGTCGGTCGCCGCTGGGAGCGGACGCTCGGCGACGGCGACGCCGCCGGTCCCGATGTCCGCGGACCGCGCGAGGCCGGACCCGGCTCCGGCCGGGAGCGGTTCGGCCGCCATGTCCTCGGGCGGCTCGGCCGGGAACCCCAGGATGGTGGGGCCGGACCCGGCGTCCGCTGCGGGCGGGGCGGCTCCGGCGTCCTCCGGAGAGGGGGCCTGCAGCGGGATGGTGGACCCGTCGTGCGCATCGGGCGGCGAAGGGAGCCGGTCACGCGTGCGCGGCGCGGGCGGGCCGGAGCGGGAGGGCAGGTGCGGGGACTCGGCCATCGGTGCCTCCGACGACGCGGGCGCGGGGAGACGCCCGTCGCACCGAGGGTAGGGCGGGCGGCACCCCGCCAGCAGGCCGCGCGGAACGGGATCGGGCGGAACTCCGGCGCGTCGCGCCCGACGCGCCGCGGTCCCGGCGTGCCAGGAGGGCGGGTCCTCCCTCAGTGCAGCCGCGACCGCCAGTCGGCCGGCACCCGGCCGCGCGGGCCGGGAGCGGGCTGGTCCAGGGGGTGGTGCAGCGGCGGGGCCAGCGCCGGGCCGGCGACGACGTCCTCGCGGGTGAAGTCCCAGAACCAGCCCTCGCCCGGCTCGAAGCTGCGCACCACCGGGTGGCCCGCGGTGGCCGCGTGCTCCCGGGCGTGGCGGGACGGCGAGGAGTCGCAGCAGCCGACGTGGCCGCACTGCGCGCAGCGGCGGAGGTGGAACCACCAGCCGCCGGTCGCCTCGCACTCCACGCAACCGGTGCCGCTCGGTGGCACCGACGGGTCGATCCCCGGGGTCGCGGTCATCGCAGCACCCTCCATCCGGACGGCTGGGGTGCCCACCGTAGGCCGGGGAGGGTGTCGGGGGGAGCGGCGGCGGACTAGCGTGGCGCGCGTCCGCGACCGCCCGCGCCGCGCAGTCGTGACCCGTTCCCCACCCATCCCTGACACCACCGCCGGGCCCGGCGTGCCCCGGCGGTGCCGACAGGAGGACGTCATGGGCAGACCGGTCCTGCTCAGCGTGGACGACGACCCCGGGGTGTCCCGCGCCGTCGCCCGCGACCTGAGACGCCGGTACGGCGAGGACTTCCGGGTGCTCCGCGCCGCCTCGGGTGACGAGGCGCTGGAGGCGCTGCGCGAGCTGAAGCTGCGCGGCGACCCGGTGGCGGTGCTGCTCGCCGACTACCGGATGCCGGGGATGAACGGTATCGAGTTCCTCGAGCGCGCCATGGACCTGTTCCCCCGTGCCCGCCGGGCGCTGCTGACCGCCTACGCCGACACCGACGCCGCGATCTCGGCGATCAACCTCGTCGACGTCGACGCCTACCTGCTCAAGCCGTGGGACCCGCCGGAGGAGAAGCTCTACCCGGTGGTCGACGGCATGATCGACGCCTGGCGGGCCGCTCCCGACGCGGGGTTCGAGGGGGTCAAGCTGGTCGGCCACCGCTGGTCGGCGCCCTCCTTCCGGGCCCGGGACTTCCTGGCCCGCAACGCCGTGCCCTACCGCTGGTACAGCGCCGACGAGCCCGAGGGGCAGCGCATCCTGGCCGCCGCCGGCGCGGGGGTGGACGACGTCCCGCTGGTGGTCACCTCCGACGCGCAGGTCCTCCGGCACCCGAGCGAGGCCGAGCTGGCGGCCGTCGCGGGCCTGGACACCGAGCCGCGCGAGGACTTCTACGACCTGGTTGTCGTCGGCGGTGGCCCGGCCGGCCTCGGGGCGGCCGTGTACGGCGCCTCGGAGGGGCTGCGCACGGTCCTGGTCGAGCGCGAGGCGACCGGCGGGCAGGCGGGGCAGAGCAGCCGGATCGAGAACTACCTCGGCTTCCCGGACGGCGTCTCCGGCGGCCAGCTGGCCGACCGCGCCCGCCGGCAGGCCGTGAAGTTCGGCGCCGAGCTGTTGATGGCCCGTGACGTGGTGGCACTCGAGGCGCACGGGCCCAAGCGGGTGCTGCGGCTCGACGACGGCCGCGCGGTCGCCGCGCACGCGGTCGTCCTCGCCACCGGCGTCTCCTACCGCAGCCTCGGCGTGGCCGGCGTCGACGACCTCACCGGCCGCGGCGTGTACTACGGGTCGGCGATGACCGAGGCCGCCGAGTGCTCCGACCGGGACGTGTTCATCGTCGGCGGCGCCAACTCCGCCGGCCAGGCCGCGGTGTTCTTCTCCCGCCACGCGCGCTCGGTCTGCCTGCTGGTGCGCGGGCCGTCGCTGGAGGCCTCGATGTCGGCCTACCTCATCGAGCAGGTCGCCGGGATCCCCGCGATCAGCGTGCGCACCTGCACCACCGTGGACGCCGCCCACGGCGACGGGCACCTGGAGGCCATCACCGTCCGCGACGCGCGTGACGGCGGGACCGAGACGCTGCCGGCCAGCCACCTGTTCGTCTTCATCGGCGGCGCACCGCGGACGGGCTGGCTCGACGGCGCCGTCCAGCGCGACGACCGCGGGTTCATCCCGACCGGGCCGGCGCTGGTGCAGGACGGGCAGCGCCCGCCGGGCTGGTCGCTGGACCGCGACCCCTACCTGCTCGAGTCCAGCCTGCCGGGCGTGTTCGTCGCCGGGGACGTCCGGTCGGACTCCGTGAAGCGGGTCGCCTCCGCCGTGGGGGAGGGCGCCATGGCGGTCACGCTCGTGCACCGGTACCTGGGGGAGAGATGACCGAGCTCGCGAGGTCATCCGGAGGCACAGCACGACCCGGCACGGGTCCGACGAGCGCCGGCGAGGAGGAGACGTGACGACCGCGGCGAGCCGGCTGTCCCCGGCCGAGCTGCGCGAGCTGTTCCTCTTCGCCGACCTCGACGACGAGCAGCTGGCGTGGGTGGCCCAGCACGGCGACGTGGTCGAGTGCCCGGCCGGCTCGGACGTGTCGGTGGAGGGCGAGCCGGCGACGTGCTTCTACGTCCTGCTGGACGGCGAGATGACCATGGTCCGGTTCGTCGGTGGCGCCGAGGTCGAGACCATCCGCACCTCCCAGCGGGGCGTCTACTCCGGCGCGGTGCAGTTCTACATCGGCGAGCGGATCGCCCAGACCTACCCGGGCACGGTGCGGGCGGTCACCGACTGCCGGTTCCTCGCGCTGCCCGCCGCCGAGTTCGAGGCGGTGTTCCGGCGCTGGTACCCGATGGCGGTGCACCTGCTGGAGGGGCTGTTCTTCGGGCAGCGCAACATCGCCGAGCTGGTCAGCCAGCGGGAACGGCTGCTCGCCCTCGGCAAGCTCTCCGCAGGCCTCACCCACGAGCTGAACAACCCCGCCGCGGCGGCGTCGCGGGCGGCCGCCTCGCTGCGCGAGCGCTTCGCCGGCATGCGGCACAAGCTGGCCCTGCTCTCCACGGGCACGCTCGACGCGTCGGTGCTGCGCGCGCTCACCGACCTGCAGGAGGAGCTCGTCGCCCGGGTGGGCAGCGCCGCCGAGGTGAGCGCCCTGGAGCGGGCCGACAGGGAGGACGAGCTCGGCGACTGGCTCGACGAGCACGGGATCGGCGGGGCGTGGGAGCTGGCCGGCGTGTTCGTGCCGGCGGGGCTCGGGCCGGACGACCTCGACCGGGTGGCCGCCGCCGTCCAGCCCCCGGCGCTGGAGGCGGCGCTGCGCTGGCTGGCCTACACGGTGGAGACCGAGACGCTGATCGGCGAGATCGCCGACAGCACCAGCCGCATCTCCGCGCTGGTCGACGCCGCCAAGCAGTACTCGCAGCTGGACCGGGCGCCGCACCAGCCCACCGACCTGCACGCCGGCCTGGACGCCACGCTGGTGATGCTCAGCGCCAAGATCCCGCCCGGGGTCACCGTCGTGAAGGAGTACGACCGGTCGCTGCCGGCGGTCCCCGCCTACGCCGGCGAGCTCAACCAGGTGTGGACCAACCTGGTCGTCAACGCCCTCGACGCCATGGCGGGGGAGGGGACGCTCACCCTGCGCACGGCCCGGGACGGCGACTGTGCCGTGGTCGAGGTCGCCGACACCGGCCCGGGGATCCCCGAGGACCTCCGCCGCCGCGTGTTCGAGCCGTTCTTCACCACCAAGCCGGTGGGGCAGGGCACGGGCCTGGGGCTGGACGTGTCCTGGCGGATCGTCGTGAACCGGCACGGCGGCGACCTGCGGGTGCAGTCCCGGCCCGGCGACACCCGGTTCCAGGTGCTGCTGCCGCTGGTGGAGGCCCCCCGCGGCTGAGGTCGGGCCCGTCTGGTGCGACCGACCGCCGCGATCACGGACCTGGGGACGGGACACGCCGCCGTCCCCGGGTGTGTCGCGACCCCAGGTCCATGATCGTCGGCCGGTACGGAGTCGGCCGGCACGGGCTGGGGTGGCACGGGCCGCGAGCCGGCCAGGGCCGAGGGACCCTCCCGGCAGCCCCGGCCGGGACGACGCAGAATCGGGGGCGGAGGGCGAGCGACCGGCCCGCCTCCGCCCTTCCCCGGAGGCGCCCGCGTGACCACCCAGCCTGCTGCCCGCTCCGGCGCTCCCGCCGCCGACGACGGCTACCAGCCGGACCCGCGGCGCTGGCGGGCCCTGTGGGTGACCCTCGTGGTGGGCTTCATGAGCCTGCTCGACGTCAGCATCGTGTCGGTCGCGCTGCCGTCGCTGCAGCGCGACCTCGCAGCGTCGCCGGCCACCGTGCAGTGGGTCGTCTCGGGGTACGCGCTGACCTTCGCGCTGGCGCTGGTCCCAGCGGGGCGGCTCGGTGACGCGCTCGGCCGGCGGCGGCTGTTCCTGGTCGGGCTGTCGCTGTTCGTCGTGTGCAGCGCCGCGGCCGGAGCCGCGCCCACGGTCGGTCTGCTGGTCGCCGCCCGGCTCGCCCAGGGGCTGGCCGCGGGGTGCCTGGCGCCGCAGAACTCGGGGCTGATCCAGCAGCTGTTCCGCGGAGCCGAGCGCGGCCGGGCGTTCGGCCTGTTCGGGGCCACGGTGGGCATCTCGACGGCGGTCGGTCCCGTCGTCGGCGGGCTGATCCTGGCGCTGGCCTCGGGCCCAGGCGGCTGGCGGTGGATCTTCTACGTCAACGTGCCGATCGGTGTGGTGGCGTTCGTGCTGGCCTGGCGGCTGCTGCCCCGCGGTGGGACCGGACGGCACGGTGGCATCGACGTCGGTGGCGTCCTGCTGCTCGGCGTCGGGGCGCTGGCCGTGCTCCTGCCGCTGGTGCAGGCGGAGGCCGGCGGGCTGGCCCGGCTGTGGTGGCTGTTCCCGGCCGGTGCCGCGGTGCTGGCCGGGTTCGTGGCCTGGGAGCGGCGGGTCGTCGCGCGCGGCGGGGAGCCGGTCTTCGACCCGCGCCTGGTCACGCAGACGCAGGGCTACGCCATCGGCGCGGCCCTGGCCACCGTCTACTTCGTCGGGTTCAGCGGCATCTGGCTGGTCTTCGCCCTGTTCTTCCAGATCGGCCTGGACTACACCCCCCTGCAGTCGGGCCTGGCGGTGACCCCGTTCGCGCTCGGTGCCGCGGCCTCGGCGGTGGTCGCGGGGCGGCTGGTCGAGCGGTACGGCCGCGCGATCACGGTGGTCGGGCTGGCCCTGGTGATCACCGGCCTGGTCTCCGTGGCGGCCGTGCTGCTCACCGTCCCGTCGAGCGCGGCCGGGTGGGCGACCGCGCCGGCGCTGCTGGTCGGCGGGATCGGCGGTGGCTGCGTGATCTCCCCGAACATCACCATGACCCTGCGCGACGTCCCGGTCCGGATGGCCGGCGCCGCCGGCGGCGGGCTGCAGACCGCCCAGCGCTTCGGCGCCGCCATCGGAACCGCGGCCCTGCCGGGACTGTTCTACGTCGTCCTCGGCACCACCGGCGAGGACTACCCGACGGCGGCGGCCGCGGGGCTCGCCGTGGCCGTCGCCGGGATCGGCGCCGCCCTCGTGCTCGGGGTGGTCGACCTGCGCCGCAACCGCCGGCGGGACGCCGCCGAGGAGGCCGAGCGCGACGACGCCGACCGCGAGCACGCCGACCACCGGGGCCACGCCCACCCCTGAGTCGAGGGTCAGCCGACCCCAGAGGGTCGGTCGCCAGGGTCGCCGCGCCGCCCACTCCCGGTGAGCTCCGCAGTGGCGCACGCCCTTGGCCTGGGCGGCGTCATGGGAGCGGCGCCGGGGCGTCTCCAGGGCGTGACGATGAGGCTCATCCGGCCCGCGACGCCCGTCGACCCGCCGCGCGCGCCGGTCACCACGCTCCTGGTGGGTGACGCGCACCCGGTCCTGCGCTGCGTCCTGCGCGACTGCCTGGACGACGTCGACGACATCGCCGTCATCGCGGAGGCCGAGACCGGGGACGAACTCCTCGAGGCGGGCCTGCGCGCCCGCCCGGACGTCGTCCTCGTGGACCCGGAGCTGCCCGGCACCGACCCGCTGCAGGCAGCGTGCGAGCTGCTCGACGCCGCCCCGGCCACGCGGGTCGTCGTGCACGCGCGCTGCTTCAGCCTGGTGACCTTCCACCGGGCCCGGCGCCTCGGCGCCGTCGGCTACCTGATCAAGGGCGCCGACCTGGTCGACCTGCCCCAGCGGATCCGCGACCTGGCCACGGGCGGCACCGCGTGGACCCCGCGCGCGGTCCGCGAGTTGGACGTGTGATCGTCAGGCGACGATGCCCACGGTCGCCTTCCGGACGGTCTGCTCCTCGCTCGCCGGCGCTCGCTGCGATGCTCCCGGGCCCGTCAGGCGACGATGCCCACGGTCGCCTTCCGGACCCGGTCTGCTCCTCGCTCGCCGGGTTGACGGCTCGCCTCCGCGCTCGCTCCGCTCCTCGCTCGCTGGCGCTCGCTGCGATGCTCACTCGCTGTCGGCTCGCTGGTGCTCGCTGCGATGCTCCCGGGCCCGTCAGGCGACGATGCCCACGGTCGCCTTCCGGACCCGGTCTGCTCCTCGCTCGCCGGGTTGACGGCTCGCCTCCGCGCTCGCTCCGCTCCTCGCTCGCTGGCGCTCGCTGCGATGCTCACTCGCTGTCGGCTCGCTGGTGCTCGCTGCGATGCTCCCGGGCCCGTCAGGCGACGAGGACGACGACGAGCGTCCGCGGGCCGTGCACCCCCTCCACCCGGGAGAGCTCGATGTCACTGGTCGCCGACGGGCCGCTGACCATGGTGAGCGGCGCGGTCGGCTCCAGCCGGGCCAGCGCCTCGGGCACGCCGCCGACGACCTGGCCGGCCTCGACCACGCACACGAGGCAGTCGGGCAGCAGCGACAGCGCCCGGCGACCGGACGGCGGTGAGCCGTCGAGGACCAGGGTGCCGGTCTCGGCCACGGCGACGGCGACCCCGGTGACGGTGGCGGCGAACGCGGCCAGCTCGACGGCGGGCCGGCCGTTGTCCTCAGACACGCCCTCGGGCCGCCAGCCACCGGGGACCCCCGGCGCGACGACGACGTCCGCGGGCGACCACCCGGCGCCGAGCCCGGCGTCCAGCGCGCCGGCGACGGTGGCGGCCACCGCGTCCGGAGCGCAGCGGAGCACCGCCGCCTTGTAGTCCTCGAGCCGGTCGGTCAGGACGTCGAGCAGCGTCCCCACCGGTCGCTCGTCGCTGGTCCGGTAGTGCCGGTGGACCTCCGGGACGCCGCGCCGCTCGCCCAGCGCGGTGCGGATCCGGCCGAGGACCTCCTCGCGCGCGCTCACTCCGCCTCCTCGCGCTTGCTCACGACCGGCCCCCGTGCTCCCGGGCCCACTGCTGGGTGAAGGTCTCCCGCGGCGGGGCGGGCAGGTCCCGGCTGCGGGTCCACCCCGACAACGGCGGCGGCAGCGCGGGGGGCAGCGTCGGCCGGCCGCGGGCCAGGAACCGGCCGAGACCGGCGGCACGCTGGGCCAGCCGCCACAGCCGCGGCCGCGACATCGCCGTCGCGAGCGTCCGGAAGGCCGCCGCCTCCGGCGTGACCCTCTCCTGCGCCTCGACGTGCTCGGCCCGCAGGTGCACCAGGATCGACGGGATGTCGATGGCCACCGGGCAGGCGTCGTAGCAGGCGCCGCAGAGCGAGGAGGCGTAGGGGAGCGAGGCGTTGTCCTCGACCCCGGTCAGCTGCGGGGACAGGACCGCGCCGATGGGCCCGGGGTACACCGAGCCGTAGGCGTGCCCACCCGTGCGCTCGTAGACCGGGCAGACGTTCAGGCACGCCGAGCAGCGGATGCAGTGCAGCGCCTCGCGGCCCACCTCGTCGGCGAGCACCGCCGTCCGCCCGTTGTCGAGCAGCACCAGGTGGAACTCCTGCGGGCCGTCGCCGGGGGTGACCCCGGTCCACATCGAGGTGTAGGGGTTCATCCGCTCGCCGGTGGAGGACCGGGGGAGCAGTTGCAGGAACACCTCGAGGTCGCGCCAGGTCGGCACCAGCTTCTCGATGCCCATGACGGTGATCAGCGTGTCGGGCAGGGTCAGGCACATCCGGCCGTTGCCCTCCGACTCGACGACGGCCAGGGTGCCGGTCTCGGCGACGGCGAAGTTGGCGCCGCTGACCGCCACCCGGGCGCGGAGGAACCGCTCGCGCAGGTGCGCCCGCGCGGCCATCGCCAGCCGGCGCGGCTCGTCGGTCAGGTCGGCCCCGGCACCGGGCTCGGCGAACTGCGGCATGGTGCGCAGGAAGATCTCGCGGATCTCGGCGCGGTTCTTGTGGATCGCCGGCACGAGGATGTGCGACGGCGCGTCGTCCCCCAGCTGCACAATCAGCTCGGCCAGGTCGGTCTCGTGCGCGGTGATCCCGGCGGCCTCCAGCGCCTCGTTGAGGCCGATCTCCTGGGTGGCCATCGACTTGACCTTGACCACCTCGTCGGCACCGGTCGCCTGCACGAGCCGGGTGACGATCGCGTTGGCCTCGGTGGCGTCGCGGGCCCAGTGCACCGTGCCGCCGCGCGCGGTCACCTGCCGCTCGAGCTCCTCGAGGTGCTCGTCGAGGCGGGCCATGGTCGCGGTCTTGAGCGCCTTGCCGGCCTGCCGCAGCTCCTCCCAGTCGGGCACCTCGCCGACGACCGCGGCCCGCTTGCGGCGGATCGTGCCGGTCGCGTGGCCGAGGTTGGCCCGCAGCTGCCCGTCGCGCAGCGCGTCGCGGGCGGCGTCCGGGAAGGGCCGGTCGCCGCGCAGGTGGCCCACCCCCCGGGGCGCGGTGGGCAGGCCGAGGAAGGTCGGCGCCGGCGGGGGCACCGACTCGTGCATAGGCGGGGGAGACGTCGTGGTCACGCGGGCACCGCCGGCTTCGTCGTCTGGTGGGGGCTCACGGCCTCTTCGGTCGAGGCGAGGATCTCGGCCAGGTGCACCGTCCGCGTGCCCGAGCGCAGCCGGGAGAGCCCGCCACCGATGTGCATCAGGCAGGAGGCGTCGCCGGCGGTGCAGACCTCGGCGTGCGTGGAGAGCACGTTGGCCATCTTGTCGGTGAGCATCGCGGTCGAGGTGTCGGCGTTCTTGACCGCGAAGGTGCCGCCGAAGCCGCAGCACTGGTCGGCGCCGGGCAGCTCGACCAGCTCCAGCCCGCGGACGGCCCGCAGCAGCTGCAGCGGCCGGTCGCCGACCCGCAGCAGGCGCAGCGAGTGGCAGGTCGGGTGGTAGGTGACCCGGTGCGGGTAGTAGGCGCCGACGTCGGTGACGCCCAGGACGTCGACGAGGAACTGGGAGAGCTCGTAGGTGCGGGCGGCCAGCGCCTCGGCCTCCTCGGCCAGCGCGGACTCCCCGGCCCGGCGGGCGACCATCGCCTGCTGGTGGTGGATCGACGCCACGCAGGAGCCGGACGGCGCGACCACCGCCTCCGCGCCGGCGAACGCCCGCACGTGGTTGGCCACGATCGGCACCGCCTCGCGCCGGTAACCGGTGTTGACGTGCATCTGCCCGCAGCAGGCCTGCCCCGGCGGGACGACGACCTCGTGGCCCAGCCGCTCCAGCAGCGTCGCGGTGGCCATCGCCACCTGCGGCGCCATCGTGTCCACCAGGCACGTGGCGAACAGCGCCACCCTCATCCCGTCTCCTCCCCGCCGCGCACCCTGCTCGACTCCCGCACCACCAGCTCGGGCTCGAACACCGGCTGCTCGTGCCGGTGTCCCGCGCGCGCCTCGTCCAACAGCAGCTCGGCGGCCCTGCGGCCGAGGAGCTGGCGTGGCTTGCGGACCGACGTCAAGGGGACGGCGGCCGCCGCGGCGAACTCGATGTCGTCATACCCGACGATGGCGAACTCGTCGGGGACCCGCACGCCGGCACGCACCATCTCCTGCAGCACCCCGAGCGCGAGGAGGTCGTTGGCGCACACGACCGCGGTGGGGCGGTCCGCCGCAGGGAGGGCGAGCACCTCGGCCGCGGCCTCCCGGCCCCCGGCCACGGTGAGCTCCTCCGGGGAGAGCACCGTCAGCTCGGCGTCCGGGGCCGCGCCCACGGCCGCCGCCACGCCGGAGTGCCGCTCGTGCACCTGCGGCAGGCCGGAGTGCCCGCCGACGAAGGCGATCCGGCGGTGCCCGCACTCGAGCAGGTGCCCCGCGGCCAGCCGGCCCCCGAGGACGTCGTCGGTCGCGACGGCGCACTGGTCGGTGTCGGGAGCCCGCCGGTCGACCAGCACCACGGGGACGCCGCGCCCGCGCAGTGCCGCCAGCTCCGGGGTCGGCTCCGCCGTCGGCGTGATGAGCACCCCCTGGACCCGCTGCTCGGCGAGCACCGCGAGGTGCGCGGCCTCCTTGTCCGGCCGGTCGTCGGAGTTGCACAGGATCAGCGCCAGCCCGGCGGCGTTGACGACGTCCTCCACCCCGCGGGCGACGTCGGTGAAGAACGGGTTGGCGATGTCCAGGACGACCAGGCCGACCGTGCGGCTGGAGCCGGCCCGCAGCTGGCGGGCCGACTCGTTGCGGACGAACCCGAGCTCGGCGATCGCGTCGAGGACCCGGCCCCGGGTGGCGGCGCTGACCAGCTCCGGCCGGTTGAGGACGTTGCTGACGGTGCCCACCGAGACACCGGCGCGGCCGGCGACGTCCCGGATGCTCGCGGTCAGCGGTCCTCCTCCAGCGGGTGTCGTCGCTGGTCGCCCAGCCCGTCTTGACGCATTCCTACCGCACTGGCTATGGTCTGCACCACACCGGTGTGAAACGTTTCACCGGCCGTCCCGGCGACGAGGCCGGGCGGGACCGCCGGAGGACCCGTGCCCCGCGTCTGCTTCACCCTCCAGGTCCGGCGCGACCGGCTGGCCGAGTACCGCGCGCGGCACGCCGCCGTCTGGCCGGAGATGCTGACCGCCCTGCGGGACGCCGGCTGGCGGGAGTACCAGTTGTTCCTCCGCGACGACGGCCTGCTCGTCGGCACCGTGCTGACCGACGACCTCGCCGCGGCGCAGGCCGCGGTGGACGCCGCCGCGGTGAGCGCCCGCTGGGAGGCCGAGATGGCCCCCTTCTTCGAGACCGGCGACGGCCGCGGCAAGGCCACCCTGGACCTCGTCTTCGACCTCGACGCCCAGCTGGCCGCGGCCGGCGAGCCCACCACGGCACAGACAGGAGACCGACCGTGACCACACCCCGCACCCGCGCCCTCGAGGCCCTGGCGCAGCAGACGATCGAGCTGCCCTCGTGGGCGTTCGGCAACTCCGGCACCCGGTTCAAGGTCTTCGGCCAGCCCGGTGTGGCCCGCGACCCCTTCGAGAAGCTCGAGGACGCCGCGCAGGTGCACCGGTACACCGGTGTCGCGCCGCGGGTCTCGCTGCACATCCCGTGGGACCGGGTCGACGACCCCGGCAAGCTCGCCGCGCACGCCGCCGACCTCGGCGTCCGGATCGGGGCGATCAACTCCAACCTGTTCCAGGACGACGACTACAAGCTCGGGTCGCTGACCCACCCCGACGCCGCCGTCCGCCGCAAGGCGATCGCGCACCACGCCGAGTGCGTCGAGGTCATGCGGGCCACCGGCTCGACCGACCTGAAGCTGTGGCTCCCCGACGGCACCAACTACGCCGGGCAGGACGACCTGCGGGCCCGCCAGGACCGGCTGGCCGAGTCCCTGCAGGAGGTCTACGCGCTGCTCGACCCGGGCATGCGGCTGCTGCTGGAGTACAAGTTCTTCGAGCCGTACTTCTACGCGACCGACATCCCCGACTGGGGCACGTCGCTGGTGCACTGCCTGGCCCTCGGCGAGCAGGCGCAGGTCGTGCTCGACACCGGGCACCACGCGCCGGGCACCAACATCGAGTTCATCGTGGTGCAGCTGCTGCGGGTCGGGCGGCTCGGCGCGTTCGACTTCAACTCGCGCAACTACGCCGACGACGACCTCATCGTCGGCTCGGCCGACCCGTTCCAGCTGTTCCGGATCATGAACGAGATCGTGCAGGACGGCGCGCTGCTCGGTGCCGGCGTCAACTTCATGCTCGACCAGTGCCACAACATCGAGAAGAAGATCCCGGGCCAGATCCGCTCGGTCATGAACGTCCAGGAAGCCACCGCCAAGGCGCTGCTGGTCGACCGCGACGCGCTGCGTGCGGCCCAGGTCGCCGGTGATGTGCTCGGCGCCCACGGTGTGCTGATGGACGCCTTCAGCACCGACGTCCGGCCGCTGCTCGCCGAGCTGCGCGAGTCCCAGGGCCTGGACGGCGACCCGTCCGCGGCCTTCGCCCGGAGCGGGTACCAGGAGCGCATCGAGCGCGAGCGCGTCGGCGGCCAGCAGGCCGGCTGGGGCGCCTGAAGACCGACCGCTCACCGCGAGAACACCCCGGAACCCCCGAGAGGACACCAGACGTGACGAACCCCGTGGTCAGTGAGTTGATCGAGCGGAGCAACCGGTTGGGTGGCGATCCGCGGAACACCAACTACGCCGGGGGGAACACCTCGGCCAAGGGCAGCGCGGTCGATCCGGTGACCGGGGGTCCGGTGGAGCTGTTGTGGGTGAAGGGTTCCGGTGGGGATCTGGGCACGCTGGCCGAGGCGGGGCTGGCGGTGTTGCGGCTGGACCGGTTGCGGTCGCTGGTGGAGGTCTATCCGGGGGTGGAGCGGGAGGACGAGATGGTGGCGGCGTTCGACTTCTGCCTGCACGGCCGGGGTGGGGCGGCGCCGAGCATCGACACCGCGATGCACGGGCTGGTGACCGCCGCGCACGTGGACCACCTGCACCCCGATTCGGGGATCGCGCTGGCCACCGCCGCCGAGGGGGAGGCGCTGACCCGGGAGTGTTTCGGCGATCGGGTGGTGTGGGTGCCCTGGCGGCGGCCGGGGTTCCAGCTGGGCCTGGACATCGCCGCGATCGCGGCGGAGAACCCGCAGGCGATCGGCTGCGTCCTGGGCGGGCACGGGATCACCGCGTGGGGTGCGACCTCCGAGCAGTGCGAGGCCCACAGCCTGGAGATCATCCAGA